>NZ_CP063191.1:1982631-2313070 GCF_028609845.1 Corynebacterium heidelbergense | reverse complement strand
TGAATATTCCCTCTAGCGGTTGCGGTTGGTGAGCGTGTTGTCGGTCATGGGCATGGGAGCCGGATCGGCCCGCATGGTGGTGTGGGGGTAGATCGCTGGAGCGGCAACAAAGGAGCTGTGGATAAGTGCCCAGTGCGCGCGTCTGCCCAGAGTTTCCACGGAGTCCCACAGGATTGTGCACATCACGAAGATACCCGTGTCCTGCGTATCCACAACATTCTCCACACCTGTGGATAACTGTGGGTAGTCAGTTATCCCCAAGATACCGCGCTGCTGTGGACAACTGAAACCGCTTGGGGAAAACTCTTTGACCTGCACTTTCTAAGTCTAAACTCACGGTTTAAGGTTCGGGGGTGACCCGGTTATCCACAGGCACGGACGTGTCCCCCAATGAGCTGGGCAGAACCACGGTGGTGAGTACTACACAGCATCGTGGCACTAATTTGCCGGGGCCCCCGCTGCCTGCGTATCCTTATTAACCGTCTATGGCCCCACCACGACTTCTGCAACGAACGTCCGCAGATGTTGTGCCTTGGAGCCGCCGGAAGACTCTCCTCCGACCGAGCAAGCCACAAGTGGAAGACCTTGGTCGGCGAAACAACACCCAGCCCACGAGCGCGTGGGCGGTGCTTGCTTCGGGAGCAGTCTTCCTCAATCCACTGTTTTCCGGTGCGCAGCCGAAAAACCCACCGCCTTCGTCCACCACCGCGTTGACGAGGGGTAACAGGCACCACCGGTGGCTGCGCGTCATTCGATCATGTAGAGGAGCGAAGTACCATGGCCAAGGGCAAGCGTACTTTCCAGCCGAACAACCGCCGTCGTGCCCGCGTGCACGGCTTTCGTACTCGTATGCGTACCCGCGCAGGCCGGGCCGTGGTCTCCGCCCGTCGGCGCAAGGGCCGCAAGACCCTGACGGCATAGCACCTAGGGGTTCTAACTCCCGTTGGTTCTGTAGAGACCCCAGGGCTATGGGTAGCGTTCCGGAACAAGCACACCATACAGTGCTTCAGAGAGCGGAACGCCCCAAAAAGGAATAGGCCACCACCGTGTTATCCCCTGAAAACCGCCTTCGCGCTTCCCGTCGATTCGACGAAACAACGCGAAACGGATGGAAGAAGGGTTCGCGCACGGTGGTGGTTTACGTATGTCCAGGTCCAACCGGGATCGCGGGCCTGGGCGTCCAACTTATTGGGGACCGTAACGTCCGCGTTGGACTCATCGTGTCTAAAGCAGTGGGCAACGCGGTGGCACGCCATCGGGTTTCGCGACGCATTCGGCACATCATGGCGATCTACCTCAAAGAATTGGGCCCGAGGGCGCAACCTGAAGGCTGGATTCCACAGGGCTCTGCCGTCGTTATCCGAGCCCTCCCTGCTGCGGCTAGCGCCAGTAGCGAGAAGTTAGCGGCTGATATCCGCAACTGCCTGTCCAGGATCGAACGCGGTAGACGACTGCGGCGGCGGGACTAGGCGGGTGTCGGCATGAAGCCGGAGCCGGAAAAGACCGTGGAACATGGGGATGACCGGTCCCCCCTAGCCCGCAGGTGTATCGGTTTCTATCGGGCCTATCTGTCCAGCATGAAGGCGGGGCCCAGTTGTCGCTTTGAGCCGACATGCAGTGAGTACGCGCTGACCGCCTTTGGGCGGTTCGGTCCAATCAAGGGTTTTGCCCTGTCGGCGGCTAGACTGGCACGATGTGGGCCATGGCACCCGGGCGGGTGGGACCCGGTTCCCCCTCGGCGCCCGGGGTTGTGGCAGCGCCTGTTAGCTGGTCGGGCCGAAGGTTCTTCACGCTGAAGGTTCCCGAGAACCGACGCTCAAGTTGAAAGGTGCCGTGCTACGCGAGCGTGTCCAACCCCGGCTGGAGTGGTGTGGCGCGCCTGGCGAGATAAATAACAGCCTTGTTCTTTACCCCTAGTCACAGGAGTACCCTCCAGACGTGCTTAACTTCATTTACTATCCGATCTCTGGCGTGCTGTGGTTTTGGCACAAAGTGTTCAGCTTTGTGCTGGACCCCGCCTCCGGCCTCACATGGGCGCTAGCGATTATCTTCCTTGTGTTCACTGTGCGAATCCTCCTGGTGAAACCGGCGGTGAGTCAGATGCGTTCGATGCGGCGGACGCAGGAGTTCCAGCCCAAAATGCGCGAGCTGCAAAAGAAGCATGCGGGCAATCAGCAGAAGTTGATGGAAGAGGTTCGCGCAGCGCAAAAGGAGATGGGGGTAAACCCCTTGGCCTCCTGCCTGCCAGTACTCGTCCAGTTTCCTCTATTCCTGGGCCTATTCCACGTTCTCCGGTCCTTCAACCGCACGGGCAACCACTTCGGCGAGTTGGGGATGAGCGTTGAGCAGACCCGAAATACCCCCAACTACTTCTTCGGGGTGCAGGAAGTTCAGTCTTTCCTGGACGCGCGGCTCTTCGGTGCACCGCTGTCGGGATTCATCTCGCAGAACCCGGAGAGCTATGCCGCGTTCTCCCCGGAGGGGATTGCTCCGGACTTCACCAAGATGAACATCATGGTGATCATCGTGCCGCTCATGCTGGCCTCTGCGGTGATCATGCACTTCACGGCCCGGATGAGCATGGATCGCACGAAGCGTAAGCAGGATGCGAACCCGGCCAAGAAGGACGATGACCCCCGGGCAGCTCAGATGCAGATGCAGATGGACATGATGCAGAAGATGATGGTGTGGATCGTGCCGATTATGTATCTAACAGGCGGCTTCCTGTGGCAGATCGGCTTGGCCCTCTACATGTTCGCTAACAACTCGTGGACTTTGCTGCAGCAGAAGATGCTCTTCGCCAAAATGGATCGTGAGGAAGAAGAAGAGAAAGAGGCGAAGTTAGCCGCCAAGCGGACCAGCGCCCCGCGCGTCGGCGCCCGGCCCGAGAACCCCAAAAGGCGTAAGAAATAGGGATGCCGCTTCGCTGAAGCGATGAGCCGCCCTTGAGCCCCCGCGGAAAAGCGGGGGCTTTTTTGCGCCCGGACATGGTTGACTCGGGTGGGTCGGGGTCGTGGCCGTGAGCGCGACCGGTGAGGGTTGGTGCGGCAGGTACGATGTTTCACGTGAAACATTCCCATGGACCCGCGCCAGTACATTTGAGGAGCCTGTTGTGACTAGCGAACCCGAGGAGTTAGGCGCTGTTCCGGAGATTGCTGCGACGGTGTTGGGCGAACGTCTCCCCCTAGCGGCACGGTACGCGGAACTCCTTGCGACGGCGGGGGTGGAGAGAGGCCTCATTGGTCCGCGCGAGACCCCTCGGCTATGGGATCGGCACATCCTTAATAGCGCGGTTCTCGGTGAGGCCATCGAGCAGGGGGCACGGGTGGTGGATGTCGGATCCGGAGCGGGCCTGCCAGGGATACCTCTCGCCATCGCCCGGCCGGACCTAGAGGTGCAGCTTGTGGAGCCTCTCCTGAGGCGGTGCACCTTCCTCGGGGAGGTACTGGAGGAGCTCAGCTTGCCAGCGGTGGTAGTCAGAGGCCGCGCCGAGGAAGGGCACGTTCGCAAAGAGTGCGGTGGCGCGGATGTGGTGACGAGTCGCGCGGTGGCACCACTCCACAAGCTCATGAGGTGGTCGCTGCCGCTGTGCCGCGTCGGTGGTGCTGTGAAGGCGCTCAAGGGGGCAAGCGCCGCCGAGGAGGTGGAGCGCGACGCGGCAGGCGTCCGCAAGCTCGGCGGGGGCTCGCTGAGGGTGGAGACTATCGGAAGGGCTGTACTCAGCGAGCCAACCTACGTAGTTACCGTCGAACGGCGTCGCTGAGGTTCGAGCGGGTACGATCGCACTCTTGGCGGCTCGGCGGAGATTCGCCCTCCCCTCCCCCGGGCTGTTCCGGGGTGCGCTGTGTTGGGGGCGTCCAGAATAGAGACTCGGATGGTGGCAATCTCGTGAAGCTTCTAGGCTGTAGGGGCAGCGAGCGAGAATGTTTCACGTGAAACATCGAAGGGATACCTAGGACAGAATGAGTCAGAACGAGTGGGACGAGACGCCGATAGCCCGGGCAGCGCGTCAAGCAGCCCGCATGTCGAACCCCGCGAACCTGAAGCTTCCGAAGCCCGAGCGGTGCCGAAAGATTACGATCGCCAACCAAAAGGGGGGCGTGGGGAAAACGACGTCCACGGTGAACCTGGCGTGGGCCCTTGGTTTGCATGGTCTCAAGACCCTGGTCATCGACCTGGATCCGCAAGGGAACGCGTCTACGGCGCTCGGAGCTGAGCATCGTATGGGTACCCCCAGTAGCTATGAGGTGCTTATCGGAGACATCGGCGCCGCCGAAGCGATGCAGTGGTGCGAAACAAACCCCAATGTGTGCTGCATTCCGGCGACGATTGACCTGGCCGGAGCGGAGATCGAGCTCGTCAGCATGGTGAAGCGGGAGTACCGACTGGCACAAGCGCTCAACGACGATTTCCTTGCCGAGCAGGGATTTGATTACGTCTTTGTGGACTGCCCTCCATCGCTCGGGCTGCTCACGATCAATGCCATGACCACCGTGGACGAGGTCCTGCTGCCGATCCAGTGCGAGTATTACGCCTTGGAGGGGGTGGGCCAACTACTGAGCAACATCAGCATGATCCGCGAGAACCTCAACCCCAACCTGCACGTCGGGGCCGTTTTGCTCACGATGTACGACGGGCGCACCAAACTATCCGAGCAGGTGGTGGAGGAGGTCCGCCGGCATTTCGGGTCGGTAGTGCTGGTCAATCGGATTCCCCGTTCAGTGAAGGTATCTGAGGCTCCCGGATATGGTCAGACAGTGTTGGAATACGACGCCGGATCCCGGGGCGCCCTAGCCTACTTCGACGCAGCGATCGAACTGGCCAAACGCGGAGACTATCTTCCCACCGCCGAAAGCGCCCCCATCGGGGTGGCTCCCGAACTCCATTCCTGAAGGGCTTAAAGCACAACCATGGCTGAGACATCAACCAACAACGACAAGTCGGGGCTGCCCTCCACAGAGGCAGTCAAGTCCGCCAAGAAGCGAGGTGGACTCGGCCGGGGCTTGGCATCCTTGATCCCGACCGGTCCGGCGCGTCCTAGCTTGGGGGCCGGGGCGGCGGACGTCATCTTGGGCAAAGGCACTGGCGGGGGAAATCAGTCGGCACAGGGTGGCGCTGCGCGTCGGGTCGGAGAGGGCGGTACCCGCAAGGGGGCAACGCCACAAGGTGCGCGGCGGGGCTCGCTGACGGATTACCCCGACGCCACTGGGGGTGAGGGGTGCGCTGCGACCAAACGGAGCGTGAACGAGGGCGAACTGGGCACGCATACCCGTGGAGGAACCTCCCCTGCCAATACTGGGAGTTCGGGACAGTATCGTGAGCCTGCTGGTGGCGCCGGGAATTCGGCACAGAATCGTGCACCTGCTGGTGGCGTGGAAAAATCGGGTCGCGAGACGGCTGATTCGGCCGGGACAGGCGACATCGGGGCAACCTATCAGGAGCTCCCCTTAGACAGTATTGCCGCTAACGCCAAACAGCCGAGGACGGTGTTTGACGAAGAGGCGCTGCAGGAGCTCGTGCACTCGATCCGCGAATTCGGGCTCATGCAGCCGATCGTCGTGCGGCCCGCCTCAACCGGAGACAAGCCTTTCGAGCTCATCATGGGCGAGCGCCGCCTGCGCGCAGCCTCGGAAGCGGGGCTGGAGACCATCCCGGCCATCGTTCGTGAGACCGAGGAC
Source organism: Corynebacterium heidelbergense (assembly GCF_028609845.1). Classification (NCBI taxonomy): domain Bacteria; kingdom Bacillati; phylum Actinomycetota; class Actinomycetes; order Mycobacteriales; family Corynebacteriaceae; genus Corynebacterium; species Corynebacterium heidelbergense. Next base: position 2,307,392 of record NZ_CP063191.1, on the reverse strand, counting down.
TCCGCCATGTTGCGGGATGCGCTGCTGGAGAATATTCACCGAGTCCAGCTCAATCCTCTGGAAGAGGCGGCTGCCTACCAGCAGCTTCTGGAAGAGTTTGGCGTCACGCAGGCCCAGTTGGCCGAGCGGATCGGACGTTCCCGGCCCCTCATCACCAACATGATCCGGTTGCTGCAGCTTCCCGTATCGGTACAACGACGTGTAGGAGCCGGTGTGCTCTCCAGCGGGCACGCTAGGGCTTTGCTCGGAGTGAAGGTCGGACCAGAGGCGCAGGAAGCACTGGCCACTCGGATCGTGGCCGAGGGGTTGAGCGTTCGCGCTACGGAGGAGGCGGTCGCGCTACTCAATCGAGGGGATTCGCAGCGGGCAGGGTCGAAAACGCCCCCACCCCCGCGGCCGCTCCCCGAGCGGGTGGAAACCTGGGTGCACGATGTCCAGGAAGCACTGGATACCAAGGTCAAGGTGCAGATGGGACGGAAGCGCGGCAAGATTGTCGTGGAGTTTGCCGGCCCCGAGGATTTCGACCGCATCGTGGAACTGCTTCGTGTAGACAGCGAGGGCTGAGGTCAGGCGGTCTGTATGAACCCCATGCACAGCCCTGTCAGTAGCTTCCCTCTTCCACCACTTGCCTTGGGGGTGTGACGAAGGGGCGAGGTGATCGATGTTTCACGTGAAACATCGACGCAAACGGAATCAGGAAGGAGAGCGGGGATGGACGTGCGAGTCCGGGCGGTTACCGCCGGAACAGCCAACTCCATCGAGCGCACGGCGGCGAACAGCGTCTTCTGGGAGCTTCCACGGAACGCGGACGACTCCGAAGCGTGCTGCGAAGACCCCGCTTTTGATAAACAACTGTGGATCCAACGTGTCCTCATGGAGTGGGGAATCTGCGGTTATACGGCCTTCGTCCACAGCAGCGGCAACCTCACGTCCCCTACTGCTGCTGCCACCACCTTCTTCGCTCCTCCGAATTACCTGCCTGGATCTGCGAAGATGCCCAGTGGTTCCGTTTCCGCTGACGCGGTGCTGCTCTCCACGGTGTATGTCGCACCGGCGTTTAACGGGCTCTATCTAGAGCACCAACTAATCGATACGGTCCTCACGGAGACGAGTCGACGTGGGGCGAAAGCAGTTGAGGCCTATGGATGGGTGGGCGCGGACGAGCCGACTGCGCCGTTGATGAGCGCGGAAATACTCCTGGCGTCTGGCTTTCACGTGGTACAGCAGCATCCCCATATTCCCCGCTATCGCAAGGAAAACGCCGGAACGAGGTCAGTCTTTGCCCGGTTTGCTGAGGCAGACCACGACGCGGTCAACCAGGCTAGGCCGTTGAGGACAGTGCTGGGTGGGGCCAAGCCACGAAAAGTGGGCGTACGATAACAAAACGGTGAGCTCCACCTGCCCCCACAAAGGGGAGGCGTCGGCGCCCCCCGGGCGGAATGGCAATGCTTTGGGTTCTTAGCGGGCGCTCTCGTGTTTGAGCAGCTCGCTGAAGGTATACGTGCCGGTAGCGTGGACGTCCTTGTCCAGGAGATAAAGACGTTTGACGGACACAACGATTGCCTCTGCAATAATGTCGCGCATCTCGGGGTTTGTCAGTATCTGCACGTCACCGGGGTTGGTGAGATAACCGGGAACTACCTGCACCGTCGGCATCGTGGTGAGGCGCAGTACATCCCACGTTCGCCGATGGTTGTAGCAGTTTCGCAACGGGGTGCGTGCGGTGATTTCCCTCTGGATGAATCCGGAGAGCTTCTCACCGATCATCGAGGAATAACCGGAGTGTGAGCCGAAGTAGAAGCAGGCCACCCCGTTAGCCTTCTTGTTCTGGTAGATATCCGCGCGGAGGGAAATGACCAGGTCAGCGCCGAAAGCATTGGCGATGTTTGCCCGGTCCTGGTTCGTCGGGTTCGCGGATCTGGTGCGGGACATGATGGTTTCCATCCCGGCTGTGATCATCCTGCCCTCAATGCGCCCGGCGAGATCCCACAGAATCTCCTCCTCGGTGACTTCCCCATAACGTCCGCGCACCGTGTAACCGGGGGCTCCACCGCCGAGGCCTGGATCGATGACCACGCGCTTGCCGGAAAGCTGCGGACCGGCCGCGCGGATCTGCTCTTTCTCCCGAATGGACTGGGGCGAACCTCCCGTGATTCGGCGGCCGAGATAAGACAGCGCCCGCAGAGTGGCGGGACCCACCGTGCCATCCGGGGTGAGGGCGTAGTCGCGTTGGTAATTCGCCACTGCGGAGTGGGTGGCCGGCCCAAAGTGGCCATCGACACGGCTGGTGTAAAACCCCAAGTCGTGGAGCTGCGTCTGTAGCTGCGCGACATCGTCGCCCACCATGTGGTTGGCCTGGAGGGATAGGACCCGTGCTCCCAAGGAGTAACTTGCTTCCCGTAGCGCGCGGAGCGTTCCTTCGGTGATGGTGCCGTCGGCGATAATGCCGCGGGACTGCTGGAAGGCTTTGAGTGCGGTGGCGAGGCCCGGATCGAAGTATTCCTCGACTTCGGTGAACCGCTGCACGTCTCGACCGGTGAGATCGCCGGTGAAGCCCTCGAGTCGCCCGAGGCGGGCCAGTGCACCCCTGACTTCAGCCACGCGGGGGCTGGAATCCCCGACCTGAAGAATAAGCCTGTTCACCGGGAGAAACGCATCCTCTCTATCACAATATCGTCACGCTATGTTCAAACCTTGACCAGGCCCGACATCATTCTACGGGGCCAGCGGACAAAGCCGCCTTGAGAGTGTCCTTGCTCTGTGCCCCGTGAAATTCGCGGGTCTTTTTGCCACCGTGGAAGATGAAGAGGGCGGGGATGCTCATCACCTGGAACATGGCCCCGAGAACGCGTTCTTCATCCAGGTTCACCTTCACGATTTTCGCTTGGCTGCCTAGCTCTTCGGCTAGTTCCTCGAGAACGGGATTCATGTGCAGGCAGGGCTGGCACCATTCAGCCCAGAAATCCACAAGAACCGGGACCTCTGCCTCGACCACTTCCGAGTGGAACTCGTTCTGGGTGATCGAGTGGATGGCGGTGGAGGCGTCCGAAGAGGACATGAGAGGTGGGGCCTTTCTCCTAAATGTAGCCAGCTGCGGAGGTCCGGTTGGCGCGTACGGCGTTGGATACGACCTCGGATACGTCACTAGGTTACTGATCGGGTGTAGTGATGTCATCGTACGGTGGTACGAGAGCAAAACCGCTGGTGAAACGCTTGGGTGGGCCACATCCGACGCGAAGGAGAAAAGTGGGGTGCATATCGAGCGCAACCTCGCGCTACCCCACCCCCTCTTCCCCCTCCCCTGACACCGCGGCCTCGTGCGCCGGTCCCCACCGCACTGCGCCGCTGTCTGCGCTACGGCCCTTATTGCGTTGCCAGGACGGGTGTGGCGACGAGGTAAGCCTCGGCGTCCAAGGAGGCCCGGCATCCCGAGCCAGCCGCAGTGATGGCCTGCTGGTAGTGGGAATCCACGAGGTCCCCGGCGGCGAACACCCCGGGCACGCTCGTGCGCGTGGAGGGCTCGGCCACTTCCACGTAGCCATTGGGTTGTAGCGCGACCTGGTCGCGGAACACCTCGGTGCGGGGATCGTGGCCGATGGCAACGAACATTGCGTCCATCTCCACCTCGGTAACTTTCCCGGTCCGGGTGTTTTCCACCTTGAGGCCCGTTACCGCCTTATCCCCCAGCACTTCTTTCACCTGCGACTCCATGAGGAAGTGGATCTTCGGGTTGGCTTTGGCCCGATCCACCATGATGCGAGACGCGCGGAATTCGTTCCGCCGATGAATGATCGTCACGCTAGAGCCGAACTTGGTGAGGAAATCCGCCTCCTCCATCGCGGAATCGCCGCCGCCCACCACGGCAATCTTCTTGTCCTTAAAGAAAAATCCATCGCAGGTGGCGCAAGCGGAAACCCCTCTGCCGAGCAGCTCGGCCTCGCCGGGGACCCCCAGGTAGCGGGGTGCGGCACCAGTGGCCAAAATAACGGCCCGCGCCCTGTGTTCCTCACCGTCTACCCAGACCCGCTTGATATCGCCGTGCAGCTCCACCTTGTCTACGTTCTCCATGCGCAGGTCCGCGCCAAAGCGCTCAGCCTGGCTGCGCATCTCCTCCATGAGGTTGGGCCCCATGATGCCCGCGGAAAAGCCGGGGAAGTTTTCCACTTCCGTGGTCTGCATGAGCAGCCCGCCGTACTCGATGCCCTCGAACACGAGGGGCTTCAGCTCGGCACGAGCCGCGTACACCGCGGCGGTGTACCCCGCCGGGCCGGAGCCAATGATGATGAGATCCCGGATCCCCTCCCCCGCAGCGGAAGCGCTGGGGGTCTCCGAAGCCATCTGCTCCGAAGCCTCTTGGCCGCCACCCTTGCGTTCGTCTTTGGGCAATGAAACGTCGGGCTGCAGGAAGGGCAGGTCCATGGGGCAGATCTCCTTGGGTAGCGTGAGCGGTCGCGATGTGACCTCCAACCGAGTTTAACGGTGCCTTTAACGGCCGGGACAACCCGCGTATTCCACCTGCCCCAGCAGTTGCCGCATCCGCTGGGAAGCCCGAAACTTTCGGGATTTCACGGTCCCCTCCGGTACCCCCAGGCGCCGGGCCACGTCCCCGGTCGTGTAACCGCACAGGCCGGTAAGCACCAGCACGATTCGCAGATCCGGATCCAATCGCTGCAAGCTGCGGGCCACATCTAACCGCTCCTCCAACGGTTCCCGCGGCCGTTGGGTGGCCAGCAGGATATCCGGCCGGTAGGCATCGTCCAGGAAGTCTGTGAGCTCCGCCGAAAACCTGCGGTGCTGATCACGCAGGAAGCTCAGGGCCGTATTGCGCATGATGGCGGTCATCCACGTAGCCACGGAGGAAGCCCCGGAATAGCTACTCGCGCTCCGGTGCATCCGCAAAACCCCTTCCTGAAATACGTCCGAATGCTCGGAGGCGCTCACTCCGCTGGCCCGGATCACCCAGCTCAGCTTGGCCCGGTGGCGATGGAGCAACCGGTCAAAGGCCTGCCCGCAACCCTGCTGGTGCCGGCGCAGCAGCTCTCTATCCGCCGCGGCATCCTCGCAGCCGCCGTTCCGGGGAGCCCGCCCATACATCCGGCTGGACCCCTCGAGCCCGCGCATCCCCCGCGGCCCACCGCCACCTTCCCCCGCGCCCCTTCTCGCACCGAGTCGTTGTTTCGGCCGTTCCCCCGATCCAACCGCCTCAGTCGGACGTGAACACACGGATTGCATGTGCGCTCTTCCCCCTTCTTCCCCTCGACAACCCCGTGGCCTGCTCGCTTCCAGTCGCTCCCCCGCTTGCTCTTACCTCCCCCACCGCGCCGCTTAGGCAGGGGGCACGCTGTAGACCTCAGCGGAGGTGCGCCGGTGCTAGAAGCGAGATTCCCAGAAAAGGGGCTACCCGGTCCATCCCGAACAGAGCGGGGATGTGGAAAACTCCCCGTCCCCGCCGCGCTTTCCCCAACCCCTCCCTTCGGGGTCTAGCGCCGTTGCTCCTGGCTTGGCGCAGTACTGGCCGGCGTGGGGTTAGGTGGCGTCGTTACCCCATCTGTGCCCCCATCGAATTGCCCGGCGACCGCAACCTCCGCCAGCCGAGCGGGCTTGGGCATCGGCAGCTTGGTAATCCAAATTAGCAGGCGGTCGAGGCGCTGGGTTCCTCCATTTGTGGACGCCACCTGCCCCGGCGCCGTCTCAGCACTCTCCGTCGGACCGCTAGCACCACCCTCGTCGGAGCCAGTGGGCGTAACCCCCGCCGATGCACTAGGGGAGCCCGAACCCCGGGAGCCCTGCCCGGGAACGAGCTCCTGCGGCCCGGCCACCACGGTCGGGGTGCCCTGGTCGAAGCGGACCGTCATCGTGGCATCCGTGGCATCCACGGTGGCCAGCACTGGGGCCTGGTCCACCGACTGGGTTTGGGCATCCGACCGCCGCAGCTCTAGCTGGGTTCCGGGGGCCAGGCCGCTGAGCTGCACCCCAGCCACCTGCGTGCCCCGCGGCAGGTCCACCATCAGCCCGATCCCGGGTTTGAGGGACGCGGGCCCGGCGCCGAGCTGGTTGTTGTACTGGTCCGAGACCCAGGAGGTCTGGGGATTGCCGTCCGCGATGGCCGCGGCGCCCTGGGGATCGTCGGGCGTTCCCGGGCCGTTGGTGGGCATCCACTCCTGGGCGTTGGCCAGGGGCGCGAGCCGTACCTGCGAAGCACCCCCCGTGGCCCCCTGGCGCAGCGAGTTGGGGGACAGCGGGGAATCCTGGCGGCCCGCCCCGAAGAAGCTGATCGCCGCGGCGATGACGGCGGCCACGAGCATGACTGAAAGGAAGGCCACCAGGCCCGCGCTGGCCAGGGAGCGGGGCCGATTACGGGCGGCGCCGAACCCGGCCCGGTTTGTGGGGTCCGGGGTTGCGTCGCGGTCCACCTGCAGGTCCCCGGCGGTTAGGGCGCGCAGGCGGCGGGCCACCTCCGCAGGGCTCAGCGACGGTGAGCCGCCTGCCTTCGCCCCCTTCGCCCTGGAACGGTCGGCGCCGCTCTTTGCCCGCCGATATAGGGCCGTAAGCTCTTCCGGTACCTCCGAATAAGGCACCTTCTCCAACAGCAGCTCCAGGGCCACGACGATGCCGCGATTGTCCTGTGCAGCGGTATTGCTGGGCAGCACACCGGGGAAGGCCAGGGTGGCCACGCCCTGCGTGCTGATGCGGATGCGATCGCGGTGGTCCAGGCCCAGCACGCAGCCGCGCTCCCCCGTGCGGGCTACGGCGTCCGCCAGGTCCGCCACGGCGTAGCCTGCGGCCAACGGATCCGGCCCGGACTCGGCGACGGCTGTCAGCGGGGAGCCGGCCACCCAGTCCGCCACCACGATGACGAGATTCGGCCCGCCCACGACCGTGTCCACGACCTCCCGGATGGGGGTCAGGCCGGGCCCGGCGCACTCCGCAAGGGCGCGGGTGCGCTGGATCATTTGTGCCCGGGCTTGGGCCACGCGGCGGCTGAGGTCTGTGAGGCCATTGCCGCTGGAGCTCGCCTTTTCCCGTATGGCGGCGGCCGGGTCCATGATGGTCAGCGCCACCACGTCCCCCGTTTTGGTGTCCCTGGCCTGCCACAACCGGGCTGCCGGGGAGCCGCCATGATCGGCGAGCAGGCGGTACTGCCCACCTATGATCGGCGCGCCGGGCACTAGCCGGGGACCGCTCACCCGCCCCGCTGACAGCGGCGGCAGGGCCGGCAACAGGGAGTTGGCAACGGCGGCTTCGTGGGCGGCCTCCTGGGCGGTGGCGGGCCCGGCCAGCATCGGCTGGGATCCGCTGGTGGTGGGGCTCGCTGCGGCCTCGCGGTCCACGGTGATGAACTTGCCCAGGACCGGCAGGCGGGACAGGGATGCCCCCACCGTGGTGACCTCCGGCAGGTGGGAGCGGGAGAGGATGAGCCCGGTGATGCCGAGGAAGACGATCCCGGCCAGGGCGGTGCGCCCGACGAACCAGGGGTTGGTTTGCGGGATGTGGCCGAATCGCACGAGGGCCACGTCCATGCGCCAGACGATGAGGGCGGCGATCACGGAGGCCCCTACGGCCCATCCGGAGGTTTTCAGCACGGCCCGGGAGTTGAGGGAGCCCAGGGAGCGCCCGAGCAGCCGGGCGCCGATGATCGCCCCGGCCAGGAACCCGAACCCGTTGGCCGCTCCAAGGAGGACGACGACGAGTCGCGGTTCGGTGGCGACAAGCGGCGCGGTGAAGGCCAGGGCGAGCTTGGTGATGGTGATGCCCGCGATGATGAAGGTGGGCGTCCACACCTCCTCCCGGGCGTAGAAGACGCGCAGGTGGAGCAGGACGATGGCGTAGGGGATGAGGGTGAACGCGGAGAAGCTCACCGTCCAGCCGAGCACGTTGGCGGCATCTAGGGGGTAGTCCCCGTAGAAGAATAGAGCGCTGCAGATGAGGGTACCGAAGGCCGTGAAGAACACGATGATGGGGATGAGGGCCAGCAGCGTGAGCTTCGTGGCGGTGGTGAGGTCCTTCACCACGGCTTTGTCGTCACCGTCGGCGGCATTGCGGGAGAGCCGGGGCATAACTGCGGTCAATAATGTCACGCCGATCACGCCATAGGGCACCTGCAGTAATTGCCAGGCCTGCGTGTAGATCGTTGGCGCTGCCGCGCTGGACATGGAGGCAATGCGGTTGTTCAGCACCCACCCCAGTTGCGATATGGCCACGTACACGACGATGGCGATGGCCATCCCCCCGAAGGCCTTGAGCCGTTCGTCGATCCCCCACAGCGGCCGCACATCGATACCGGCTTTGCGCAGGTAGGGCACCATGATGAGGGCCTGCATCACCACGCCCGCCGTCGTTCCCAAGCCCAGAAGCAGAACCGAGGCATCCGTGATGGTCACGTTGTCCGTCGGGTGCAGCTTGAGGTCCGGCGGCAGTAGGAAATACAGCGATAGCACCGCGAGCGTCACGACGTTGTTGATCACGGGGGCCCACGCGCCGGGTTTGAAAATTCCCTTGGTGTTGAGCACCGCCATGAACACCGCGAACAGCGCGTAGAAAAGGATCTGCGGCAGCACCAGGAACGCAAACGCCGTGGACATGTGGACGTTGACCTCGCCGTGCTCGCCCAGGGACATGCTGGCCAGCCAGGGTGCTGCGGCGACCGCGAGGACGGTGACGCTCAATGTCAGGGTGAATGTCAGGGTCAGCAGGCGGCGGATGAATGCCGCGCCCTGGTCCGGGTCCTCCTTCTCCGCGCGGACCAGCACTGGCACCACCAGGGAGGTCAGCACCGCCCCCAGCACCAGCTCGGTGATGAGGTTGGGCAGCGTATTGGCGGTGTTGAAGGCGCTGGCCACCGCCGGTCCCAGCGCGGAGCCGATGAGCACGGTCCGCAGAAACCCGGTGATGCGGGAGATGAGCGTGGCGATCGCCATGGATCCGCCCGCCCGGACCACCTGTTCATCCCCATCGGTGCTATTTCTTCTTTGGGACGCCAATTCCGGCGCGCTCCCCCGAGCGCCACCAGAGCGCGGAAGTGGGCTGCGTTCTAACCGCGAATGGTCTTCCGTCGGCGGCGCGGTGGCCTCCCGGACGGCTGCACTTTTGCGGGCCGGGGCCGGTGCCGGGGGGCGCGCGGCCCGGAAGCGGCCGCGTTGGCCCGGCGCGGCGCTGCGCGGGGGGTCGGAGTCAATCACCGTTCCATCTTTGCCCACGCCCCCGGGCAGGGTCTAACCACCCCGGGGCGTGTTCGCAGTATTCGCCAGCCTTTTCACCAGCTCCCACCGATAGCGCTAGGGAGCCGAGGCGCCGCGCACTGGGTGCCGTTGAGAACGGCGGGGGCGCTGGTGGGAACGGGACAGGGGTTAATCGTTCAGCAACTCCTGGACCTGCTGGCGCACCTCCGTGCGGCGCACCTTCCCCATCATGTCGCAGGCCAGTTCATCGAGCTGATAGAACTCCCGGGGCACCTTGTACTTCGTGAGATTGCGCTGGCAGTGCTCTTTCAGCGCTGTCTTGGTGGCGTCCGAAAGCTTATTTTTGCCCGTCAGCACGACCGCAGCCACCACGGTCTCGGAACCATCATCGCGGGGCAGACCCACCACGGCGACCCGCTGAACACCGTCGAATTCTGCGATGATTTCCTCTACCTCCTGGGGGTATACGTTGAACCCGCCGGTGATGATCATTTCCTTAATCCGCGAGACGATGCGCACAAAGCCGTCCGGCTCCATCACCGCCATGTCCCCGGTGTGGAACCAATCCCCGGTGAAGGAGGAACGGGTAGCGTCCGGCTTGTTGAGGTATCCCTTGAACACCTGCGGGCCTCGGACAAGCAGTTCCCCGGCCTCCCCGTCCGGGCGGGCCACCTCGGGACGCTCTGGATCAACGATCTTCGCTTCTGTATCTGGAAAGGGGATCCCGACATAACCCGGTCGACGATCCTCGCTCATGGGGTTTCCGAGAACGATAGGCGAGGTTTCCGTCAGGCCGTACCCTTCGACAAGTAGGCCTCCGGTCATACGTTCCCATTCGTCGACGATGGCAGGTGGAAGAGAAGCAGCGCCTGAGAAGGAGTAGCGAACGCCCGATATATCAACGCCCGTCTTGGAGGCGTGTTCCATGATTAGTCGGTATAGCGTGGGCACCCCAGGAACCCAGGTTGGTTTTCTCTTCTTAAAGACCGACATCAGGAGGGAAGGTTCAGGCGAAGGAAGAAGGAGAAGCTCACCCCCGATGGCTGGGGCAAGAGCGCCGCCGAATGCCATGCCGTAGGCGTGGAAGGTGGGCAATGCGGCTAACATTCGTTCGGGCGATTCACCAGTGCCGAGACCGTCGACCCAGGCCAATCCCATCTCGATATTCGCGATAAGGTTGCGGTGCATGAGCTCAGCGCCCTTCGGCTCCCCGGTCGTACCGGAGGTGTACAAGATGAGCGCCGTGGAGTCGGGTGTAACCCGGTGACTGGCCTTCTCCACCACGCGGCGGCCCTTGCGCAGGGAGGCGCGGCGCACAGCCCGGTCGAAGCTGGCGAACTTGCGGGAGGAGCTGGACAGCTTCTTCCGGGTGGCCCGAATGGGGGGCAGCGGTAGTTTGAGCGCCAGGCGCTTCAACCGGGGCAGGGCGGTGGTCATGTCCACTGTGAGCACCGTGTCCAGGGGGGTATGCGTCTTCAGGTGGGTTGCCACGTCCGTGGCATTGTCCCAGAAAATTCCGACCCTGGCCCCGTGATCTTTAAAGGGACCCTCTAGCTCGCGGGCAGTGTACAAGGGGTTGTGGTAGACCGCCGTGGCGCCCATGGAGACGATCGCGTAGAAACTGATGAGGTTCTGGGGGCAGTTCGGCAGCACGACTGCAACCCGGTCCCCGGGGCGGACCCCGGCACTGTCAAGCACTTGCGCGAGTTTGGCTACTTGATCGCCGAACTGGGAATAGGTCAGGCTGGTGCCCAGAAACCACAGAGCGGGGCGATCGGCGAACTTTCTAGTGGCTTCCGCAAACATCTCGGCCAGGGTGCCCTTGGGGTAGTCCAGTTGTGGCTGCGTATTTGGGGTGTAGAACTGCAGCCAGGCCTTGCGCTCGAGGGCGGGGGTGTTCGCAGACTGATCGGCATTCACGGTGAAAAGCTCTCCTGGGGGGTGTGGGTCTAACACGGCTAGTCTCGCTGAACAACATAGGCGGGAAATGTATTCTTCGCCGTAAACAGCTACCGGCTAGCCTTGCCGATCCGATGGTACGCCGGGAGCTTCGCCCGTAGGCGGCTTCGGACGGGGGCGTTCAGATCTCTTCGACCGTTGCCACCACACCCGTCCAGTTACGGCGGCGGCAAACAGGCCCACGGTTCCCACGGCCAGTAGGCCCAGGATGCGCCCTGGGGCAGAACGCATCCGGACCTCCACCGACTCGCTGATCTGGTCCCCGGAAGGAGTGGCCAGCCACAGGGTCAAATCGGTCTGGTGATTGGCGGAACCAGCGTCCGTTGTCACAGGCAATGTGATGGACCCACGGGCCGGAACCACCTGCTCTGCGGGGACCGATAGCGAAATGGGTTGGCCATTGCGCACCCGATAGCCGACTGTCGCGGACACCGGCAGGGGCAGCCCGTTGCGGGCCACGACGAGAAGCGGGGATGCCGCGGAAGTGCGGGTAAAGACGTTGCTGGGCGGCAAGAGGGATACGCTGTGGCGCAAAGTGGCAGTGACATCGCGCACCACGTCCAACCGATGGCCTCGCTCGTCCCACGACTGCGACCAGGCAGTTTTCTCCCGGCTGCGGTAACTACTGGTCGCCCGGACCAGGTCGATGAACAGCGGGCGGGTGAACACTTCCCGGGTCAAGGTGATGTTCGGATCGTTGCGCATGAACAGGGTTAGCTGCTCCACATAGCGTTCTAGCTGGGAGATGCGCTGGGCGTGTGCGGCATAGGGTTCCCCCGGGTCCACAAAGGGCACGGTGGGGGTCCCCTGGGCCAACTGTTCTGGGGCAACGCCCCTCGGCGTCAGAGCATCCCCGAAGCCCGCCGGCGTGGCCCGCTGCTGGCGGAATGCAGTACCCACTGCCTGGAGGAAGGCCGAGGCCCCGTCGGCATCCACCGTCCACAGTGCCGGCGGGACCGCCAAGACCGGCTTGCCCGGGGCTAGTTCGGAATCGAGCGCAGCGAGGGCATCTCCCATCCGCGCGGTCGGCGAGTCCGCGGCCAGGTCGTAGCGAGACTGCGGGTTGGTGTAGCCCGCGACCTCCGGGTGCTCCCCGGTTGCGGCGAGGACGGCCCCGAGGGCCCCCGAATAGGTCAGCGCGCGGAAACGGTGCCCCGGTGGAAGGGGCGCCTGGGAATCCGGGGGCGGGGTGAGGGTGAACAGGCGGTCGTTCCAGCCCTGTTTTGCTGCGGGATTGCCAGGGGGTGCCGCCGAATCCGCGCCCTCGGCACCCGCCTGGGGCACCTGGGCCTCCCGCAAGGTACGGACCGTGTTGTCCGCGACCACCGCTGTGACCTGCGCATCTGGGGGGAAGGCGGGGGCGCCGCGCTGCATGACCTCGAACCGAGTGTTCATAGAGGCATTGATGCCTTCAGAGGCGCCCGCCGCGAGCATGTCTAGGTGCCCGGCGTCCATGCCCTCCGCGCCGGGGATAACGACGTTTTGCAGGGGATATACGCCAAGAACTCGGTGAATGGTCTCCGGTCCGCGCCCGTAGGCGTGGACGGCCAGCCAGTCCTGACCAGCGGCGGCAAGCGAGTCGAAGCCGGCCCCGGCGTAGGGCAGGGAAACGCTGCAGCCCTTTTCCACTAGTTGGCGCAAATCCGCCAACCAGGACCGGGCCGCGCCGCTGCCGGTCCCCGGTACCGCGTCGGTGTCCTTACCGCTGAAAATTTCCCCCCAGGAGTCCCGCAACCGCTTCTGGTCCTTCACCCGGCTGGGCACCTCCGAACCGACCATGTACCCAGCCGTCATGGCATCTACTGTGTCCAGCAGATCGGGATCGATAGCCAGGCAGCTAGAGGCCCGGAGATCACTCCCGTTTGGTCCTTCCACTGCTGTCTTGTACGCATCCAGCAGGCCCCGTAGCCGCCCACCCGGGGAAATCTCCTGGGCCAGGTGTTCATCGGTGAGGTAGAGCGGGGCCCGGTTGGGGGCATCCCCTGTGTTCCCAGCGGCGACATGCGTTTCGGCGGCCAGGGGCCAAAGGAAGGTCAGGGGGGAACTCTGATCCCGTTTGGCCTGACCCGTGATACTGAGAGTGGTGCGTGTCACCGCCGCGAGCTGGGCGTCACCGGTGCCGCTGGATTGGCTCTGCGGGGAGAGCTGGGCACTCACCGCGAAAGCCAGGGGGTAGGTGCCCGGGCCAGTAATCCCGGGGACGTTAACCTCACCCTGGCCGGGGGCGCTGGTGGCCGTGGTTGAACCGGAGGTGAGCTTGAGCGTGAGGGGGACGTCCCGGCTCTGCCCGGGGGCCAGGGTGCCGGGGATGTCCACCCGGCGGCTCGTGGATGGGTACTCACCCACGTTGGACAACTGGGCAAGCCGCAACTGTTCGGTGCTCGCAGCAGTGCTGTGCAGTAGCTGTACGGAGAGGTTGGTGGCCGGGGCGGAGCCGTGGTTCTTCAGGCGCAGAGTGTACGTGGGGTCCCGGTCGACGCGGGCCGAGCCGGTGCCAGAATTGTCCGCGATCGCCGTAATCACCGGGGGGTCAGCGCGCGTGAGGGTCACGGCGAGCGCCGTGTGTGGGTCCGTGGACCGGCCGTTGGGGTTGGCCCAGACGGCGGCCTCGTCCTGGTCCTGCGGATTGTGGGGAACAGGGGTGCCTCGAGAGTCTGCCGACGCGGTAGGTAGAGATTGGGCCTGGGCCGCGGGGACAGCGAGGGGCCCAGGGCCCATGCTGCCCACGCCCACGGCAACGGCAGTGGCCAGCAGGGTATGTCCAAGCGCCGAATGCCGGAAAGGCAAGAACCACCGGGTGCGTCTTTGCGCGGAACCGGCAGAGCCGTCTTCAGCCGGTGCGGCACCCGACGATGCCGCCGCCGCTGCCGCCTTCCCCACCGGGTCCGTACTCATCGCCGCTGGTGCCTTTGCCCTCGCCCTACGTCTAGCACTCATCATGTGTGCGCCGCCGTCAACCTATCGCGGCGTGGCCCTCCCCGCCTCGGCTTCGGCTCGGGCGTACTCGGGCAGGCGCTCGAAGGCCGTGCGGGCCAATCGCCGTTCGTCGGCGTACGCCAGATGCTCCACGAGCTGGTCCACCGGCAGCCACGCCACCTCGGTGACCTCCGGGTCCTCGTCGTTGAGGTCCCCGTCCACGAAGCGCAGCAAATGGTGGTGCACGGTCTTGTGTATCCGGGTGCCATCAGAGACAAACCAATAGTCGATGGTGCCGAGGTCCGCAATGACCTCTCCGGACACCCCGGTCTCCTCCCAAACCTCCCGCTCCGCCGTGGCGTGCTGGGATTCCTCCGGTTCGACGTGCCCCTTGGGCATGGACCACAGCAGGCGGCCGCGTCGATCCAGTCGCCCGATGAGGGCTACGTAGATGCGGGTGAGGTCCACTGACCCGTCGGAACGCACGGCCTCCGCCAGCCCAGAGAGCACAAGCCCGCCGGCGGAGGTCTCCACGGACAAGGGCAGCTCGCTGTGCTGGGGATGCTCCGCAGAATAAGGGGTGGCTGGACTACGCCGACCCACACCCCCGGAGGGCAGGCCGCCGGAGTGGGTCCGGCCTGCGGCCGGAGAGCTGGACCGGTGGGTATGGGTGGTCGGCGCGCCGGGGCGACCGGTAGACCGGCCTCCGGGGGAGCGGCCATGCTGCGGGGCATGGGACCGGCCGGTGCGATTCCCGTCGCGGCCGCCGTCCCTACGGCCCCCGCCTCCGCGGCCGGCCCCGGAGCGATGTCCGCCGGTCCGGTTGCTGGCGCGACCCGTATCTTTGCGCCCAGAGCTACCCCGCCCAGAGCCACCGCGCCCTCCGCCCCCACGGTTTGCGGTGTTCCCCCGGCGGTCGCTCGCGCCCTTCTGCCCGCCCTTGCCGACCCCCGTTGGCCCAGTATTGGCCTTCGACTCGGCTGAGCTGCCCGACGCAGAAGAGCTCCCGGACCCCGACGAATTGCCTCCAGCGACGGCCGACTTCGAACCTTGTTGCTGCTGGTTGCCCCCCGAATTGCGCGAACGCGCCCGCGACCGGGAGCGCCGGCGCCGCCGGCGCCCATCTCCTGATCCCTGGCTGCCACTCATTCCCACCACTTTAACGGGTGGACACTCCCGCTACCCCATCCGTTGGCGCCAGCCATGTGACGCGCGGGACATGGCGTCCATAATTCGAACGGAGCCCAGCAACAGTCGCACCGCGCGCGGCATGGAAAACGGCGGCACCTTAGCGCCCAAATCCTCCAGCCGGTCGTGATGCTCCCGCAGCCCCTCCACGCCGCGCTCCCCGACCACCTGCAGCAGTTCCCGGACCATTTCCGAGCGGGCGTCGACGAAACTGTGCCCCGCCCCGGGAACCTCGATGAGCTGGGCCTGCGGGCATCGCTCGGCCAGCTTGCGGGCGTTCGGCGGGGGTGCCACCAGATCCCATGCGCCGGACAGGATCGCGATAGGAACGTGCAGCTCGGGGACCTGGGACCACAAATCGGCCGACTCCCCTTGGAAGCTCGGGAAGCTCTCCGCATCCTCCGCTTGTTCCGTCCCGGGGTCGAAGGGCAGGCCATCGGGGGCGGGGGCGTAGTTGAGTTCGCGGTAGGCGATCGTGCCCACGGGGGTGGACTCCACGACGAAGGGGCCGTGGATATTGCTGATGAGCCGGTGCGCGCGGGGCAGCGCGTTGATCAGCCGGGCCCCGCTGCGCCGACAGGCCAGCAGCGCCAGCTGGGCCACGCCCTGCTCCCCCATCACGTTGAACACCATCCGTACCGCCAACCCCAGGGCCACCTGATCTACGCACCCGGCCTCAACCGCACAGCGCAGCTTCTCGGCGATTTTGCTGGTGGGCTCGTGGGTGCCGTCCCAGAACAGGTCCCGGGCGTGGGCGCGGATGTCCGCGTAGTCCCCGGCCCCCATGACCGGGGAATCCAGCACCAGCCCGGAAACCCGCTCCGGGTGCGTGACGGCGAAGAGCTGCGCGACATAACTGCCGTAAGAGGCGCCGTAAATTACGGCCTGGCGAATGCCCTCGGCGTTGAGCACCTGTTCGATGTCTTCAACCACGAGGCGCAGCCACATGTCCTCTTGGGTGAGGGCCTTGCCGTGGGCGGCCTTGCGGGAGAAGCCCACGCCGCGGTGCTCCACCATGATGAGATCGATGTTGGAGCGTTCTGCCCAGCTCATGAGGCTGGCGTAGGGCACCAGGGAACCTACGCCGGGGCCGCCGGGGATGACGACCATCGGGGTACCCTGGGTGCGCTGATCCTCGAGCAGAACCGGGCCGGTGCGCGCGTAGGCGAGGCGGAATTCGCTGCCGTCCGCGGTGGGACGCATGATGCCTTTACGCTTTGGGGAGGTGCGGGTGCGCATGATGCGGATAGTAGACTCTCCGGGGTGACAAAGCCCGCCCAGCCGCCCTGCAGCCCGAATGCAAACCCCGTGGAAGATGCCCGTCTGCTGGCCACTGCGTGGCGTAGTCTGCAGGCCTACGACCCCCTGCTCAGGCGGCTGGCCAGCGCCTTTGAAGGAGCTGGCGAAGAGCTGTACCTGGTGGGCGGCAGCGTGCGCGATGCCTTCCTGGGCAGGGTGAGCCCGGATGTGGACTTCACCACATCCGCCCGTCCACAGCGCATCGTGGAGTTGCTGCGCCCCCTGGCCAGCACGGTGTGGGAAACGGGGATTGACTACGGCACCGTCTCCGCGCTGGTGGAGGGAACTGAGGTGGAGATCACCACCTTCCGGGCCGATCAATACGACGGCCAGTCCCGCAACCCGGAGGTCACCTACGGCAACAGCGTGGCGGAGGACCTGGTGCGCCGGGATTTCCGGGTCAACGCCATGGCCCTGCGCTTGAGCCCGGACGGCCAGCACGATTTTGTGGACCCGCTCGGCGGCCTGCAGGATGCGGCGCGGCAGGTGCTGGACACGCCCGATGCCCCCCAGGTCAGCTTTCGGGATGATCCGCTGCGGATGTTGCGCGCCTGCCGTTTTGTCTCTCAAATAGGTTTCGACGCCAACCCGGGCGTGACCCGGGCGATGCGCGAGATGGCCGAGGAGATCACTCGCATCACCGCGGAACGGGTGGCCGCGGAGTTGAACAAGCTCATGCTGGGTGCGGAACCCTGGCGCGGCCTGGACCTCATGGTGGAGACGGGCCTGGCGGAGTACATCATGCCGGAGCTGCCCGCGCTGAAGCTGACTCAGGACGAGCACCGCACCCACAAGGACGTTTACGCCCACTCGCTACGGGTGTTGCGCAATGCAGTGGAGTTGGAGCGGGATCGTGGGGTGAAGCCCAACCTGGAGCTGCGCTGGGCCGCGCTCATGCACGACGTGGGCAAGCCGGCCACCAGGGCCTTTACCGAGTCGGGGGCCGTGACCTTCTACCACCACGAAGTGGTGGGGGCGAAGATGGTGCGCAAGCGGCTGCGCGCGCTGAAGTTCTCCAAGCAGCACATCGCGGATATCTCCCAGTTGGTCTTTTTGCACATGCGGTTCCACGGTTACGGGGAAGGGGCATGGACCGATTCGGCCGTGCGGCGATATGTTGCGGACGCCGGGGACCTGCTGCCCTTGCTGCACCTGCTCGTGCGGGCGGACTGCACCACCCGAAACCGGCGGAAGTCCGAGCGGCTGCAGCGGACGTACGACGGGTTGGAGGAGCGAATCGCGCAGTTGCGAGAGCAGGAGGATCTCGCCGCTGTGCGCCCGGACTTGGACGGCAATGAGATCATGCGGGAGTTGGGCGTGCGGCCTGGGCCCGTGGTTGGGGAGGCCTGGGCCTACCTCAAAGAACTGCGGTTAGACCGGGGTCCCCTGGGCCGGGAGGAGGCCCTGGCGGAGCTGCGGGCCTGGTGGCAGCGGCGCCAGGAGGAGTAGCCCGGGGAGATGCGGTGCCTACACTGTGGGACATGGCAATCCCCGATTTCATTGTTCAGCTGCGCCGCAAGATTGGGCACGCCCCCCTGTTCCTGCCGGGGGTGACGGCTGTGGTGCTTAAGGACGTGGCCGAGGATGCCCCGCTGTGGGCGGTTCCAGAGGTGCTGCTGGTCCGGCGCGCCGATGACGGGCAGTGGACGCCGGTGACCGGGATCGTGGACCCCGGGGAGGAACCCCATGTCGCCGCCGTGCGGGAGGTGCGCGAGGAAACCGGGCTGGAGGTGGAGGTGGAAGCACTGCTGGGCGTGGGCGCCGTGGGGCCCGTGACGTACCCCAACGGGGACGTGGTGCAGTACATGGACACCGCCATGCGCTGCCGGATCGCAGGTGGGTCGGCTGGCGCGCAGGAGGTGCAGCCCATCATCGGCGATGACGAGTCCACCGCCGTCGGCTTCTACCCCATCAGCAACATGCCCCCCGTTTCCCCCAGGTTCCGCCTGGTCATCGCGGACGCCGTGGCTCAGCTCAAGCACCCCCAGGGCTACGTGCCCCGGATAGGTTACCGGAAGCGGGAGCGCTAGCTTCCCGCTCGGCGGGGCTTCAAGGTCTCGGCCCTACTCCCCTGCCGCCGATTTCAGCGTGGCCCCCTGGGCTGCGTAGATGGCCTCCGCGATGTGCTTGCGCAGACGCTGGAACTCCGGGTCCGTGCGCAATTCCGCCGGATCGAAGGGTGCGGTGGGATCGCCCACATTGCTGGGAATATCCTCGATAATCCGCCCCGGGCGGGCGCTCATCACCCACACCCGGGAGGACAGCAATACCGCCTCGTCCACGGAGTGGGTCACGAAGAACACCGTCTTCTTGTCCTTGCGCCAGATGTCGATGAGCTCGTGCTGGAGCGTCTCCCGCGTCAGGGCATCCAGGGCACCGAAGGGCTCGTCCATGAGCAGAATGGAGGGGTTCCCCGCCAGCACTCGGGCGATCTGGGCGCGTTGCTGCATGCCGCCGGAGAGCTCATAGGGCCGCTTGGAGCCGAACTCCGACAGGTTGACCATGTCCAGATACCGTTCGGCCTCAGCGCGGCGGTTCTTCTCGGAAATCTTGCGGAAGCGCCCGGAGAGTTCCACGTTCTGCTCCACGGTGAGCCAGGGGAACAGGTTGGCGTGCTGGAAGACCACCCCTCGGTCTGGCCCGGGCCCGGAGATCGGTCGGTCGTCCAGCAGCACTTGCCCATGGGTGGGCCGAAGGAAGCCCGCAATCATTCGCAGAAGCGTGGTTTTGCCGCAGCCCGAGGGGCCGACGATGCACACGAATTCGCCGGGTTCCACGGTCACTGACGTGGGGGTGAGCGCATGCACCTGCTCCCCGGCGTCCGTGGTGTAGGTCTGTTCCACGTCACCCAGTTGCACCCGGGGGCTTACGCTGGCTTTTTCGGTGGAGGTCATGTGCCAACTCCTCTTTACTTCTGGTTGGCCGCCGGAGCCGAGGCGGCCGCGGCGGGCTGGGGGGCAAGGACGCGGCGGAACGTCGCTTCGCCCGCCGGGGCATCGATGAGGTTGTTTTGCTTGAGGAAATCGGCCGTACTCGTCAGGGTCTCCCCCGCCTTGCCGCCCAGGATCGCCGGGGAGGCCTGCTTGGCGGCGGTGGGGTACTCGTATCCGCGGAGCTGCTTTTCCACATCCGCGCCGCTGGCGCCGAGTTCCACCGCGATGGATGCTGCAGCCGCCTTCGGGTCCTTGGCGATCTCTTCTGCCGCGTAGTTCTGGGCGCGGGCCCACTGCTCCATGAATTGGGTATTGCCCTCCACGAACTGCCGGGTACCTGCGGCCATGTCGTAGGTGGGCGCTCCGGCCTCGGCCGTGGCCTTGGAGCTGGTGATAATGTGCCCGTCCTTAGCCAACTGGCTCAGCGTGGGGTCCCACACCCAGGCGGCGTCGATTTGGTTGGACTGCCACCCGGAGAGCATCTTGTCCGGGGCCAGGTTGATGAGCTTCACGTCCCGGTTCGCGTCCATCCCGGCCCCCTTGAGGGCGTTGAGCAGGCTGAAGTGGGAGGTGGACCCGAAGGACGCGGCAATGGTCTTGCCCCGCAGATCGGTGATCTGCTTGGCGTTCGTGTCCTTCACGACCAGGGCCTCGGCGTCCCCAATAACATCGAAGGCCCACGGGACCACAAGGTCCAGCTCCAATGGCTCGCTGGCCCCGCGCGCCACCAGGGAGCTACCCAGCAGCCCCAGGTCGAGCGATCCGGAGCCGAAGCCTTGCAGGACGTCGGCGCCGGCATCGAAGCGCTTCCACTCCACCTTGGCGTTGGGCATGCAGGTCTCCAGGATCCGCCGGTCCTTAACGATGAGATCCCCATTGGGAATCCCCTGGTAGGCGATGGTCGCGGTGGTGCGGATGGAGCTGTCGGGCTGCCACGGGCACTCCTGTTGTGCCTGCTTGGCCCAGTGGCTGGCTGGCGGCCCCACGCACGCGGCGAGGCTCAGGCTCAGGGCAGCGGCCCCCACCGCGGCGGCGGTCCGCCAGAGGGAGCGGTGGCGGCGAGGCGAATCGGTGGAGGGAGTCGCGTTGTGGTGCTTGTTCATGGTGGTTTAGGCCTTTCCCTGCCACGGCACGAGCGCGGTGGACAGGCGTTTGAGGCCCATGTCCAGCAGCACGGCGGCGATACCAATGATGATTATGCAGCAGATGGTGAGGGGGGTATTCAACTGCGTACCGGAGATGTAGGCCAGCGCGCCGATGCCGGGGATGCCGTTGTTGAGCTCGGCGGCTACGACGGTGGTCCACGCAAAACCAGTGGCCACGCGCAGCCCGTTGAGGATGCTCGGCAGCGCGGAGGGCAGGATAACCCGGGTGAGCACCTGGGCCCGGGAGGCCCCCAGGGAGCGGGCGGCGAGGATGCGGTCCTTCTGCACCCCGCGCACGCCGACGAGGGTGGACATCGCGATCGGGGGGAAGGCGGCGAGGAACAGCAGCCACACCTTGGACACATCCCCGATGCCGAACCACACAATCAGCAGGCCGATGTAGCCCAGCGGCGGCAGGGAGCGCAGAAAGTTCAGGTAGGGGTCCAGGAGCTTGCCGAGCCAGCCGATGGTGCCCATGAGGAACCCCAGGGCCGTGCCGGCAAGGAACCCCACGCCCACACCGACGGCGATGCGCTCCAGGCTGGCCAGCAAGTGCTGCCAGAGGAAGTAGTTCTGCTCGCCGCAGATCTCCGCCGTCTGCCCCTCGGCGACGGGGCGGCAGGTGTTGGATTGCACGAAGGAATGCCACACCGCGCCCGGGGAGGGCAGGAACAGAGGTTTGACCAGGCCGGTGGCGGTGACGATCCACCAGGCCGCCAGCAGGGCGAGGAAAAGCAGGAGGTGGCCGAGCCGGAACTGGGACAGCCGGTGGCGCGGGCGCTTCAGGGCGGGCTGCCGCGACCGCCCCGGCTTTTCTTGGCCTCCGGGTCTGTGGGGTTTGGCGGCGGAGCCGGCCTCTGGTGCTCCGGTTTCCGCGCCTCCGGGCCCGGAGGCTGCACGCCCTGGGGCGCTGTCGCCGGTGCCGGTGTTCTGCTGTGACGGGACTGCAGGCATAGTGGTGGTGTTTTCGCGTTGGGGACTATGGTTCAACAGGGAATAACCCGGACGGTGACCGGGGAATTCCCCGCAGTGCCCTCGATTATTCCCCGGTCTTGGGGAACGGCCGAAGGTCGGCGGACGGCAGATGTCACCGATAAAGCTCTAATGATAGACATTCGACCGGGCCTTTGGGGCGCCCTGCTGCCCCTTTTATTCGGCGTGGTTTTTGTTCTCGTCTAGATCGCGGGCGTATTTGCTGGCCCGCATGGAACAGATGACTAGCTGTACCTGGTGGAAAATCATAAGGGGGAGGATGAGCAGGCCGAGGTTGCCCCCACCGAACATCACTGCTGCCATGGGCAGGCCCGCGGCCAGGGATTTCTTGGTGCCGGCGAATTGGATTGCGACCTGGTCTCGGTAGCCGAAGCCCAGCTTTGTGGCGGTGAATGAAGTGAGCCACAACATTGCATATACCACCGCGATGGATCCGAGAATGAGGGCGAAAAGCATGACCCAGCTCACCTGGTGCCATACCCCCTCCACAACCCCTTCGGAAAAGGAGACGTACACCACGAGGCCGATGGAGATCTTGTCCACGTTTTTGGTCACGGGGGAGGATGCGAAGGCGACGACGCCAGGCACCGCGCGCGCCACCTGACCCAGCGCAAAGGGCAGCAGTAATTGCAGGCCAATGTCGATAAAGGTGTGCCCATCGATATGCAACCCCTCCCCGGTGGACATCAGCGCCAGGACGAGCAGCGGCGTGAGGACCACCCCGAGCAGGCTGGAGGCGCTGGCGGCCACGATGGAGGCCGCCACGTTCCCGCGGGCAATGGAGGTGAAGGCCACGGAGGACTGCACGGTGCTCGGCACCAAAGTGGTGAACAGGATCCCCAGGTAGAGGCCCTCCCCCGTAATTGCCTTGAGGGGCATGAGCGCGAGGCCCAGCAGAGGGAAGACGAGGAAGGTGAAGGCGAAGATCAGCAGATGTAACCGCCAATGCGCGAGGCCCTGCAGGGCCTCGCGCGGGCTCAGCCGGGCCCCGTAGAGGAAGAACAATAGGGCCACGGCCGCCTTCGTGACCCATCCGGCGAACTGAGCTGCGTGCCCGCTGACGGGGAAGAGCAGCGCGAGCACCACACCGGCTGCGATGAGCATGATCAGCAGGTCCGGGCGGTAGTTGAGGATGCGGTGATAGGCGGAGCGGAGTGCGGTGGTCATGGGGATGGTGCGGGGGTCTTTCCGGTCATGGATGGGCGGCGGCGGGGCCGCCCAAGGGGGGTCTAGGGCCTGGGCTCGCGGAAGTTGGTGTTCCCGATGCGCCCAAGGGCATGGGTGAGCAGGTGGAAGAAGCGATCGGTGTCCACGTCCACGGCGACGCGGTGGTGCGCGCCACCTGTCCCGTAGCCCGGCGTGTCCTCCCCCGGCTGGCCGGTGGAATCCGCCAGCCCAAGTGCCGAGGGGTCCGCGCCCCCAGCCTGGGCTCCCCACGTGTTGCGCAGGTCCACGACGGTCTGTCCGCGCGTGTGCCGCCCGGTGGTTTCCACGGCGATGGGGGCCGCGATGGTGCGCAGCACTCCCGGATCCGCGATCGCGGCGACGGCGAGGGGATCGTGCAGCGGCGGGCCCGGGTAGCGCCGTTCGCGTCGATAGGCCGCGCCGAAGAACTCCACTAGCTCGGCGATAAAGGTGGCCACATCGGTGCCCACGGCGTGCAGTTGGGCCATGCGCTCGGGCACTGCCAGCACTTTGTGGGTGACGTCTAACCCCACCATCGTCACCGGCCAGCGTTCCTCCAGGACAACGGCGGCGGCCTCCGGGTCGGCGAGGATGTTGAACTCTGCGGCGGGGGTCATGTTCCCGGTGTGGTGTCCGCCGCCCATGAAGGTGATCCCCCGGACGCGTTCCACCAGCTCGGGGTACATCCGGGCGAACAGGGCCAGGTTGGTTTGGGCCCCGGTGGCCACGATGGTGACGGTGTTCGGCTCCTCGGCGAGCACGAGGTCCGCCATGAGGGTGACGGCGTGGCGGGGGTCCAGGCGCTGGTCGGTGGGATCCGGCTGGGGCAGTTGCGGCCCGTCCATTCCGCTATCGCCGTGGATTTCGGCGGGAATAACCTGGGGTCCAATCAGGGGGCGGTGGGCTCCGGCGGCGATGGGGATGCCCCGCATGTTGCCCACCCGGGCCACGGCGCGGGCGTTGTGGGTGACCTTCTCCAGGGTCTGATTCCCGGCGACGGTGGTGACGCCCAGCAGCTCGATTCCGGGATTTCCCCAGGCCAGCAGCATCGCCACGGCATCGTCGTGCCCCGGATCGCAGTCCAGGATGATCTTGTGCTTCTCCATACTCGTTCCTTGTGTGCTTTGGTGCGTGATCGTGGGTGCGGTTGTTAAGGGGGTGGGAGGACGCCACCTTTCGTGACCTAGCGCCGCCGTTCAACGCTTCCGCTCGAGTGTGCAGTGGATCTCACGACAGCGCCGCTGGCATAGGAGCTCGCCGCCCCCGGGCGTTGGGTGGCCAGGGAACCGGCGGCGACGGCGAAGCGGCTGGCGGTTTGCAGGTCCGAGCCCTCCGCGAGCGCCGCCGCGAGGGTCCCGGCAAAGGCGTCCCCAGCACCGGTGGTGTCCACCACGGTGGGGACCTTCACGGCGGGCACGTGGGTGATGTGCTCGCCGTCCACGATGGCGGCTCCGCGGGCCCCGAGCGTCACGACCGCCCGCCAGCGGCGTTCCCGGAGCGCCAGGAGCAGCGGCTCGAGATCCTCGGCTGCCGGGGGCTGCATTCCCAGCAGGTCGGCGGCCTCTACCTCGTTGAGGATCAGCAGGTCCGCCGCTGCAAGCAATTCCGGGCTTCGCGTGCTCACGGGAGCCAGGTTGAGCACAAGGCGCGCACCCAGGCACCGGGCTAGGAGCGGCAACTCCTCGGTGTGCTCGGGTCTCAGCTCCCCCTGGGCCAGGAGAATCAGCTCCCCGCCCTCTCCCCCACCGCCTCTTCCACCGTCTTCGACCGAATCCAGCGCGGTTTCGGAATTCCCCTGCCGAGCAAGTTCGGCCGCCATCCGCGCCGGGCTCACGCCGAAATTCGCCCCGGAGGTCACCACAATGATGTTCTCCCCGCCCGGGTCCGTCATGATGAACGCCTGCCCCGTCGGAGCCTGCGGGTCGCGCCGCACCAGAGAAGTGTCCACGCCCCGCCGGGACAGTTCGTCCAGCGCAAGGGTGCCCAGGGCGTCCCGACCCACCGCAGAGATGAACACGGCGGGAACGCCGAACTGGGCACAGGCAACCGCCTGATTCGCCCCCTTCCCGCCCAGACCCTGAACCCCCGGCGTGGCCAGTACGGTCTCCCCCGGCCTAGGAAAATCGGCGACGTGCACGAACGTATCCACGTTGGTGCTTCCGCAAATAATCACCCCGGTTTGCGGTAGGCCGCCTGGCACGTAGTCCCTCATGGCCCCTAAGCCTAGAGCACACCCTCCCCGGGGCAGGTCCAGCTGCTAGGCCCGCTGCTGGTCCTGCTCGGCGGCAGCCCGGCGCGCGGCGGAGAGGTCCACGTCCGGCGCCGGGACACCACCGTGGCCCGCGCTTTCGCAGGCCCCGTTCAACCCGCAGGACCCGCAGGCCTCCCCGCTGGCGCACGCGGCCGGCGAGGGGGCTGGTGGCGTCGAACAACAACCTCCCCCGGCCCCGCCGCAACCGTCCCCGGCCTGCTCGGCGGCCACCTGCTCGCGCCGGGCCATGGTGCTCGCGGCCAAGCCTGCACCCATGCCCATGAGGAACAACCCCACCAGCGCCAGCGCCGCGGCGAGCAGCAGCAACCATCCCCCGCCGCGCAGCACCAGGGCCCCGGCCGCCACCCAAGCGCATCCCGCCCCGATCCAGGAGGGCGCCGCGATCTTATGGGCAAGCTGCCAATTCTCCTTGGACTTGCGCACCTCCGGGATCCGCAGCCCGAACACGGAGTTACCCGGCAGCCGACCCGTCGCCCCCAACAGCCCCATCACCAGCAGCGCAGCACCCACCAGGAAGGCGACACTAGCGAGGATCCAGCCGAAGGCAGCGGGCAGCACAGTCATGGCAAATAAGTCTATTACTGGGTCTATTACAATGACCAACCATGACTAACCCCGGTTCGCTCAGTACCAGCACTGACTCCGCCACGCCGCACCGCTACACCCCGGAGCTCGCCGCTGAAATCGAGCGGAAATGGCAGGAATACTGGACGCAACAGGGGACCTTCAACGCCCCCAACCCCGTGGGACTCCTCGCCCGGGAGGGGGCCTCGGCCGCCGACGTTCCCGGCGAGCGGATGTTCGTGCAGGACATGTTCCCCTACCCCTCCGGCGTGGGTATCCACGTGGGCCACCCCCTCGGCTACATCGCCACGGACGTCTTCGCCCGCTTCCACCGGATGCGCGGGGCCAACGTGCTGCACACCCTCGGCTACGACGCCTTCGGCCTACCTGCGGAGCAATATGCCGTGCAAACCGGCACCCACCCCCGCACTACCACGATGGCCAACATCGAGAACATGGAGCGCCAACTCGGCCGTTTCGGCTTCGGCCACGACAAGCGGCGCGCCATCGCCACGACGGACGAGGACTACTACCGGTGGACGCAGTGGATCTTCCTGCAGATATACAACTCCTGGTTCGACCCGGAGGCCCCCAACGCCGCCGGATCCACGGGCCGCGCCCGACCCATCGCGGAGCTGGAGGACAAGCTGTCCCGCGAGCGGGAGGATTGGGCGGACCTCTCCCCCGCCGAGCGACAGGAAATTCTGGATAGCTACCGGCTGGTGTACCGCAGTAACTCCACCGTCAATTGGTGCCCGGGCCTGGGAACCGTGCTGGCCAACGAGGAGGTCACGGCCGACGGGCGCTCCGATCGCGGGAACTTCCCCGTGTTCCGCAAAAATCTGCAGCAGTGGATGATGCGCATCACCGCCTACTCCGATCGGCTCATCGATGACCTGGAGTACTTGGATTGGCCGGAGAAGGTTAAGTCCATGCAGCGCAACTGGATCGGCCGGTCCCGGGGCGCCGAGGTGCGCTTCCCCCTCCCGGTGCTCGGCGGCGGTGCGCAATCCGGTGGTCCCTCTTCTTCTTTGGGTCAGGACGCCACCCCCACCCAGCGCGGCATCGACGTGTTCACCACGCGCCCGGACACGCTGTTTGGCGCGACGTATTTGGTGTTGGCGCCGGAACACGAGCTGGTAGATGAGATCCTGGCCGCGGCCGGGGGGGAGGCCTACGCGGCGGATACCCCCAGCCAGTGGACCGGGGGGCACCGGAACCCGGCGGAGGCCGTGGCCGCCTACCGGGAGGCCATCTCCGCCAAGAGCGACTTGGAGCGCCAGGAAAGCAAGGAGAAAACTGGCGTTTACCTGGGGGTATCCGCCGCGAATCCGGTCAGTGGACAGAACGTGCCGGTGTTCATCGCGGACTATGTGCTCACCGGATACGGCACGGGTGCCATCATGGCCGTGCCCGCGCACGACGAGCGGGACTTCGAGTTCGCCAAAGTGATGCAGTTGCCGCTGCGACAGGTGGTGGCGATCGCTGGCGGTGAGGACGGTGAGCTGACCGAGGCCCTCACCGCACCGGGGGTGGCCATCAACAGCTCCAATGATAGCGGCCTGGACCTCAACGGCCTGGGCCTGGCGGACGCCAAGGCTGCGGCTATCGCCTGGCTGGAGCAGCAGGGCAGCGGCCGCGGGACGATCCAGTACAAGCTGCGGGATTGGCTGTTCGCCCGCCAGCGCTACTGGGGGGAGCCCTTCCCCATCGTCTACGACGCCGATGGCGTGGTCCATCCGCTCCCCGAGGACCAGCTACCGGTCGTGCTGCCGGAGGTGGAGGACTACCGCCCGGTGAGTTTCGACCCGCAGGACCGGGATACCGAGCCGCAGCCGCCGCTGGCCAAAGCCCGGGAGTGGGTGGAGGTCCAGCTAGACCTCGGCGACGGCCGGGGGGAGCAGACCTACTACCGGGACACCAACGTTATGCCGCAGTGGGCCGGATCGAGCTGGTACCAGTTGCGCTACATGGACCCCACGAACGAGGAGAAGTTCGTGGACCCGGACAACGAGCGCTACTGGGTGGGCCCCCGGAAGGGGCGGCCCTCCGGCGGCGTGGACCTGTACGTCGGCGGGGTGGAGCACGCGGTGCTGCACCTGCTGTACAGCCGCTTCTGGCACAAGGTCCTGTTCGACCTGGGGCATGTGAGTAGCTTCGAGCCCTACTACCGCCTGTACAACCAGGGGTACATTCAGGCCTACGCCTACACGGATGCCCGGGGGGTCTATGTTCCTGCGGAGCAGGTGGAGGAGAAGGATGGCCGCTTCTTCTACGACGGCCAGGAGGTCACCCAGGAATACGGCAAGATGGGCAAGTCCCTGAAGAACGCCGTCTCCCCGGATGAGATGTGTGACGAGTTCGGGGCGGATACCGTCCGCGTCTACGAGATGGCCATGGGTCCGCTGGACACCTCCCGGCCGTGGGCCACGAAGGACGTGGTTGGTTCCCAGCGCTTCCTGCAGCGCGCGTGGCGCCTGGCCGTGGACGAAACCATGGGGAGCCCGGCGGTCACGGAGGCGGCCGCGACCGACGATGACCTGCGGATGATGCATCGCACGATCGCCGGGGTACTCGAGGACTATTCGGAGCTGCGGGACAACACCGCCGTGGCCAAGCTCATCGAGTACGTCAATTACCTCACCAAGACGTATGCCAAGGCGGACGGGGCTCCCCGGGCCACGGTGGAACCGCTGGTGCTCATGCTCGCGCCCGTGGCACCGCACATCGCCGAGGAGATGTGGCAGCGCCTGGGGCACGAGGGCACCCTGGCCTACGAGCCCTTCCCCAGCTTCGAGGAGAAGTGGCTGGTGGACAGCACCATCGAGATCCCGGTGCAGGTCATGGGCAAGGTACGCGGCCGAATTCACGTGGCCCCGGATGCCCCCAAGGAGGACTTGGAGGCCGCCGCGCTGGCGGAGGAGAAGGTGCGCCCGCACATTGAGGGCAAGCAGATCGTGAAGATTATCGTGGTGCCCGGGAAGATGGTCAACATCGTTGCCAAGTAGGGGCTGCGTGCCACCCCCAGGGGGGAGTGGGCTTCTTTTAGTGCCCCAGGAGCAGCAAGGCTCCGGTGGAGGTCACCCACATGAGCATAAACGGCATAAGGAACCACACCACGCCGATCCACGGGCGCCAGCGGGTATGGTTTTTCCACTTGAGGTAGCAGATCCAGGCCGCCCCGAAAAACCCGCCGATGGAGATGAGGCCGGGCAGCACCGCGAACCAAATTTGTGCGGATCTGCTGCACAGCCAGCCCACCCCATCGTCGCAATAGGGCCCGCCCAGACCTCGGGAGATCAGGGCGATCACCAGCGCTGTTAGCAGAGTGACCACGGGAACGGCGATGAAGTACCGGATGGCCTGCCGCGTGGAGCGCTCGTTGTGCTCCAGGCGTAGCAGCGGATCGGCTTCGTAATCCAACTGGCTAGGGGGACCGGGCCGATCGCTGGGCGGCAGGTCCTTCTTGCCTGGCAGATCCTTCATGCACCCCAGCATAAACCCCGTTTCCGGCACGGGACAGGTCGCAGACTACACGGGGACGGGCTGCGGACTACGCGGAACGGGCTGCGGACTACACGGGACTGACGAGGACCGGCACCGGCGCGTATCGCAAAATCTGGTTGGTGGAGGGTCCGATGAACACGCGGTTAAAGTCACCCAGCACCGAGGACCCCAGGACGAGGAGATCGCCCTTCTTCCACTTCAGCGCGCTGAGCGCCCCGGACCAGGCGTAACCGCTGCCTGTCTCGGTCTCGACGCTAAGATTCCCGTGCCGGGCGAGGGCCCGATCCCGGCCCCGGTCCAATAGAGCCAGGGCCTGTTCGCGCCACTCGACCATCATGGAAGTGTCGTTGAAGGGCACGGCGGTGGGGTGCATCGTGGCCCCCCGAGGGGAGAAGGCCACCAGGCGCAGGGGCACGCCCCAGCGGGCCGCGAGATCCGCCGCTTTACGCAGCGCCTGGTGGGATTGTTCCGTGTCCACATAAGCGCAGTTGACCCTGGTGACCCCACGCTTCGAAAGTTTGGGGGCGCGGGGCGCTAGGCCCAGTGGCAGGGGAGCGCAGTGCAATAGGGCATCTGCCGTAGAACCGATCCGGAAGCGCCCGCGGGGGGCAGCGGGGTGGGAGCCGATGAGCACGACGTCCGCGTGAAAGTCCTGGGCGGCGGTGATGAGCGCCGTAGTCTCCGAGTGGTCCACCATGATGGCGGAGGGCAGCTCCGCGTCGAGCATGCGGCGGGGAACCCCAGCCGCGAGAAGCGCGGACTGAGCCGCGCGGGCGTTGGCCTCCGATTCCAGCTGGAGCCACTTGTTGTATTCTTTGCGCTGCTGGGCGTTGGGCTGGTTCGACCAGGCTCGGGAGATCACTGTGGCAGTGCGGATTTCCACCGGCTGGGTACGGGCCAGCCAGGCGGCGAACTGGGCAGTCTCATCGCCAGAGCTATCTGGGCTCCACGTCATGAGGATGCGCAGTGGCCCATCCTTCTTCTTCCGCTGCTCGGTGGATGCGGGCGAGGAGTCGGAGTTGATGGGAACTGCTGGCATGATCTGCGGCCCAGAGGTGTCCGGAGGGGTGGGGGCGGTGGATGACGAGGCCATACGACCGGGGACCCCTACCGGATCTCTTCCTCGGCCACCTCGGAGTAGCGCTCGAGGATAAGGTTGATCACGGGTATTAGCTCTTCTACCTGGGCGAGTTCTTCAGCAGAAAGACCGGCTACCATGCTGGCCAGTTGCTGGGAACGGTCTTCACTCATCTGATTCAGATCGGCGCGGCCCTTTTCCGTCAGCTCGACCCGCACCCCCCGGCGGTCGCTGACATCCCGCACACGGGTGACGATGTTCATGGACTCCAACTGGTTCACAGCGTTGGAGGCGGTGGGCATCCGGATCGCTTCCATCGCGGCGATCTGGCTGATCCGAAGGGGGCCGTGTTCAGCCAGAATCATCATGATCGACATCTGCGCAGTGCTGATGTGCGAGTTCATGGATTTGCGGAAGTACAGCAAAAACAACCGGGTGAGACCGGGGCGAAGCTGCTTCGCAATTTCGAGCGGTGTCTGGGCCATAGAAAATAACTTACCCGACACTTCCGGCTGACTAAGCAACCGAAAGCTAACTGGGGTTGCGTTACGCTCCTGTGATGAATTCCTCAAGTTGGGTTCGGGCTACATCGTCCGGCAACTGCACCGGCGGGGACTTCATGAGGTAGCTGCTAGCCGCATCCACTGGTCCGGCTATTCCGCGGTCCAACGCGATCTTCGCGGCACGAACGGCATCGATGATGATGCCCGCGGAGTTCGGAGAGTCCCACACTTCGAGCTTGTACTCCAGGTTCAGCGGGACCTCCCCGAAGGCGGAGCCCTCTAGACGAACATAGGCCCACTTGCGGTCGTCCAGCCACCCGACGTAGTCAGAGGGGCCGATGTGGACATTGCGGTCGTCCACCTTGCCGGCCAATGGGCCCTTTTTGAGGTTAGAGGTCACCGACTGGGTTTTGGAGATCTTCTTCGACTCGAGACGCTCGCGCTCCAGCATGTTTTTGAAGTCCATGTTCCCACCGACGTTGAGCTGCATGGTGCGCTCCAGACGAACGCCGCGCTCCTCGAAGAGGCGGGCGAGCACGCGGTGGGTAATCGTGGCACCCACCTGGCTCTTGATGTCATCGCCAATGATGGGCAGGCCCGCAGCGCGGAACTTCTCGGCCCATTCGGGGTCGGAGGCGATGAACACGGGCAGTGCGTTGACGAAGGCACAGCCGGCGTCGATGGCGCACTGGGCGTAGAAGCGGTCGGCCTCCTCGGATCCCACGGGCAGGTAGCTGACCACAACGTCGGCCTTGGCCTCCTTGAGGGCGGCGACGACGTCCACCGGCTCGGCATCGGACTCCGTAATGGTTTCGCGGTAGTAGCGGCCGAGGCCGTCCAGCGTGTGGCCCCGCTGGACGGGAACGCCCAGGTGGGGCACATCGGCGATTTTGATGGTCTGGTTCTGGCCGGAGACGATCGCCTCGGAAATATCCAGGCCTACCTTGTCGGCGTCTACGTCAAACCCGGCGACGACGCGGACGTCGCCTACGTGGTACGGGCCGAAGACGGTGTGCATTAGGCCCGGGATGTCCTCGTTGGCAGCGGCATCCCGGTAGAATTGCAGCCCCTGGATCAGGGAGGTGGCGCAGTTGCCGAGCCCGACGATGGCAATGTTCACCGAACCCGCAGAGCTGGAGTTCTCGGCACTGGGGGACGCCGGGGAGGGATTGTGTGCAGAAGATGTCATAGCGCCTTAAATTAGTGCAGGAGGGCACTCCGACCGGCCCAGGCACGGCAGGTGAACCGATCAAGCTGGGTCTTGTACCGATTCAGTCCCCGGGGGCCTCGCAGACGCCGAGCTGCCTCCCCCGCGTTAGCTGGAGAAATTGATACCAGGGGAATAGGTGAAGGTTCGCGCTTATGCGTAATGTATAGGAGATCCACCGGTGCGGGGTCTCGCGTGGTCTCGACGCGCCAGGCGCCGCAGCTCTTTGCACCACCCGCCGTCGATTTGGAGACGAGTCTCGTTGAGCACTGATAAGCAGCCGCCGTCGCGAAAGAATGGCCACCGGGCCCGCAGCAGGGCCCGGGGCGACCGGCGCGTCGCAACCCAGGGCAACATCACGGCCCGCCGTCGCAAAAAGAACGAATTGAGCAGCGCCAGCTTCTGGAAGAAGGCGCTGAAGGTTGTCGCCGCCGTGATGGCTGTCATGATCATCGTTCCGATCGTGGCATTCTTCGCGGCCTATGCAGTCACTCGCGTGCCGGAGCCGGAGGAGCTGGTCAACAACCAGATTTCCTACATTATGGCGTCCGACAATCAGACGGAGCTAGCCCGCATCGTCCCCCCGGAGGGCAATCGCCAGAACGTCAAGATCGAGGAAATCCCCAAGCCCGTCCGCGACGCGGTACTTGCTGCAGAGGATCGCAACTTCTACGACAACCCCGGCTTCTCCATCACGGGCTTTGGGCGCGCTGCCCTGGGACAAATCTTCGGCAAGTCCGGGGCCGGTGGTGGTTCCACCATCACCCAGCAATATGTGAAGAACGCACTGGTCGGCGATGACTTCAGCCTTGTCCGCAAGGCCAAGG
Organism: Corynebacterium heidelbergense; assembly: GCF_028609845.1. NCBI lineage: Bacteria > Bacillati > Actinomycetota > Actinomycetes > Mycobacteriales > Corynebacteriaceae > Corynebacterium > Corynebacterium heidelbergense. Next base: position 2,274,637 of record NZ_CP063191.1, on the reverse strand, counting down.
AGTTAGTCATCTCCGCGAAGATGGCCCGGGATTGGAACAAGGATCAAATCCTCCAGGCTTATCTGAACACCATTTATTTTGGTCGTAATGCCTACGGCATCGGTGCTGCCTCCAAGGCCTACTTCAATAAAGACGTCAAGGACCTCACGCCGGAAGAGGGTGCCATTCTCGCCGCCTCCATCCAGGCTCCCTCCCGCCTCGATCCCTGGACGAACCGCCCCGAGGCCGAGGCGCGCTGGAACTACGTCATGGACGGCATGGTCACCATTGGTGCTTTGAACCAGGGCCAGCGGGCCGCTGCCGTATACCCGCAGGTCCAGGACCCCGCCCTTGCCCAGCAGACCAGCGTGGCGGAGGGCACCAACGGCTTGATCAAGCAGCGCGTCATCGACGAACTGACGGCGGCTGGCATCAACGAGGACCAGGTCAACACGGGCGGCCTCAAGATCACGACAACCATCGACCCGGTGGCCCAAAACGCCGCCGTGGACGAAGTGCACCAGCAGTTCGCCTCGCTTCAGCAGGATCTCCTCGGCGCAGTAGTCTCTGTGGATCCGAAGAGCGGCGGCATTCGCGCCTATTACGGCGGTGATGATCCCGTGGGCTGGGACCACGCGAATGCCGGGCTTCAAACCGGCTCCACGTTCAAGATCTTCACGCTCGCCGCGTACTTGGACCAGGGCGGCAGCATCTATGACACCTTCGATTCGTCACCAGTCGAGACCGGAGACGCGACCGTTACCAACGTCGATGGGGCAGGCTGTGGCCGCTGCAGTGCCGCGGAGGCCCTCAAGCGCTCACTGAACACGTCCTACATTCGCGTGGAAAAGGCTCTGCAAGGCGGGCCCCAGGACGTTGCGGATATGGCGCACCGACTAGGCGTTGCCACCGAGATACCGGGATTGGGCAAGACCCTCAGCGAAAACGGCGGGCCTCCCTTCGAGGGAATTGCGCTGGGTATGTACCCCACCCGTCCCCTGGACATGGCATCCGCCCTGGCCACTCTAGCCAACAAGGGCAAGTACTTCCGCCCTCACTTCGTCGAAAAGGTCGAAAATTCCGAGGGAGAAGTGCTGCTGGACAACACCAATCCCAAGGGGGAACAGGTGGTCAAACCGGATGTGGCGAGCAACGTGATTGAGGCCATGGGGCCCATCGCCGCCTACTCCAATGGCAACTCCTTGGCCGGCGGGCGCCCGTCCGCCGCAAAGACCGGTACCGCCCAATTGGGAGATACCGGGGAGAACAAGGACGCCTGGATGATCGGCGCCACCCCTCAGCTGGCCACCGCCGTGTGGGTGGGTGCAAAGGACGGTGCACCGATCCGAAATCAGTACGGCGGCATCATGTACGGCTCCGGTACCCCGGCCACGATCTGGAAGAAGACGATGGACACCGCGCTGCAGAACGCGGACGTTGAGTCCTTCACCGACGAAGCCGCCGGTGCCAACAGTGCCTCCTCCCGCAGTTACAACAGCTACTCCGGCGGCACTGCCGCCGGGGGAGGTGGCACCTCGGGCGCAGGGACCGGCGGAACCAGTGGAACGGGTGCGGGCGCTGGAACCCAACCCGCGCCGGTGCAGCAGCAGGCCCCACCGCCACCGCCACCGGCCCCGGCTCCCGCACCGGGTCCGCCCCCGCCGAACCTGGGCCAGGTCATTAACGATCTGTTGAACCGCTAGCACTCCGGTGGGCCGCAGGCACGGGCCGGTTGAGTCCGATAGCACCCGAATTCTGCCCGGGCAGACTGAGCCGCTGGCCCGCGGGTTCATCGGGTTCCTCGGCGGCCCGATGGGGGACCACGCCCTGGTGGGCCGAGTGCAGTGGGGGACCCCACTGCGGGTTCTACTCCTCACCGCTGCGGCGTTCCTGAGCTTGGGCTGGATGCAAAAAGCCCAGTGCCTGCGCTCGCCCGTGGGTGGGGGCGCGGTGGCGGCCGGGGGCGTGGACTGGTCCGGCAACCGACAATTCACCAGCGCGTGCTACTCGGATACCGTCAGCCTCTTTTCGGCCCGGGGCCTGGACCAGCTCGCCTTCCCCTATCTCCACTCCTGGCAAGAGGCGGGGCAGACGCGCTACATGGAATACCCCGTGGTCACGGGCCTGTTTCAGTGGTTTGCGGCGGTGCTGGCCCGTCCCGTTGGGGCCGGGTGGCGGGCCCTGGGATTGCCGGGAGCGACGGATGTGGCCGTGTACTTCGGCGTCAGTGCGGTGTTTCTCGCGGCCGCGTGGATGGCCGCGGTGGGGTTGACGGGCCTCCTCGCCGGGCGGCGGGTGTGGGACGCCGTGCTCATGGCAGCCAGTCCACTCGTCATCGTCCATGCCTTCACCAACTTCGATACCCTCAGCGTCCTCGCCGCGGTGGCGGGATTGTGGCTGTGGTCCCGCAATAAACCGGCCGGTGCGGGGGTAGCGCTGGCGGTGGGGGTGGCCCTGAAGCTGTGGCCGGTGTTCATCGCGGGGGCCATTGTCCTGCTGTGCCTGCGCGCCCGGGCCTATGGGGCGCTGGTGCGCTTCGGGGTGGCGGCCGTCATAGCCTGGCTGCTGGTGAACGTGCCGATCATGATCGTGGCCCCCGCCGGATGGGCGGAGTTCTTCCGAATGAACTCGGCGCGCGGATTGGAGGGTTCGACCCTCTATGCCGTGGCGGAGCACATCGCCGGGCCCCGCTCCTGGCTGAGCACGCACGTGCTGCAGGGCTCCCCGGCGGTGTTGAACGCAATCGGGTTGTTGTCACTCGGGGCGTGCCTGGCCGCTCTGGCCTACCTGGTCCTGGGCGCGGAGAAGCAACCGCGGCTGGCGCAGGTCGCCTTCCTGTCGGTGTTGGCCTTCCTGGTCACGAACAAGGTGTGGAGCCCCCAGTACTCGCTGTGGCTGCTGCCCCTGCTGGTCCTGGCCCTGCCGCGCTGGCGGCTGGTGTTCGGGTGGGCTGCGGTGGAAGCCGTGTATTGGTACCTGCGGATGTGGCAGTTCCTGCCGCCGAAGCAGGCGGCACCGCATTATCTGGTGGACACCGTCACCGTCCTGCGCATCGGCCTGCTGCTGTGGATGGCGGGGGTGGTTCTGCGGCAGACCCGCTCCGGGTGGGATGAGGTCCGTGCGGCCCACGACGGCGCCGATCCTCTGGCCGGTCCGTTAGACGGGCGCCGCCGGTGCGGCGGGGACCGTCGGGGTGGGGCGCTAGGTTCCGGCAGGATGGGCGTCCATAATAAGGGTCAGGACGCCACGGACCGGGGCGTCGAACAGACCCACACCACAGCGACCCCCACGGGAGATCCGGGCGTATGACAACCGCAATGTTCGTGACCATGGCCAGCGTGTTCGTGGGCTTCTGCTGCATCGCCGGGGCCTATATCACGTACTCCTACGGAAAACCCCGCGCCCTAGTGTGGTCCCTGTTCACCGCCGCAGTACTCTGCCTAACCCTCGTACCGGTGACCATCGCGATCTTCTGGGCGGCCTAAGGACGATCCCGGGGTTTTTAAAAACCACCCCCGGGTCAGCTAGCATGGGCAAGTTGCTGACGCAACGACCCTCCTGCCATGCCCACGTACGACGGACATGGCCGAACACTACAAAACAGACCATAGGAGGTGATGAGGTCCGTGCGTCAATACGAGGTCATGATCATTCTCGACCCATCTCAGGATGAACGCGCCGTAGCCCCGTCCCTGGACAAGTTTCTGAACATTGTCCGCAAGGAAAACGGTACGGTGGAAAAGGTCGATATCTGGGGCAAGCGTCGCCTGGAGTACCCCATCGCGAAGAAGGAAGAGGGCATCTACGTGGTGCTGGACCTTAACTGCGAATCTGGTACCGTGCAGGAGCTCGACCGCGTGCTCAACATCAATGATTCGATCCTGCGCACCAAGGTGCTCCGCAAGGATTAGACCCTTACCAGCGCATTTTCAGCACAACACACGTCTCCACACGACACGTAAAGAAGGCTTGAGCACATGGCACAGGGCGAAACCCCGATCACAGTGGTAGGCAACCTCGTCGCGGACCCCGAGCTGCGGTACACCCAAAGCGGTGCCGCCGTGGCCAGCTTCCGCGTTGCTTCCACCCCGCGGCGGTACGACCAGCAGTCCGGGCAGTGGGTGGACGCCGAAGCCCTGTTCTTGAGCTGCAACGTGTGGCGACAGGCCGCCGAGAACGTCGCGAACTCCCTAAACAAGGGCGATCGCATCGTTGTCACCGGCAAGCTGCGGCAGCGCTCCTACGAAACCCGCGAGGGCGAGAAGCGTACGCAGTTCGAAGTCGAGGTCGATGAGGTCGGCCCCTCCCTGAAATACGCCACCGCACAGGTCTCCAAGACCCCGCGCGGCGGCAGCCAGGGCGGATACGGATCCAACTCCGGCGGCATGTCCGGCGGAGGGGGACAGGGCGGCCCACGAGGCGGCGGCAACGCCGGTGGCCAAGGCTCGAATGGCATGGGGGGCAACAACAACGGCCCCCAGCAAAACCAAGGATTCAGTGGGCGCAACGCCTCTACGGAGGAGGACCCCTGGAACTCCGCCCCGCAGAGCGGCTTCGGAGACGGCGACGAGGAACCGCCGTTCTGATTGGCTCGAAGCCTAACGCTACTGTGCGCCATGCATACCCGCTGACAATGCGCTCGTAACCACACCCCGTTTGCAAACCCCAGCTCAACGAAAGGTTGGATCATGAAGCTGATCCTCACCACCAGCGTTGATAACCTCGGTGTCGCAGGAGACATCGTGGAAGTCAAGGCTGGCTACGGGCGTAACTACCTGCTGCCCCGCGGGTTCGCCATCGCCGCCACGCGCGGTGCCGAGAAGAACATCGAGACCATCAAGCGGGCCCAGGAAGCGCGGACCATCCGCGACCTGGATCACGCCAAGGAAGTCAAGGCCGAGCTCGAGGCCCTGGACAACGTGAAGATCCCCGTCCGCAGCGCGGAGGGTGGCCGGTTGTTCGGTTCCGTAACCGAACGGGACGTGCTCAGTGCGGTAAAGGCCACGAATGGCCGTCAGCTCGAGCGCAACAGCATCAAGCTGCCGAAGAACCACATCAAGAGCACTGGACGCTACGTCCTGGAGGTCACCCTGCACCCGGAAGTGGATGCGAAGCTTGGCATCGAGGTAGTGGCCGAGTAGAAGGCTCACCGAACCACGAGAGCACGGGTTCTGGGATCCGTGGGCAAGGAATCGGCGCAGTTTTGACGGGGGTTCCCCGGACGGCGGCCTAGACAACCGCTATCCAAGACGGGAACTACCCGTGGACTCCGACGGCTTTGCTCGATACCCTTCGTGTGCTCCACGCAGCAACACATAGACAACAGCGCGGCGCCGACGAGAGTCGGTGCCTACGAGGAGCGGCCCCTTCTCGGAAGCACCGCCAACGGCGGCTTCCGGGCGGGGGTCGCTTCTCTTCGTTCGGGGGCGGCGGCTTTCGAGCGCCGGCTTTGGCGGCTCGTCTTCGGGGCAGCGGTGAGGGTTGTGGAAAACTTGCTGGTGACCGGGTTTTCGGGCCAAATCCGGAGTTACTCGGAGGTAAATACGGGGGGTAGTGGGCGGAACTTCCGCGTAAATGTGCACACTGGGTTGAAAGTTATCCACGGGAACGGTTTTTCCGCAGGCTCGGCAAGAAGGCCTGCTGAGCTGGGCAAATGTCTAACGTCGCTGGTCAGGGGCATGGGACGGCGGTTGTTTTCCACAGGGTGACCTGGGGAAAGAGGATTTCTGCACACACTGTCCACAAGTTATCCACAAGAAGGTAGGGAAGTGCCTGTGGATAACCGCTCCAACCAGCGCCGGTGGGCCCGGGTAGGGAAAGCCCACCGGAGCAGGGGAGGGGCCCCGCAGAGCGCACCAGAGCGGATCTTCCTCTGTCCCGGCGGAACTATAAGATGAGGGGCCATGAGCCCCGAGGAACCTTCCATCTCCTTTGACGACGTACCCCCGCCGGAAGAACCCTTTGATCCGGTGGACGCAGGCGCGCGCCGGGGTGCCGGTGCGGGTGCACCCGGGCGGGGGAGGGGCACCTATGGCCGGCACGCCAGCGGGGATGGGGGCCAGGTACATGGGTCGGATTACCGGGACCTCGGGCGCGAGATGCCGCAGAACATAGAGGCGGAGCAGGGCGTGCTCGGGGGCATGCTCATGAGTAAGGATGCCGTCGCCGAAGTGGTGCAGGTGCTCATGGCGGAGGACTTCTACCGCCCGGCCCACGCGACAGTCTTCGACACGATCACCCGCCTGTACGGGGAGGGCAAGGATATCGATCCGGTCATCGTGGCCGGGCGGTTGGATCGCGATGGCCGCCTGGAGGCCATCGGGGGCGCCCCGTATCTGCACAACATCATGTCGCGCACACCCACCTCCGCCAACGTGGGCTACTACGCGAACCTCGTGAAGGAAAAGTCCACCCTGCGCAAGCTGGTCATGGCGGGTACCCGCATTGTCCAACTGGGCTATTCGGGGATCGAGGGCGCGGAGGTGGAAAGCGTTGTCGACGATGCTCAGCAGCAGATGTTCGCGATAACTAACGACGCCTCCACGGAGGACTACGAGGTCTTCGCCAGCCTCATCGATCCCACGATGGACGAGCTGGACGAGTTGGAATCGGGTACCGCCGGGGCCCGGGGCATCGAAACCGGTTTCAAGGATTTGGACGACATGACCAATGGCCTGCACGGCGGCCAGATGATCATCGTGGCCGCTCGCCCGGGTGTGGGGAAGTCCACCCTGGCTTTGGACTTCATGCGCCATGCCTCCATCCGGCAGAACAAGGCCAGCGTGTTGTTCAGCCTGGAGATGAGCAAGTCGGAGATCATGATGCGCATCCTCGCGGCGGAATCAGATGTCCGCCTCTCCGCGATGCGCGGCGGAAAGCTGGAGACTGCCGACTGGGAGCGGCTTACCCTCCGGGTGGGGGAGATCGAATCGGCGCCGATCTACATCGACGATTCCCCCAATCTGACGATGATGGAGATCCGGGCCAAGGCCCGCAGGCTCAAGCAGCAGCATGATCTCTCCCTCATCGTCGTGGACTACTTGCAGCTCATGACCTCCGGGAAGCGCGTCGAATCGCGGCAACAGGAGGTCTCCGAGTTTTCCCGCCAGCTCAAACTTCTGGCCAAGGAGGTGGACGTGCCCGTGGTGGCCATCTCCCAGCTCAACCGTGGGGTGGAGTCCCGTGGAGACGATGCCCTGCCGCGTGTCTCCGACCTGCGTGAGTCCGGCTCCTTGGAACAGGATGCGGACATGGTCATGTTGCTCAACCGCCCGGATAGCCAGAACCTCGATCACGAGCGCGCCGGCGAGGCGGACATCATTCTGGCCAAGCACCGCGGCGGCCCCATCGGCACGATCGTGGTCGCCCACCAGCTAGCGTTCTCCAAGTTCAGTGAGTACCGCGCGGGCCCGGTGGCGCCCGGGCCTATGTAGGCGCACACGGAACGGAGCCTAATGAAGGACAGACGAGAAGCTTTCTCGCCCGTGGCGGGCGCGAACTCCCGGCAACCCCTCCCCGCAATCGCACTGGTGGCCCTCGGCGGTCTGGCCGGTAGCCTGCTGCGCTGGATCGTTGTTGATGGCGCGGTACCGCTCACCGGCTGGTCCGGGTGGGGACGTCCCGGCCTGCTGGCGGTCAACGTCCTCGGGGCTGTGGTGCTGGGGTGGCTCGCGGCGGGTGCCTCCGCCTCGCGATCCCGCATCACCCAACGGCACTACGCTCTGTTCGGCACGGGCGCTATGGGTGGGCTCACGAGCTACTCCGCCCTGGCTGCGGTTGTTGGGATTCCTGGCAGCTCCGGGGATTCCGTAGCCCTGGCGGGGGCAGCCCTGGGTGCCGCCGGGTATATCGCCCTGAGCCAGGCACTTGGCCTGGTGGGCGCATTGGCGGGTTGGCGCCTGGGTGAAGCGACGCTCACCGGCCACGGGCGGGGACGGGGGCAGAAGAAATGAACACGTGGTTCGGGCTTCTCAGTGCCCTGGCAGTCGGCCTGGGTGGGGCGGCGGGAGCTGTGGCCCGCTACTTGGTGGACAGTCGGCTCAAACGGAGAATCGCGCCCTTGGCCTCCCTGTGCATCATCAACGCGGCGGGCGCGGGGGTACTGGGCCTGTTAAGCGGCGCCATCTCCACCGGACAGGTGGGGCATGGCGGAGCGGGGGCAGTGGGGCTTCTCGCCGCCCTGGTGGGCACCGGGTTGTGCGGGGGTTTCACCACGTTCTCCACCGCCATGGTTGAGGTCATCCGCCCGCTACCCCCAGGTCTATCCGCCTCCGCGCGCCGACGGGCTCGCTGGGAGCGCGCGGGGTGGACGCTCCTTATGGTTCTCGCGGCGGTGCTGTGTTACGCCGCCGGGGCCTGGATGGGCCTTACTTTTTGGCGGTAACCCAGATATCGATTTCGGCGTAGACGGATTCCTTGCCCTCCGCGTCCTCAAAATGGATGATCACCGGCACTTTCTGTCCACCGCTCTCCCGAGTGATCGTGGAGAAATCGGGGAGCTCGGCCGTTGCCGTTGCCGTGAGAGCCCCCTTTGTCTTGGCCTTGTACTGGGTGCGCATGCCCATCGGCAGCCACCGGTGGGTGCTGGGCAGAGAGGCCTCCGCCAGCATCCCCATGGCCATCTCCGCGGCATTGCAGGCGGCGATGGCATGGAAGGTACCGATGTGGTTGTTCACCAGCCACCACTTGGGCACGTGCACCTTGGCGTAGCCCGGACGCATCTCGTGCACGTGGGGGAGGACCGTCACGAAGTAAGGGGCCCACAGGCTCGCGCCGAGGGAGAAGATGCGGGAACCGAAGGGCTTCTTGGACCACTTCTGCCACAGCTTATAAGTGTTGGAGGGGTTGTAGTTGGCGTCGTATTGAGAACCCATGAAACACCAAATTAGCGCACCCCAAGACGCACCGGGTGACGAATTGCTCACCTGCCTACCCCCCACGGTCCACCTGCCCGCCCAACACCCCCAGCACCCCGCCGCCGCACGGGAATAGCCCCCTAGCCGGTTAGTGTTGAAGGCCGATACGCACGCGAGAACGTGTGTGAAGCGAACTAGGTCAGGAGGGCCCGCCGTGGCAACGAAGGAAATTACGTCCGAGAACTTCAAGAGCACCGTGGAACAGAACGGCATTGTCTTGCTGGATTTCTGGGCGGAATGGTGCGGGCCGTGTAAGCGGTTCGGCCCGATCTTCGAGCAGGTCTCGGAGAAGTACGAGAACTACACCTTCGGCAAGGTCGACACGGAGGCCAACCAGGAGCTTTCCGCGGCGTTGCAGGTGCAGTCCATTCCCACGCTGATGATGTTCCGCGATGGGGTGCTACTGGCTAGGGAGGCCGGGCTCATGCCCCCGCAGGCGCTAGAGGATCTCATCGCGCAGGCGGAGGCACTGAACATGGACGATGTTCGCGCCCAGATCGCTGAGCAGCAAGCCGGCCAGGAAGAGCAGGGCTAGCAAGAACAGGGCCAGCAAAAAGAAAACCGGCCAGCAGCCACAGGGGGAGAGGCAACTGGCCGGGGGAATGAGGGGGATGGACTAGAAGGCCCTAGAAGGTCGCGGCGTCGATGACGAAGCGGTACCGGACGTCGGAGTCCAAGACCCGCTCGTAGGCCTCGTTGATTTTCTCCGCGGGGATGACCTCTACCTCGGCGCTGATGTCGTGCTCGGCGCAGAAGTCGATCATCTCTTGGGTTTCCTGGATCCCACCGATGGCGGAACCGGCGAGGCTGCGGCGCTTACCGACGAGCAGCGGCCCGGCCATCTCTACCGGCTTGGGGGGCAAGCCCAGCAGGCAGAGGGTGCCGTCCAGCGCCAGCATTTCCGCGAACGGCTGGAGGTCCAGGGGGGCGGAGACGGTGTTGAGGATGAGGTCGAAGTGGCTCTTGTAGGGCTCGTTGAAGCCCTCGTCGGCGGTGGCCACGTAGTTCTTGGCACCGAACTTCATGCCGTCGTCCTTCTTGGACAGGCTGTGGGAGAAGACGGTGACCTCCGCGCCCATGGCATTGGCCAGCTTCACGGCGACGTGGCCTAGGCCGCCCATGCCGATGATGCCCACCTTGGAGCCGGGGCCAACGCCCCAGTGCCGCAGCGGGGAGTAAGTGGTGATGCCGGCGCACAGCAGGGGAGTGGCTCCGGCGAGGTTGTCCATGTTCTCCGGGATGCGGACGAGAAAGTCTTCCCGGCAGACGATGTGGGTGGAGTAGCCGCCCTGGGTGATGGTGCCGTCGTGGCGGTCCACGCCGTTGTAGGTGCCGGTGGCACCGTTGGCGCAGTAGTTTTCCTGGCCCTGTTCGCAGGGATCGCAGTGGCCGCAGGAGTCGACGAGGCAGCCGATGCCGACCGTGTCGCCCTTGGCGAATTTTTTCACGGCGCTGCCGGTGTCCACGATTTTGCCGATGATTTCGTGTCCGGGGGTGAGGGGGAAGTTATCGTGTGGCCAGTCCCCGTTGACAGTGTGGATATCGGAGTGGCAAATTCCGGCCCATTCGATTTCCAGCAGGCAGTCGTCGTCGCGCAGTTCGCGCCGGGTGAGGGTGGCCTTGACTAGGGGCTCTCCGGCCCCGGGAGCTTGGTAGCATGCAACATCCATGGATGCGAGTCTACGCTGGTCACCGCTGCGGCCTCGGTCCCTATTGCTATGGGTATGTAAGTTTCAGCAGCTATCTAGCCGCCCCATAGCAACAACGGGGTATGCGATGACGGAGCCTATTCTCGCTGTTCAGAGGGATAAATTGGTCTCCTAAAGGCCGCTGTTGGAAATGAAAAGCGTTTAGGTATTTCAGGCCAATGCCAGGATCACCCGAGCAAATGTTCAATTCCGGTTGAATACAAGCCCCGTTTTTCTGCTGTAGAAGCCAAGCCCAGCGCGAAACCCACACCCCACCCCGGTACCCGGTAGCATTCCTTCGACACACCAACCACCTATAACCACGTAAGGAGCCCCTCCCGCCATGCCGAACCCCTTCTCTAAGGGCTGGAAGTATCTCACCCAGTCCCTCGACGCGAAGATTGACGAGAACGCCGACCCCAAGGTGCAAATCCAACAAGCTGCGGACGAGGCCCGCCGCCAGCATCGAGCCATCACGGAGCAGGCGGCCGCCGTCATCGGCAATTGCCGCCAGCTCGAGATGAAGCTCAGTCGCCTGCAGGAGGATGCCGCCCGCCTGCAGGACAACGCGAAGTCTGCGATGATGCAGGCCGATGCCGCCCAGGCCGCCGGGGATGCCGCCAAGGCCCAGCAGCTCAACCAAACCGCAGCACTGTTAGCATCGCAATTAGTTTCGGTTGAGCAGCAGATCGACGAGACCAAGCAGATGCACGCCGGGGCTAAGGCCGCAGCAGAGCAGGCCGCCGCGCAGCAGCAGCAGTCAGACGCGCGGCTCCAGGAGCAACTGGGACAGATCTCCGAACTGCGTGCTCAGGCGGACCAGGCCAAGATGCAGGAGGCCACGGCTCAGTCCATTCAGCAGATGGATAGCATCACGGGGACGGACCCAGATGCCAGCGTGCCCACCTTGGATCAGGTCCGCGACAAGATCGAGCAACGCTACGCCACGGCCCTGGGATCCCAGGAGCTAGTCCAGGATTCGGTGCAGGGCCGGATGGACGAGGTTGCCGCGGCGAGCACGGATATGCGCGCGAACTCCCGCCTGGAGCAGATTCGCGCGGAGATGAAGAAAGGCGAATTGACCAGCGGTGGATCACGTGAGGGTAGAGACAACCCCGGGGCTGAACAGCCCGAATCTGAATAACCCCACCCCGAGTGTTTCCGGCGCCGCCGGTGACCCAAACACCCCCAGCGGCAGCCCGGCACCGAACGCCCGTCTGCTCATCGGGGTGCTGGTGGTGGCGGCCTTCGTGGTGATTCTTAACGAAACCACCCTGTCCGTAGCACTGCCGGAGCTCATGCGCTACTTCCGGGTCTCCGCCGAGTCCGCGCAGTGGCTGAGCACGGGCTTCATGCTCACGATGGCGGTGGTAATCCCTATGACGGGATACATCCTCTCCCGCTTCACGCTGCGCCGGGTCTATGTCGCGGCGCTGTCGCTGTTTTTAGCGGGCACGGTGTTGGCCGCGGCGGCACCGGCCTTCCCGATTCTTCTGCTGGCCCGCATCATCCAAGCCTCCGGCACGGCCCTGGTCCTGCCGATGTTGATGACGACCATCATGCAGCTCGTGCCCATCGAGCGCCGCGGCCAGGTCTTTGGGCTGGTGAGCGTGGTCATCGCGGTCGCTCCGGCCGTGGGCCCGGCCGTGTCCGGCCTCATTCTGCAGACCGGCAGTTGGCGGTGGATTTTCCTGGCCATGCTGCCTCTGGTTCTTGCCTCCTTCATCGCGGGGCTGTGGCTCATCCGGAACTTCACGGAGCCCACCCGCCCCGGCCTGGATGTGCCGAGCGTCCTGCTGTCTGCGGTGGGGTTCGCCACCGCGATCTACGGGCTGGCTGGCTTGTCCCAGCTTGCGAACGGGTTCCCGATGGGTAGGGTGTGCCTCCTGGTCGTGGGGGTGCTCATCCTCGGCGTTTTCTTCCGGCGGCAGCGCTCCTTGGCCCGTGCCGAGGAGGCCGGGAGGGGCCCCGGCCCACTGTTGAACCTGGAGCCGCTGGGCGATCGGAACTTCGTGTTCTCTACCGTCGTGCTGCTACTCAGCTTCGGCCTGCTGTTCGCGTTCATCATTCTTATCCCCATTTATGCCCAGCAGGTGGTGGGGTTGTCCAAATTGGCCACGGGGTTGATCTCCCTGCCGGGCGGTATTGTCATGGCGCTGTTGGGCCCGGTGGTGGGTCGTATTTACGACGCCAGGGGCACGCGCATCCTCACCATCCCCGGAGCCGCCCTTCTTAGCCTGTCCCTCGTGGGCATGGCCGCCATGGGTTCCACCGCGGCGCTGTGGTACCTCATGGTCTGTGCGATCGCGCTCAATGCCGGCGTGGCCCTGGTACTCACACCCATGATGAGTAATGCCCTGGCCTCCGTGCCGGATCGGATCGCGGCTCACGGCCAGGCGATCGTCAACTCTTTCCAACAGGTGGCAGGGGGAGTGGGCACGGCGGTGTTCGTCGCGATCATGACCCTCGGGGCCGCCTCCGCGGGCGCTGTGTCGCAGCAGGACGCCATTGCCCGCGGAGTGGGTTTGGCCTTCGCGGTCGCGGCGGGGCTGAGCCTGGTGGCGTTGGCTATTGTGGTTTTCATCCGCTTCGACGCTCGCGACGAAAGCCAGTAAGTAGCGCCGAGCTACTGGTAGGACACGAACCAGGGGCGGGGCTGCACGTCCATGGTCTGCTGGGGGTCAAACATGGGCTTGTCCTCATCGAAGAAGTTCTTCCAGGCCATGAAGAAGGCCGGGTCCAAGTCCTGGCGCATGACATTCCAGGTCTCGAACTTCTCTTCTGTCGTACCGTGACCGTCGGCGTGCAGCACGAAGGCAAGTTCGGGGTGGTTGGTGTCGATCTGCTCCCGGTCGCGCAGCATCTGCAACTGGAACTGGTGAATGACGAGCGCCTTCTGGGGAAGCTTATTGTCGCGGACCAAGGTGGACAGCCACTGGGAGGCCTCGTTGATCTCGGCGGCTTCCGCGCTACCTACGCGCTGCATTGGCATCTCTCCGGGGCCGATCTTCCACTCTGGGTCAAGAGCAAGGCCCACGTTGGGTTGCTTCAAAAGTTCCTCGTAGAGCTTGGCCTGTTCCAGGAAGCTGCCCCGGCCGGGCTGTAGGTCTAGCACTGCATACCCGCCGGCCTTCGTGATGGCGTCCACATAGGGGCGCAGCTCGCTGACGTCGCTCTCATTGGTGAAGTTTCCATCGGGTCCGGGCTCGGAGGCCGCGACAGTGGCGATGATCTCGAAAGCGGGAATCACCGGCTCCTGGGCGAACTGTTTGTACTGCTCGCACAGGTCCTGCACCCGCTTGACGGAGGCCTGCGGGTCCTGCTCGCCCATCGCACCGAGGGCCGGTCCGGAGGGGTGCCCGTAGAGGGCGATCATGCGGCGACCGGGGAAGACGAGCTCCCCGCCACCGGGCAGCTCCCCATTGCCGGTCATGGACATCTCCCCCGCCAACTTTTCGCTAGAGCCGAACTGGGACCCCAGGGCCAGGGGGTTCTTGTCCTTGACTAGGTCAGAGGCCTCCTTGGAGACTCGGGGGTCCGGGTAGGCCAGGTTGGTAAGTTCGGCACCCGCAGCCCGCGCGGTGGCGGAAGCGGCGGGGCTAGTCTGACCCGTCACGAGGACCGGGGGGAAGGAATTCTTGTGGTCCTTGTGCGGTACGTCCACGTCGGTGGAGGTGGCGTCCTCAATAGAGACATCCTTGCCCCCGGGGAGCGGAACATTCTTGGCCTCCCCGGAAGAATCGACGGCCACAACCTTCCCGGCCCCCAGGCGCCCAATTTCCGCGCTGACGGCATCCCGCGTCTCGGGCGTGACGGTCAACAGGGGTACTCCCGCGTCCACGGCGAGCTTCGTGGCCCGGTCCTTGTCCGCGGGGTTGGTGCCGGTGACCACGGCGGCGGGGGCGTTATCGAAGAAGCGCTGGGAGACGTCCACGCCGGAGCGATCCTTGTCGGCGAGGACCTCCGGCTTGGACACGTCTAGCTGGGGGAGATCATCGCCGAAGCTGGAACAAGCCGCGAGGAGGGCGGCGGCGGAAGTGGCAGCGAGGACACCGAGGGTCTTGCGCATGTGGGGAGGCTCCAAAGCGGGGAAAGGAATGGGGGTCAGTGGGAGTTGAATGGGGGAAGCTAGGCAGGGGAGGGGGGTGGTCTACGAATGGACCGGACCGGTACGGCCGAGCCGGGCGGGCCCGCCACCCATGTTTGCAGAGTATGCAAACCCTATCCATACAACCATGCCAGGGAATCTACAGCTCGACATTGGGTCGGTGGGTGGCAACGGAGTCGGTATATTGGCTTCACTCCCTCCTGTGTGGTGCCCACCCCCCGCGCCTGGGCACCTGGGATACCCGCCAAACCATCTGGGCGGCCAGTTACAGGGGCAGCTTGCGGATGACGAACATAGGCAGGTGCTTGAGGATAAGCATGATCGGCTGGAACAGGGGATGTACCCAGATCAGGGTCTTGCGGTTATCCACTGCCTTGCCAATAGCCCGGGCGACGTCCTCTTTATCCACCGTGAGGGGTGCATCGTCGAGGTGCTTCGTCATGTTTGTGCGGGCCTGACCCGGGCGGACCGTGAGAACCTTCACGCCAGTGCCGCGCAGAGCCTCCCCCAGCATCCGGTAGAAGCCGTCCACACCCGCCTTCGCGGAACCGTAGACAAAGTTGGAGCGGCGAACCATCTCCCCGGCCACGGAGGAGAACACCACAATCTGCCCGTGGCCCTGCCGCCTCATCTTCTCCGCTAGCAGCACACCCACGCTCACCGGGCCCGTGTAGTTCACCTGAGCTGCGAGGACGGCCTGGCGCTGGTCCTGCCACTGCTGCTCATTATCCCCAAGGATGCCGAAGGCCACGATGGCCAGGTCCACGTCCCCCTGGGCCCAGATCTCGTCAAAGACCGCAGGGTGGGAGGCGAAGTCAACCGCGTCGAACTTTACTGGTGTGACTTCGGAAGCCCCGGCGGCCTTAACCCGCTCGGTTGCGCTGGTGAGGTCCTCGCTATCCCGGGCGGCGAGGATGACGCGCGCCGGGCCTCGGGACAGGAACTCCTCTACGACTGCTAGGCCCATGTCCGAGGCCCCGCCGAGGAGCAGGATGGTTTGGGGTTTACCCACGGCGTCGATCATTGATTCTCCTAGGTGCGTTGGTGCTGGTGCGTGTTCTGAGAGTGGATGAGAGGTGCGGGGAGGGGGGCAAGCCCTCCTCGGGGCCGATTAGCCCCTGTGTTAGAGCTCCAGTCGGCGGGACATGTCGGAGGCGAATATGCCGGTCGGGTCGATGCGCCGCCGGGTCTCCAACCACCCGGGCAGTCCGGGGTACATCTTGTGGAAGTTCTCCGCGCTGGTGCGGGATTCCTTGGCTAGGTACAGCCGCCCGCCAAACTCCATGACCCGCTGGTCCAGCTCGTCCAGGAAGGCCCCGAGGCCCTTCTTGATCGGGAAGTCCACGCACACGTTCCAACCCGGCATGGGGTAGGAGAGCGGGGCTCGGTTGCCCTTGCCGAAGAGTTTGAAGACGTTGAGAGCGGAGTAGTGCCCGGAGGTTTGGATGTCCCGCACGATCTGCTTGAACGGCTCCACAGCTTCCGTGGGTACAACGAACTGGTACTGCAGAAAGCCCTTGGCGCCGTATCCGCGGTTCCACTCCCCGATGAGGTCCAAGGGTTGGTAAAACTGCGTGAGGTTCTGCACCTGGTTGCGGTAGGTCCCGGACTTCAGCCACCACAGCTCGCCCACGGCGATCATGGACAGCTTGTTCATCGTGAAGTTCGGGAAGATGTCCGGCACGGTGGCCAGTTGGGGAGCGTTGAACTTTAGCGGGTCCTTGGCCAGCTTCGGACTGAGCTCCTTGAGCTGCTCTAGGGTGGCCAGACTGCCTCGGGAAATGGCGGCGCGGCCCAACTTCGGCGGGGCGCTGATCGCGTCAAACCACGCGGAAGAATAGGTGTAGTTCTTCTCGGAGCCGTCGGAGTGGAATTCGATGGTCTCCTCCAGGGACTGGGTGCGGTCCCCGTCCGCGATGAAGTAGGCGGTTTCGGTGCGGGTCATCTTGATGCTGGCCCGTAGAATAATGCCGGTCAGCCCCATGCCGCCGATGGTGGCCCAGAACAACTCCCCCGTGGGGTCATCCGGGGAGCCCTCGGGTTCGAGGTGGAGCACTCGACCGTCGGCGACCAGCAGTTCCAGGCTGGTGACGTGGTCACCGAAGGAGCCCGCAGAGTGGTGGTTCTTGCCGTGGATATCCGGGCCGATTGCCCCTCCCACGGTGACCTGGCGGGTCCCGGGCAGCACGGGCACCCACAGGCCGTAGGGCAGGGCGGCCTTCATCAACTGATCCAGGGTCACGCCGGCGTCCACGTCCACGATGGCGGTATCCGGGTCGATGTTGTGAATCTCGTTGAGCTCTTGCATGTCGATGACCAGGCCGCCGGCGTTCATGGCGGGGTCCCCGTAGCTCCGGCCCATACCGCGGGCGATGACGCCGCGCTGCAGGTGGGTGGGCTTATCCGCGTTGCTGTCGGCCACCTGGGCCACGGCCGCAGCAATAACGTCCACGTCCCTCGTGGACAGCACTTGAGCTGTGGTGGGGGAGGTGCGGCCCCAACCGGTGAGTGTCTTTGTGCTCGTTTCGAGTCTCATACGCTCCACGATAGGCGGTGGGGCCGCTAGGTAGTGGGAACGCGATGGGCGCGGGTCAGCGCAGTTCCATGATCTCCCGGACTTCTTCGGGCAGGTCCTCCACACTTTCGATCGTGGGTCCTGTGTATTCCCGCAGAAGTTCGTTGACGCGGCGGCGGCTGGTGCTATCCAGCATGGGTAGCTCTTGGGCCATGAGCCGGGTCATGTAGTTGTTCAGCGGGGAGGCTGTGCGCTCGGCGGCTTCGTAGGTGGTGTTTGTGCCAACGCCGCCAACGCGCTGGGGTGGGGCCGTCTCATCGGACTGGACGTGCTTGCGGCGCCTGTTGGGGGTGATAGCGCCTGCGATGCGATTGAGGAATCCGGCCATGGTTGCCCATGCTACCGGCGTCCTGGCCGACCCCCGAGGATCCGCGCCAACAACCCGCCAGGGCTGCGGCCGAGGCGTCAGTACACTTGTGCGCCATGAGCACCGCTGACTTCGACCCCGTCCTCGTCATCGCCCGGCGCGGGGATGTCACCGCCGTCTGGCAGGTGGAAACCGACCCCAACATCACCCGGGGGGACTTTTCGGGGGCCTGGCTGCTCACCCCGGAGGGCGTGAGCGGTTTCGCGGCGACGGCCGAGTGGCTGCCCGAGCGGACGGATCCGGCTGCGGTGCTGCGCTCGTTGGTACATTGGCCCGTCCTTTTAGCCGACGAGGTTCCCGTAGCCGACAGCAGCGACACATCCGCCAACCCTGAGGCGACGCCGATCCCGGAAATCCCCCAGGAACTGCGCATCGACCTACCGGCCACCTACGTGGCTGTGGCAGAAGCGCTGGAGACCGCCCGTCGGGACTTCGCGAACGCGAACCCTGGCAAGCGCCAACCGGCCTGGCCGGTGATCGCCGAGATCTCCCGAGTTTCCGGGCATGCCCCGAAGGACTTGGCGGGGCCCGCCCTGGACGCCGTCACCGCCGTCATGGACGTGGCCCGTGGCCTGCGGATTTGGCTGCGGGAGTGGGCCGCTTTCGAGAAGGTTCGGGCCCGCAGGCTGCCGGACGCGCAAGGCACTTCGCCCGGCGAGTTGGCGAAGGCGCCGTTACGCTGGGGTGCATGATTGCGCAGCACATCGCGGCGGGAGGGCCGGTGAGGCACACGCGGGGCACTGTCCTGGCCTTCCCCATGCCCACTGGTGCTGCCGGGGCGGGGGCTTCGGGCAGCGCGCGGGCGTCGGCGTCGTCCCCCATCCCACACCCTTCCGGTGCGCCCTACATCCGCCCGTCGGCTGACCGCACCTGCCTCCGCCTTCTGGTCAACGTGGATCACCATCTTTCGGGGCTGGGGCACTACACCCGGTTGCTGTCGGTCAGCGGTTGCATGAGTGTGGCGGATCTCGTGGAGGCCATCCTCACCTGCTACGAGTGGCCGCAAGGGGACGATGGCGACGCTGGCTGGGAGCTGCGCGTGCGCCAGTCCGGGGTGTTGCGAACCTACTCCCGCGCGAAGCATTCGATCGGAACGGAGGTTGGCGCCGCCCTGGATCGCGGGGGTGTGGGGGTGCTGCGCACCGGGGGGTACGAGTTCTTCCTCAGCGTGTCGGATGTGATGGTGGATCCGGTGAGTGGCGTCGTCGGTCATTGGGAGGGCGCCGCGGCAACCACCAGCCCCGCCGAGGAGGACCTGCTTTCCCATATCGTCCCCGGGCAAACCGCGCCCAGGCCCGGGGGAGGTGGGGAATCCGGACCGGATGCTGTGCTGCTCACCGCCGAATTCCTCGCCGATGAGCCCGATGATCTTTCGGACGCCACCTCCGAGCCCAGCGCGGCGGCACAGCCCCCGTCCGGTTTCCCGCCCCACCCCCTGGGCATCCCGGAGGTAGTGGATGTCACCCACACCAACTTCACCCTGGCCGGTGAGGATTCGGTGGAGAACGTCCTATCCAGCGTGGATAAGGAGCTGCGGGCTCTGCTGCGCCACGGAGAGCTGTTCGACTTCATCCCGCTACTGCAGGCCCTGGACCTGGACCGACCGGCGCCCGTGACCGAGCGCTCGGCGGAACTACTGGCAGATGCCCCCGTGGAGCGCACTCGCCTGGGCCGGGCCGCCGCGTGGGCACGCATCGTCGCCCTGTCCGCCCTCGTGGACTCCGCCGGGACCGACCGCGCCAGCGTGGCCTTCCTGTCCCGTCTCGGTTTTTGCCGTGGGGACGCCACGGACCCAGCGCACCTGGGGCCCGTAGAGAAGGGCCGCTCCGCCTCCGATGCGCTGACGGCGGAGGAGATCCGCACGCTGTCCCGCGCCACGGGGAAGCTGCTGGCCCTCGCTGGGGCGGACGGCTGGCAGACGCGACCCACCAGTGGCCCGATTCCGCTGGTTCCCCAACGCTCCCTGGTGGAACGGCTGGAGATGTACCGTTTCTTGTTGCAGCGGTGACGGACGGGCGGGGGCTGCCAATGTTATGGTTAGCGCTTTGGCGGGCGTAATCTACTGGAAACGCGCCCCCAGACCAGCAGCAAGCCCCCGAAACGAGTAAAAGGCCCTTGTCCAGTAAGTACTCCGCGTCGAGCGACACCACAGATGCTCTTATCTCGCCCGCAACGACGGTCACGGGCACCCGGGCGAGGGGGCCCCAGGTGGAGGACACCGCAGCCCCTGCAGCGCAGCGCCCCTCCACCCGGCAGCGCAGCAAGCGGCTGGCCCGGCAATTCCTGCGCTTCGGCATCGTCGGGGCCTCCGGCGTGGTTGTGAACCAGGCCGCTGTTGTGGCGGTGAAGAAGTTCTCCCTGTGGGCCTTCAATGCGGATGTGCAGGACCCCTTACTGAACCTCCTGGGCACGCAGTTCCACGTGCGCTGGTACCACCTGTTTTCCGTGGTAGCTTTCGTCGTGGCGAATATCTGGAACTTCATCCTCAACCGTTATTGGACGTTCGGCGGCCTGGAGAAGAAGCCGTGGTGGAAGCAATTGCCGCAGTTCATGGCCGTGGGCGTTTTTGGCCTGCTCATCACGCTGGTGGTCTGTACGGCCCTGGTGAACTACAACTCCCCGCTGTCGCTGCCCCACGACGTCTTCGATAACTCTACCGGGCTGCGTACCCGGGCCTACTGGGGCAACCTCATTGGCGTGATGTTCGCCATTCCCGCCAACTTCCTGTTCAACAAGTTCTGGACTTTCCGCGTGGTGCGCGATAAGCGCGGCGCTCAAGCCGCGCACAACCATAGGAATACCCACAACCATAGGAATACCCACAACCATAGGAATACCAAGGAGTAGCCCCAGTTATGACCACCACCGAGGTGATGGCCGAACAGACCGTCCGCAACCCGGCGACGCTCAACCAGCAGCTCTTCCGATTCATTGCCGTAGGTGCCTTCTCCGCCATCGTGGACTTCGGCACCACGGCGGGTACCCACTTCCTTCTGGACTGGTCCGACGGGGTCTCTAAGGCCGTGGGCTTCATCCTCGGTACGCTCACCGCATACTTCATCAATCGCCGGTGGACATTCCAGGCCGAGAAGTCCTTCCGCCGCTTTGCGGTGACCATGCTCACCTACTTGCTGACCTTTGCGGTGCAATGGGGCCTGTACAGACTTACGATTCCGTGGCTAAATACCACCGGGTTGCCGCCGTTGGGCGTGCGAATCGTGAGCTTCATCATCGCCCAGGGCATGGCGACGGTGATCAATTTCGCGATCCAGCGGTTCCTCATCTTCCGTCGGTAACCCTGGGGGCTTTGAACCTACGTGACTTCCCAGTTTGCGCACCCCCGGGGTAAGGTTCAACGCGATCTATTAGCAATATACGTAGTTCCCGGAAGGACCCCCTGCCTATGGTGCGCAGACTCATTCCCAAAGTGGAGCACTTGCCGTATCCCGTGGTGCTCTCAGCCGCGTGGTCGGCGTGCCTCCTGCTGATGGCGGGCGGTCTTGTATTGCTCGGCAAAGTAGTCAGCCAACTTCTCATCGTCATCATCCCGCTGCTTGTTGCGGTGCTGCTGGCTGCGATGCTCATGCCCATCACCAACTTCCTCAACCGGAAGTTTCGGTGGCCCCGCGCGCTGGCCTCCTTGGCCACCATCTTCGCCGTGCTCGGCGTGATCGGCGGCGCCGTGGCCCTGCTGACCACTCAGCTAGCCAGCGGTATTCCCCAGATGGCCGATAGTGCCCGCAACGGCGGCCGGGAACTACTGAACTCCCTGGCCAACAGCCCATTCCACGTGACCAGCGACCGGCTGGAAGCAGCCATCGCCCAGGCCAAGGAATCGATGGGCGGGTCCGGAAAGGAAGTTGTCTCGGGTGCAGTGGAAGCCGGGCATACCGTCGTAGATTCCTTTGCCGGTTTGCTTATTTGCCTTATCGCCCTATTCTTCTTCCTTCACCACGGGCAAAAGATGTGGCAGTTTTGTCTCTGGTTCCTGCCACAGGCCGCTCGCGAGCCCACCAACCAGGCCATGCGGCGCGCCTGGCGCAGCGTCAGCGTGTACTCCCACACGCAGGTGCTGGTCGCCCTCATCAACGCCACGGGGGTGGGCGTGGGCGCGCTGGTCTTAGGCGTCCCCTTTGCCTTCCCCATGGCCTTCGTGGTTTTCCTCTTGTCCTTCATCCCCATCGTCGGCGCGCTGATCAGCGGCGTGATCCCCGCCCTCGTGGCCTTTGTGGACCAGGGGCCGGTGACCGCGCTGATTATGGTCATCATCGTGATCGTCGTCCATCAGTGCGAGGCCCACATCCTGCAGCCCTTCCTCATGGGCCGCGCCGTGGCTCTGCACCCGCTGGTCGTCATTGTGGTCGTCGCAGCAGCGACCTACATCTTCGGCATTGCTGGGGCCCTGTTCGCCGTGCCGGTGGTGGCCGCGGGCAATTCCGCGGTGCGTTACCTCGCGGGGCACGATCCCTTCCCGGACATGGGTTACCGGGAGGTCTCACCTCACGCCGAAGACGAACCCGACGATCGCAGAGATGATCGGGAGCGCGAACAGGAGGCAACCGTCGCCAAGCCCGCCAGCGACGCGCCCCGGAACTCCACGCCGCAGGCTGGTGGCAAGCACGCCGCCGCCGAGCACTAACAAATTCCCGCTCAGGGGCGGAAGAACTTCTCTCCCCGCCCCCGGGCGTGCAGCTTGAACCATTCCGCAAAACCGTGCGGATCACGCTCCTGCACCAGGAAGAACCACCCAAACCGGGCGTACTCCTGGGGCAGGAGCTTTCGCATACCCGGCTGGCTCATCACGTATCCCCGATTGCGATAGGTGAAGTAGCGCTTAACCTCGTTGTCCGGGTACTGCGTGTGCATTCGCCCGCCCAGAATGGGCTTGAACTCCGCAGACCCGTCCGGATGCACATAAGCCGCCGTCAGGCAGGTGCCGAATGGCAGCCCGGAGCGCACCAAACGCCGGTGAAACTCCACCTCATCGCCCCGGATGAACAAGCGGTAATCGGGAACCCCCACCACCTCCAGCAGCTTGCTGCTCAGCAGCGCTCCGTTGAACAGGCTGGCGATCCCCGGTAGAAAGTCCCCCTCCAATTCCTTACGGAAGCGCCGCCACACTAGGCCCTGCCGCAGGGGAAAGGCCAAGCGCTCCGGTTCGTCGATGTTGCACACCACCGGGGACACTTCTGCCAACCCATAGTTCACCGCCACCTCCGTGAGGGTGCGCAGCACCTCGGTGTCCGCCGGGCGGCCATCGTCGTCGGCACACCAGATGGCATCCGCACCCAGCGCGAGGGCCGTCAAGAAGCCATAGGCAAACCCGCCCGCCCCGCCCAGGTTCGTGGCACTCGGCAGGTAGACCCCGCGATCCCCGCACAGCTGCTGTACGGTCTCTTGCACAGCCTGCTCCCGGCCGTTGTCCACAACGATGATGTAGCTCACCGGCTTGGACTGGTTCGCCACCAGCTCTAGGCTGTGGCGCAATTGATCGGCCCGCCGATGGGTGACGATGACCGCTGCGACCGAATCCTCGGCGCGCAGCGCGAAGCGTTCGCTGTGGGGAGCAACCATGGCCCCCATCCTTACACGCCGCCTGCTCTGCCCCCCGATGCGCCACGGTGGGAGGTGACCTTTCGCGATGGGTTGCCCCAGGCCCGTTGCCGCTACTATGAACGCATGCCGTTTTCCCAGCATTCTGCACCTGGCCCTGAGGAGCCTCCGAGTACCGGCTCCCGGCGCCAGTTGATGCCCAGCCACAACCGAAGACCCAACCGCACCACCGATCGGGGCGGTAGCCGATGAGCGCAGTGCTGTCCCTGATCGCAGGAATCCTGCTCATCCTGCTCATCATCGCAGCCAACGGCTACTTCGTGGCCCAAGAATTCGCTTTCATGTCGGTGGACCGCGCCCGCCTCGCGGCGCTCGCCGACCAGGGCGACAAAGCCGCGGCTCGAACGCTGCAGGTAACAAAACGCACATCTTTCATGCTGTCTGGCGCTCAGCTGGGTATCACGGTGACAGGTCTTCTGGTTGGTTTGGTGGGTGGGCCCATGGTAGGTGGCGCGCTCGGGCAACTCATTACCGGAGACAGCGACAACGCGACAGCCGTAACAGCAGCTACGGTGGCAACGCTGGCTGTCGCCACCATCGTGCAGATGGTCATCGGCGAGCTATACCCGAAGAACCTGGCAGTGGCCAATCCAGAACCGCTCGCGAAGGGGCTGGCGGCGTCCACAAGAATCTATTTGGGCCTCTTTGGCTGGCTCATTTCCTTCTTCGAGTGGGCATCCAACGGCGTCCTTCGCCTCTTCGGCATCAAACCGGTGGAGGACGTGGACGCCACCGCAACATCGGACGACCTCACCCGCATCGTCGCGGACTCCCGCGAATCCGGGGACCTGCCGGAGGACGTCTCCATCCTCCTCGACCGCATCCTGGACTTCCCCGAACGGGACGTGGAACACGCCATGATCCCGCGCTCCAACGTCGGCACCGTCGGCGCCGAGGTGGGGGTGGGGGCCATCCGCCAGATGATGGTGACCGACCACAGCCGCTACCCCGTGGTCAGCGACGACGAGCAACCCCTCGGCGTGGTCCACCTCGCCGACGTGCTGGACCCGGACATCGCCGATGAGACCCCCATCTCCGAAGTCATGCGGGAACCCGTGGTGGTCCCCACCGTCATGATGTTGCCGGACGCCCTGGAGTTGCTGAAGACCAGTCGCGACGAGATCGCGTGCGTGATCGACGAATACGGCGTGTTCTCCGGTGTCATTACCATCGAAGACCTAGCCGAAGAGCTCGTCGGCGAAATCCACGACGAGCACGACGACGAACCGGAACAGCTCATCGTCGAGATCGACGAAAACACCTGGACCATGGGCGGGGACGTGCACCTCGACGAGGTCGAGCGCGCCATCGGCCACGACCTGCCCGCAGTGGACGTGGAAACCCTGGGTGGCCTGCTCATCACCGAGCTCGGGGACCTGCCCGCAGTGGGGGAGGACGTGGAAGTGGTCCTGCCCGTGGATCCGCGCGAATACGCCGAAGACGAGCAGATCGGCCGCCAACTCCACCTCACCGTATTGGAGATCGACCGCTTCGTGCCCAGCCAAGTTCGGGTGGAGCTCATCCACCTCACCAACCCTGACACAGACCAAGACCACGAGGACCTCAGTGCGGACCGACCGGGCGACCGAGCCGAATACGACGACGATGGCCAGGAGGTGCGCTAGATGAATCCATCGCTCGCCCTATTGCTGACCATTGTTTTCATCATTGGCAGCGCTTTCTTCGTTGTCCTCGAATTCTCCCTGCTCGGGGCGCGCCGCAACCGCCTGGAGATGGATGCGGAGAACTCCCGCGCCGCCCGCGCCGCCCTGCGCGGTGTCAACGAGCTGACCATCATGCTCGCCGGATCCCAGCTCGGCATCACCGCCTGCACCTTCGCCCTCGGTGCCATCACCGAGCCGGCCGTGCACCACCTGCTGGAAAAGCCCATCCACGCCGTGGGCCTGCCGGAGGGGGTAACCAGCGCGGTGAGCTTCGTTCTCGCCCTGCTCTTCGTCACCTTCCTGCACCTCGTGGTGGGGGAGATGGCCCCGAAGAGCTGGGCCATTACGCACCCGGAGCGTTCCGCCAAGCTGGTGGCCCTACCGTCGCGGGCCTTCATCTGGCTGACCCGGCCGATCCTCGTGTTCGTGAACTTCCTGGCCAACCGCATGGTGAAGGCCTCGGGGGTGGAGCCCGTGGACCGCGCCGCCGTGGGGGGCCGGGATATCGATACGATCCGGCAGTTGGTGGAGCTCTCCGCCTCTGCCGGGTCCATCACCCACGACATCGAAGAGCAGATCACTGGCCTGGTGGACCTGCAGCGGATCAAGATCGCGGAGCTGGTCCAGGAGGCCAAGCAACCGGTCGTCGTGCCGGGGGACGCCACCTGCGGCGCGGTGCGTAAAGCCTCCGCCGAGCACAACAGCAAGCGCCTGCTGGTGCTGCAGCGCACGGGGGGCAAGGCGGCGCCGGCGAAGACCCAGGTGCCCACCGGGGTGGTGCATGTGCGGGATACCTTCAACGAGGACTTGGCGGCGCCGGTGGCTCCCCACGTCCGGCCGGTGTTGACGCTGGACGCCGACAAACTGGTTTACGAGGCCCTCACCACGATGCGCGACCGAAGCGAGCACATTGCGGTGGTCACCCGGGGTAAGGAGTTCGTGGGAGCCATCACCCTGAGCTCCATCGTGACGACGTTGCTGCCCTCCGGGGAGGCCGCCCAGGAACTGCGGGCGCGAGTAAGCGGCGCCCAGGCTCGGGATCGGGGGGCCGTGCGGGAGGGCGGGCACGCTTCCTCCGCTGCCGCCGGGGCCAGGACGACGGAAGGGCAGAAATGACCACTCTGGTGTGGTTTCGCGAGGACCTGCGCACGGCCGATCACCTGCCCCTGCGTCAGGCCGCCGCGTGGGCCCGGGAGGCCGGCGATTCCGAATCCGGTGGGGGCGTGGTTGCCCTCTTTGTTCTTGAGGACGCCAGGGCGGCGCGCACCCGGCCATTGGGGGCAGCCAGTAAGTGGTGGCTGCACCACAGCTTGACGCGCCATCGGGAGAAGCTGGCCGAGCTGGGAATTCCCCTGTTCGTGCGCGCCGGGGATCCCCGCACGATCGTGCCCGAGCTGGCGGCCGACGTGGGTGCCACCCGGGCAGTGTGGCACGACCGTTACCACCAACCGCTGGTGGAGTTGGACGCACAGGTGCGCGAGGAGCTGGAAAAGACCCTCGCGGGGCCAGCGGAGATCCGCACCTATGAGGGCCATTACCTCACAGAGCCCGGCAGTATTCAGACGAACGATCACAAGACTTTCAAGGTGTACACCCCCTTTGCGCGCCGGGCCCGGGAGGTCCTGGAGGCCGCTGGGGTGGGTGGGCGGCTGGGGGACCCGCCGCAGCCGGTGGGGGACGGCGCGCGGCTGGAGCTGCCGACGGGTGCGGGGAAGGTGGAGGAACTCGGCCTGCTGGATACCGAGCGGGATTGGGCCGCGGGTTTCCGAGAGGCGTGGCAGCCCGGGGAGGACGGCGCCCACGAGCGTTTGGCGAGGTTCTTAGACCACCAGGGCCAGTTCGGCGACTACGCGACGCGTCGGGACTTCCCGGCGGTTCCTGCGACGAGCAACCTATCCCCTCACCTGCGGTTTGGGGAGATCAGTGTCGCCCGCCTGTGGGTCGCCGCCGAGGATGCGCTGGCCCACGAGGAGGCTGAGGAGAAGCCGATGCGCACCTTTCAGCAGGAGCTGCTGTGGCGGGACTTCGCCGCGCATCGGCTGGCGGTGCTGCCGGACATGGCGCGGACCAATGTGCGCCGACAGTTCGATAACTTCCCCTGGGCCTGGGCGCCGGGGCCGGATCCGCAGGACCCGATGCAACTGCCGGAGGCAGAGCACGCCGAGCAACTGCGGGAATGGCAGCGGGGCTTGACTGGGGTTCCGTTGGTGGATGCCGGGATGCGGGAGCTGTGGCACACCGGGACGATGCACAACCGGGTCCGCATGGTCGTTGGCTCCTGGCTGACGAAGAACCTGGGCATCCATTGGCGCCACGGTGAGGAGTGGTTTTGGGACACGCTAGTGGACGCCGATCCGGCTTCCAACCCATTCAACTGGCAGTGGGTCGCGGGCTGTGGCGATGATGCCAGCCCCTACTTCCGCATCTTCAATCCACTGACGCAGGAGGAGAAGGTCGACCCGGATGCGGAGTACGTCAAACGCTGGGTGCCGGAGCGGTTCACCCCGGCCTACCCCGAACCGCAGGTGGACGTGAAGGAGTCCCGGAAGACGGCGCTGGCCGCCTACGAGGACGTGAAGGCCGAGGCGCGGGTGGTCGGCTAGCTCGCCCGGCCGAGCTCCTTGAGCACGCGGCGCACGTGATCCCGCGCCTCCGGGCCCTCGTAGGCCCCCACGACCTCATCCACCTCGCCCGCCTGGCGTACCTCCCCGTGGTCGATCCACAGGGCGGTATCGCAAAGCTGGGCGAGGAACTCGTTGGAGTGGGAGGCGAACACCAGGATCCCGGAGCGGCTGACCATCTCCGTCAGCTTGCGGCGGGCCTTGGCCATGAAGGCCGCGTCCACCGCCCCGATTCCTTCATCCAGCAAGAGGATCTCCGGCTCGATGGAGGTCACCACACCCAGGGCCAACCGGATGCGCATGCCGGTGGAATAGGTGCGCAGGGGCATGGAGAGGTACTCGCCGAGCTCGCTGAACTCCGCGATCTCGTCCATCCGGCGCTTCATGGCCCTGCGGGACTGGCCCAGGAAGAGGCCCCGAATCACGATGTTCTCGTAGCCGCTAATTTCCGGGTCCATGCCCACGCCGAGGTCGAACACCGGGGCCACGCGGCCGCGCACCACGGCGGACCCGCGGGTCGGCTCGTAGATCCCGGACAGCAGCCGCAGCAGCGTGGACTTCCCGGCCCCGTTGTGGCCAACGAGCCCGACCCGGTCGCCCTCTTGAAGGTGCAGGTTGACGTTCTTTAAGGCCTCCACCATGACGGTGTTGGAGCTGTTGCGCCCGATGCTTCCCCCGGCGGCACCGAGGAAGGTCTGCTTCATCGAGCGGGATTTGGCGTCGAAGATGGGGAAGTCCACGCAGGCGTCGTAAGTGTCGATGCTTACCACGGGTTGTTCACTCGTCCTTTCCCGGCCACAGGCGGGGTCGCTGTTGGCATTGCCCTTATACCCAGTAGCTCACTCGGAACCGCCACTGTTTCATCGCCAGGAGCGCCAGCAGTAGGCCCACGCCGGTGAACCCCAGCACGACCCACCAGCTCATGGGGTCCAGGGGCTCGTGAATCATGGGCGCACGGACGATCTCGAGATAGTGGTAAAGCGGGTTCAGCTTCGCCAGGAAGGCCCGTTCCGCTACCGCCCCGCCCTGGCGTTCCAGGGTCTTGGCGGTCCACACGATGGGGGTCATGTAGAAGGCCAGCTGCACCAGCGAATCCAGCAGCGGCGCGACGTCCCGGAAGCGGGTGGCGACGATGCCGAAGAACATGGTGACCCACACCCCGTTGGCCACGAGGACCGCCATCGCGGGTACGGCGTAGAGCACTTTCCAGCCCACGGGTATCTGGAAGATGAGCAACAAGGCCACCCAGATCACCAGGTTGTGCAGCAAGAATAGGAATTGGCGCCAGACCAGGCGGTACACGTGGACAGAGAGCGCGCTGGGTAGCTGCTTGATCAGCCCCTCGTTGGCGATGAACACCTCCGAGCCGTCCTTGATGCAGCCGGCGATAAATCCCCACATGATCAGGCCCACGGCCACGTGGGGAAGGAACTCGGCGATGTTCATGCCGAATAGCTGGGAGTACAGCAGCCCCAAGGCAAAGGCCATCACACCCGTGGCGATGGTGATCCACAGGGGGCCCAGGGTGGAGCGTCGGTAGCGCTGTTTGATGTCCTGCCATCCCAGGGCCAGCCACAGTTCGCGCTGTCCAAACCCCTGGCGGAGGTCCTTCCATGCTGCCGAGAAGGTGGTGGACCTCGAAGCGGGGTGCTCGCCGCTGGCGGCAGCGGTGATGCGCGCGAGGTCTGGGGACGTACTCATGGGTTATAAAGTGTACCGCCCCGGCCTGCCAATCCGAGCCTGCGCCATGGCTACGGTCCTGCGATCTGGCTACTATCGTGTGGGTTGACCACGATGCCGAGAGGAGCCTGACATGTTCGATAACCCCCGGGTGCGCGGGCTCTACAACTCCCTCTCCGACGGTTGGGTTTACATGAACGCGCAGGATAACCCGCAAATTCCGGAGCGGGTATCCGCAGCGGTCAGTCGCTCGTTTCGCATCGCCCCGCTGTTGGCGCCCCCGGAAGCTGCCAGCGGTTCCCATTCCCGCGTGCCCCACCCGGGCCGTCGGATTGGGGAGTCTTTTATCGACGCCGCGCGAACGGCCATTGCGGACCTCACGGGGGCTCGCCCGGAGTGCGTCATCTTGGGTCCTTCCCGGGCGGTGTTGGTGGATCAGTTGGCCAGCCTGATGAGTCGCAAATTGCGCTTGGGGCAGGAGGTCGTGCTCTCCCGCATCGACGACGCGGACAACTTCCGCCCCTGGCACCGCGCGGCCGACCTCTACGGCGCTCGGGTGCGGTGGGCAGAGCCGGACCTGGCCACGGGAATCCTGCCGGCCTGGCAGTTCGCGGAGCTGATCACCCCCGATACGGCCGTGGTGGCCGTCGCCGCGGCAAACTCGTATGTGGGCACGGTCACGGACGTTCGCTCCATCGCCCAGACGCTTCGGGCCACGTCCCCCGGGGTCTTGGTCGTGGATGTCACCGCCGCCGCCCCCTTCCGGCCCATCGATGTGGATGCTTTGGGGGCGGATATTTTGACCGTGGACGTCAAGGCCCTCGGCGGCCCGGATGTCGGCGCATTGATATTTCGGGATGTGGACGCCATCGCCGCGACGCTGCCGCGACATCTCACGGCAGCGCAGAGTTGGGGGCTGGGCACCACCCCCTATGCCCGGGGTACCGGGCGGCGCGGCCGCCGGGGGAAGCAGGTGACCCCGTTCGAGAGCGCAGAACGCTTCCCCGCCACAGCCACCTCCACTGGGCTGGCCCAGGCGGCGGGTGCCGACGTGCCAGAGGTTTCCGTGCGGGCGCGAGCGCTGCTGGAAGCGGGGGGCCTCAGCGAGGGGTTGCTGGGCGGTGTGCCGGCGACGGTGGAACACCTCGGGGGATTAGATGAGGAAGCGCGCGGGACTCGGCGTCGTCGATTGAAAACCTCGCTGCCGGAGGCCGAGCGCTACCTTCACGGACTCACCCGCCACCTCCTAGACGGTCTGCAGGCCCAGGGCGGGGTGCACATCATCGGTGTGGACGGGGATGCGGAAGATACCAGCGGTTATGACCACGTGGATCGGCTGCCCCGGTTGAGTTTTGTGGTGGCGGGGGTGCCTGTGCAGGTGGTCCATCAGCGGTTGCTGGGCAGCGGGGTGCTGACCACCGTGGTGCGCCCCGGGGACAGCGAGCTATTTCGGCATATGGGCGTGTTCGAGCAGAACGACGGGGCCATTTGCGTGGGCCTCAACGTGTTCAATACCCACCACGACGTGGATCAGCTGCTGCGCGCGGTGGCCTCTCTGAGCCAGTAGTTCCGCCCCCCAGCGGCTAATGCGCCTCCGGCAGCTTCAGGACGATCTTGCCCGTGACCTCCCCGGACAACAGTGCGCGGTGCGCTGCGGCGGCCTGTTCGGCGGGGATGACGCGGTCGATGTGGCAGCGGATTCGCCCGTCTTCCAGCATCGGCCACACATTGGACACGGTCTCCCGCACCACCCGCGCCTTGTCTTCCCGGTCTCGGTAGCGCAGACCCGTAGCGGAGATGTTGCCCCGCTTGGCCAGCAGCTTGTTAATCGGCAGTTCGGCCCGCACCCCGCCCTGCATACCGATGATCACGAGGTGACCGTCGGGGGCCAGCGCATCGATATTACGGGCGAGGTATTTGGCGCCGATGATGTCCAGGATGACGTCCACGCCCCCGCACCTGGCTAGGACTCCAGCAAAGTCCTCCTCCCGGTAGTTGATGAGGATGTCTGCGCCGTACTCCTGGCAAGTGGCGAGCTTCTCGGCGGAACCGGCCGTGGTCGCCACCGTCGCGCCCAGGGCCTTGGCCAACTGGAGTCCGAAGAGGCCGATGCCACCGCCTCCGCCGTGGAACAGGATGCGCTGCCCCTCGCGGAGATGGGCGGTCATGCAGATGTTGCTCCAGACGGTGCAGGCAACTTCCACCACGCTTGCGGCCTGTTCCAGGCTGAACCCGGCGGGAATGGGGAGGAGCTGGCCGTGGGGAACGGCGGCGTACTCGGCGTAGCCTCCGCCGGAAAGGAGGAAGGCCACCTCATCCCCGGCTTTCCACGGGGTCCCGTCCGGACGGGTGCCGTTGTTGGGATCCTCGATGAGGCCCGCGCCCTCCAGTCCGAGAATGTCTGTGACCCCCGGTGGCGGGGGATAGTGCCCCTGCGCCTGCAGCGTGTCGGCGCGATTGACACCCGCGTGGGTGATGCGGACCAGGGCTTCCCCATCGGCGGGGCGGGGGCGTTCGGCCGAGCCCCAGTGGAGGGAGGAGGGGCCGTTGGAGCCGGCCTGGCGGATGGCGTGCATTAGCGTGCCCATGGCCCCACTGTAGCCAGGGTCACATTCATCCTGTGGTGCGAATAGTCAACTGGGCTTGTGATTCAGTAGGACTGGGTAGTGCGATAAGGTGAGCTCTACTGGCACCTTCTGCAGGTTTGAGTAGTGGTTGGTGCTCCGGGAAGTATGGCAGAGCGGCCGAATGCACTGGTCTTGAAAACCAGCGACGGGAAACCGTCCGGGGGTTCAAATCCCTCTACTTCCGCTCACAGACCCGCGAAAGCTCCCTAAGTTGGGGGAGGCGTCTGAATTTCGTCTAGCGCGCAAGTAACGTTCTCCTATATTCTCTCGATGAATCTTGTACGGGACATGTCAGAAAGCTAGCCTCCAACGAAGGATTGGGACGTCATGAGAAACAAGCTGGGCGGCATCGCTGCTGCTGTAATTGCAGGTTGCGGGATGTTCACCGCAGCGCCGGCTCAGGCAGCGCCGGGTGGAAATGTCGTATACGCGGGGGATAGTTTCACTGCCAACCCGGATTTCTGGCGAGTGCTGGCCAACGGGGTGAGCCCAGATGTCGCGCGCCAGGGAACCCCAACAACCGAGGGCTGCCTCCAGACCCCTGACAATGCTCCACGTTTACTAGCACAGAAAACCGGACTGGCGGTGGCTGATTGGTCGTGTGCGGGTCAGACATCCCGCTCGATGCTTGGCCGACTAGATCGCTCTGTCCAAACGGGAGACCTGAACCCGAACACGCGAGCAGTCGTTTTGGCTGTAGGCATCAACAACTACGGCCCTGCGGGTGTAGCCGAGGGCACTAATATCCTCGATCCGGGGGCAGTCAAGAACGGCATGATCGGGGATATGAAGGCGGCAGCCGAGAAAATTCGCGGAGTGGCTCCGAACGCGAAAATCCTTGTCCAAGGCCAACTCTCGGTGAGCGACCCAGCATCCGCAATGTACTGCTCAGTTAACGTGGTCCCGAACCTGCCAGGAGGATTCCCCATCCCGCTTCTTCGGGACATCGAGAACTTTTCGCGGGACGCTCAGCGCACGGCTGCAAGAGAGATCGGCGCTCGATTCGTAGAAATTAAAGACCCTTCCGCCGGTCATAGTTCGTGCGCTCCTGACCAGGAGCGATGGGTAGCAGGAGTCGTCGATACGACGACGCCCGACTACCATATGATGTTCCACCCGAGCCGTGCAGGTTCCGAATTCGTCGCCGGTGAAGTTGCCAAATCTGTTTGAGGACTTGTCAGTGGAAACCCCGGGGATAGCGACCGGTAAAGCACAGTTGCGTAAAGCTCCCCGAACTGGAGTTGCCCGGCAAGTTGGCGAGTTTACTTTATCTGGCCAAGTCTTGACATACTAGAACAGCTTGGGCATTAGCTCGATCACCCGTCGTAGACGTGGCCCGGAACGCTTGACGCCTACTTTTCACGAACCATGGGCATGCCCGAGAAGGGGGTAAGCCAGGAGGATGAACTTCAACTATGAATAGAAAAAATCTGGCTGCTGCACTCGTAGCATGCGCTGCGGTGTCGACCCTGACTAACGCTCCCGTCCAGGCTGCGCCACAGGGTAACGTCGTTTATTTCGGCGATAGTTTCACCGCCAATCCCGACCAGGCCCGCAACTTCTCCCGAGGATTCAACCCAGCGGCCATGGACGGCTACCCGTCCCGTGAAGGATGTCTTCAGGCGCCGGACAATGCCCCGCGACTGCTCGCAGAAAAAACCAAGCTTGCCGTGGATGACTGGTCTTGTACCGCTCAGACTTCTCGCAGTGCCCTGACCCGGGTGGACTCCGCCATTCGGACCGGAGATATCCATCCTGGAACTCGTTCTGTGGTCTTGGCCCTCGGTATGAACAACTTTGGGCCTTTTGCTGTCAACGACGGGGTTAACGTAGCCGATCCTGGCGCCGTCCGAGCCGCATACATCGC
This sequence comes from Corynebacterium heidelbergense, assembly GCF_028609845.1. NCBI lineage: Bacteria > Bacillati > Actinomycetota > Actinomycetes > Mycobacteriales > Corynebacteriaceae > Corynebacterium > Corynebacterium heidelbergense. The sequence continues at coordinate 2,240,933 of NZ_CP063191.1, read as the reverse complement.
AGACATGCACGAAGCTGCAAATCGTATCCGAAGTGTTGCCCCCAATGCTCAGCTCGTCATCCAAGGACAGCTGTCGGTTTCCGATCCTGTTTCGGCCATGTATTGCTCGGTCAACGTGGTGCCTAACATGCCAGCCGGGTTTCCAATCCCTATCCTGCGCGACGCAGAAAATTGGAATCGTCAAAACCAGATTGATGCTTCCCGGGAGATTGGCGCCCGCTACGTGGAAGTCAAGGATCCCTCTGCCGATCACAACTCCTGCGCTGCTGACCAGGAGCGTTGGGTTGCTGGTGTGATCGATACCACTACTCCGGACTACCACATGATGTTCCACCCCAGCCACGCCGGTTCCGATTTCGTCGCCACCCAAGTGGCGAAGGCGGTCTAGCCCGCGGTCTATGCCCGCAACGGGGTGATGCGCCGGACGAGTCCTAGGCCGCTCCAGTCCACGGAGACAGGTGAGTCCACCCGCAGCTCCGCCCCCACACGGCACTGGCGCAGCTCCACCCATGGATGGGCGGCAAACTCTACGTGCCGCCCGCCAACCCGGGCCACGTGCAGGCGGTGCTCCGCCAGCACAGTGCTTCCTGTGGAAAACAGCACCAGCCACGCCGAGTGGGCGCCGTCCGATCCCCGGCGCAGCCCGCTGAGGTCCACCGGAGCTGGAGGTTCCTCGTGCGCCAATCCGCGTTCGATGACCTGCAGCTCGCGCACGACCCCCAGCCGTTGCTGCACCCCGTTGGCATCTGTGATGCGCAGTGGAGCGCCAGGGCGGCAGCGGTCGATGGAGCGATAGTCCCACGCGGTCGGCTGCTCCGGGGCTCGCTGTTGCGCACCGCTCCGGGCAGCGTTGCGGTGGGCCCGCGGAGCATACCCGTGGGTGGCTACCACCCAGGGGTCGATTGTAAAGGTCCGCGCCGGGCCCTCGGTCCGCACGATCGCGCGCACCTCAATCTCCGCTGCGGCACCCTCGATCTTCTCGGGGTGCTCAGCGATCTCCTGCCCCAGCAGTGCAAGGAATTCCTCGTCGGTGGTCACCCGGCTAACCCCGCGGGCCGCCAGCCTCGCCAGCAATTCCGTCAGCGTGAGGTTTGGCTGCGCTTCCCAGGTCCGTTGGAGCGCGGCCATGACATGGGGGATGCGGGTGGGGTCCAACATGCTCAGGATTCTTGGGGACGCCCACCCCACCGGGCGCCGCCAACAGTTGCCAGCGCGGGCGTCAACGCCGCAATGACCTTATCTGTCTCCTCGGCGGTCGTCGCAGTAATGCGCACTCCCTCCCCGGGGAAGCAGCGGGCCACAACGCCTTCCTTTTTCAGCTCTGCATCCACTGCTTCTGCCTGCGCGCCGAGCGGCAGCAGGATGAAGTTCCCCTGGCTCGGGATGCGAAGCTCTTCCGGCACGGCTTGAAGTAGTCGCTCGCGCTGGGTGACCGTGGCGTCCACCCGATCTTTCAGCTCATCATCGGTGGCATCGATGCTGGCCAGACCGGCTGCCTGCGCCAGGGCATTGACCCCGAAGGGCAAGGCCACCTTATTCACGGCCATGATGAATTCGGCCCCGCCCACCATGTAGCCCAGCCGCAACCCGGCCAAGCCGTAGGCTTTGGAGAACGTCCGGCACACGGCCACGTTGGGGAAAAGGCGCAGGATTTCCGCCGCATTCACCGCCTCCGGGCTGCGGTCGTACTCCATGTAAGCCTCGTCCAGGATGACGGTGATCCGCTGCGGAACCTGGTGGAGGAAATCGAGGACTTCCGCGTGGGTCATCACCGTCCCGCTGGGATTGTTGGGGTTGCACACGAAGATGAGGCGAGTGCGATCCGTGATGGCCTTCAGCATCGCCGGGAAGTCGTGCCGGTGATCTTCCGTCAGCGGCACCATAACGGGTTTCGCGCCCGCCACCTGGGAGAGGATGGGGTAGGCCTCGAAGCTGCGCCACGCGAAGAGGACCTCGTCGCCGTCGTGACACGTCGCCTGAATGGCCTGCTGGCACAGTGCGGTGGAGCCGTTGCCGGTGGCGATGTTGTCCATATCGATCCGCAGCCCCTCGGCGGACTTGGCGAACCAAGCCGCTATGGCGGCGCGAAGGGCAGTGACGGACATGTCCGGATAACGATTGACCGCACCGGCGGCGTCTGCGATGGCCTGGGCGACGGAGGGCAGCGGCCCCTGGGTGGTCTCGTTACTGGCGACCACCAGTGCGTGAGGTGGCTTTTTCCCGGGAACATACGGTGGCACTCCAGCCAGGTCGCTGCGGATCATGGGGCTAGCGTACCCGCCCGGACCCCTTTTGGAGCCACCCGAGGGCCATGTGTAAACTCAACGCCGATCACGCTAGTGATCAGTGGAGGCGTGCCAGAGCGGCCGAATGGGGCTCACTGCTAATGAGTTGTCCCCCTCACAGGGGACCGGAGGTTCAAATCCTCTCGTCTCCGCCACTCCGACGAGGAACAACAACCGAGGCTGCCCAGGTTGCCCGAGATCTTGTGGTGAGGCTCGGGGCATACAACCGCGGATAGTGTTGTGGGGCGTGTGGTGCGCCTGTGGTGGTCCGTATGGGAACGTGCCCGGATGTTGCACCTCGTTGGAGTACCCTATGCGCCCGTAGCTCAACGGATAGAGCATCTGACTACGGATCAGAAGGTTGGGGGTTCGAATCCCTCCGGGCGCACACTGGATAAAATCGCACCTCAACTGGGGAATTGGCAATAATTTGGTGGCCACCGAGTGCGGGTGTACTGTAAAGCTTCGTTGCGCCCGTAGCTCAACGGATAGAGCATCTGACTACGGATCAGAAGGTTGGGGGTTCGAATCCCTCCGGGCGCACCACTCTACTGGCCTTGCCGATCAGGCAGGGCCCTTTTCCGTGCGATGATGCCCATATATTACGCAAAGCGCCCCCCTTTTTTCGTAAAGCTTTTGAGCAAAACTGCAAAAGCCTTACAAAACCGGGTTCCCGCGCCCCCCAAGCGCCCTGTGGGGCGAAAAAGTCAGAAGATGCCGATCTGCGCACCCATGGATTCGGCGCTGCTCAACTGATCCGTCCAGCCCGGCGCGCCGGGCTGGACCCGAATGATGGGCCGACGCGGGGCATCCTTGACCTTGCGCCCGGCACGCGCCTCGAACCGCATTCGCGCGGCGTGGCCCTCCGTGGCTAGGCGGTGCAGGTCTTGGCCGGGGGAAGCGATGTCCTCCCGGGCTCTCTGCAGCAGCGCGAGCGCCTCGTCCAAGGCCTTCACCAGGGCTTCCCTGTTGTTCTCGCACATTGCCCGCACCAGCTCCGGTTCCGTCCCAGCCACCCTCGTGCCATCGCGAAAACTCGTCGCCGCGAGCGTCAAGCTCAGCGGTCCCCCCATGTCCCCCGTCACGGCCAAAGCCTCGGCCAAGACGTGTGGCAGGTGGGAGATCCGGGCCACCGCCGAATCGTGCCGTCGCGCCACCGTGGGCACCACGGCCGCCCCCACGGCCTCGGCCATCTGCACCGTTCTGCGCCATGTATCCAGCCACAATCGGGCTCCCCTCTGGCCCCGGTTCTTGGCGTTGTCATATGTAATGACCCATACGGCACCGTCGAAGAGCCCACTCATCGTTGCATCCCACCCACTGTTGGCGGTCCCCGCCATGGGGTGCCCGCCGACGAAGCGGTCGGTCAACCCGTGTTGCTCCACCAACTCGTGGACCTCGGCCTTCACGCTGGTCACATCCGTGAAGCCCACGGAGGGCGCATACTGTGCAATGGCCTCCAGCATGCGCGGTAGCGCGGGCATGGGGACACCGAGGACCACCAGCGCCTTCTCCGCCTCGGCGCGCCGGAGGGTGGCGTCCAAATCCCCCGAAACATCAAACCCACTGCGGTTTGCGACCTTCACCGTGTGCGCGCTGCGATTCCACCCGAAAACCGGCCACCCCGCAGCCGCCAAATCCCGCATCAGGGACCCCCCGATCAACCCCAACCCGATGATGCACACGGGGAAGCTCTCGCCCGGCAGACTGCTGAGACGCGGATTAACCGGCGTGGGCTTCGAAATCGCATTCACGCTACCCAGTTTGGCACAACGCTACTACCGTTGGGGGGCATGACAGACTACGCAGATGACGAGCTCGACGGCCCAACCTTCGCCGTCGCGGCCCTCAGCGACGGGGCCCACTGGGAGGTCCGGGAGCTGCCGGACTCCGCCACCAACAGCCTGGACGAGCTGGCCAGCCATCTGCGCAGTTCCCGATCCGAAGGTCCCGTCGTGGGCCTGGTGTGTGTGGACGACGATTGGTGCGCCATTATCCGCCCCGTTCCCGGCAAGGTCCGGTTGCTTATTTCGGACGCCACGGCCGCGCTCGACGACTACCTCGCCACGGACATGCTGGACGAGTTGGACGTGGATACCCCCGACGAGCAGGAAGCGGAGGAGTCCGAAGAACCCTGGCCGGAGGGGGAGTTCGACCTCCTGGAGGACCTGGGCGCCTCCGAGCAGGTACTCAGCGTGATCTTCGACGATGAGGAGCTCTACGCCTCCGAACAACTGCTCCGCGTGGCCGAGGAGCTGGGATTCGCGGAGGAACTGGCCCAGGTCGCCGACCTCGAACTGGAATGAAGCCACAGGAGGGGGGCTTTGCCTCGATCGGGGCCGGCCTGCCCCGCCCACTGCCTCTGCGCAGGCGGGAAACCCTCATGCGCCGGGCACTGGACGTCGCCGCAGGCACGCCCGATGGGGATGTGCCCGTCGGCGCGATCGTGGTTGGGCCAGCGGGTACAGAACTGGCCGCGGCAACAAACCGGCGGGAAGCGGACGCGGACCCCACGGCCCACGCGGAGATTCTCGCCCTACGTCGGGCGGCCCGTGCACTCGGCGATGCCTGGCGCCTAACCCAGTGCACTCTGGTGGTGACCTTGGAGCCGTGCTCCATGTGCGCGGGTGCGGCGCTGGGCGCTCGGGTGGGGGAGATCGTCTTTGGCGCCTACGAACCGAAAACGGGGGCCTGTGGCAGTGTGTGGGACTTGCCCCGGGAGTCCCCCCTCCACCGCGCCGAGGTCACTGGCGGCGTCCTCGCGCCGGACTGCGAGCGCCTCATGCAGCGGTTTTTCCACTCTTTGCGCCGAGGCGGTGGCGCAGCCGGGCCGGGCGCAACTACGGTTGAGGGTGCCTACGGGCGCGAACCGAACGAATAAAAGTTTTTTCAAGGAGTGTAGTTATATGGGTTTCATGGATAAGGCTAAGGAAATGGCCGGCGACAACAGCGACAAGATCAAGGATGCCGCCCACGGTCAGGTCGACCAGCGCGTCGATGGCGGCAAGGCCGACAAGGTGAAGGAAGGCGTGGACAAGGGCATCGACAAGGCCCTCGGCGGCGAGTAAAGCCCCCACACCTAAAGGCCGCCCCCGATCGGATCACTTCGGCCGGGAGCGGCTTTTTTGCTGCCCTCAACCCCGGTGTTACCCTGGGTCAGGTTCACTAGCAGTGAACCAACTTCACTGGTGGCGTGTCCGAGCGGCCGAAGGTGCTCGCCTCGAAAGCGAGTGTTGGGTAATCCCCAACCAGGGGTTCAAATCCCCTCGCCACCGCCATGAGATGGCCGTACCCCCCAGCCCGTGGAAGACCGCTTCCGCAGGCTGGGGTTTGGTCATCCCCCTTTTCTTCTCTCGGAGGTCGGTTAGTCACTGTGGATGTCCATGATGGACGCCAACACTGGGCGCCCGATCGCATCCGCGCAGCCGATCAGGCCCACGTGTGGCACCCCTATTCCCCCCGCTTCAACGCTCAACCGCAGTTGCCCGTCCGCTCGGCGCGGGGGACCCGGCTGACCCTGGCGGACGGCCGGGAGGTCCTGGACGGCATGAGCTCCTGGTGGGCCGCCTGCCACGGTCATTCCCACCCCCACATCGTGGCCGCGGCGCACCGGCAGATCGACACAATGAGCCACGTCATGTTCGGCGGGCTGACCCACCAACCGGCCGCCGAGCTCGCCGAGCGGCTGCTGGGGCTGGTCAATGGCCCTCGCGCGTTGGGGGGGCCGCCGCTCACCAGCGTGTTCTACTCCGATTCCGGGTCCGTAGCGGTGGAGGTGGCGTTGAAGATGGCGCTGCAATACCAGCGGGGAATGGGCAGGCCCCAGCGCGATCGCTTCCTCACGTGGCGCGGCGGCTACTACGGGGACACCCAGGGGCCCATGGGGGTCTGCGACCCAGACGGCGGCATGCACCGCCTGTGGCGGGGGACCCTGACACCGCAGGTGTTTGTTCCGGCCCCGCCGGGGCTGTTGGCGTCCCCAAGAACTATCGCGGACTACCTGGAGGACATCGCCGCGACCATCCACCGGCACAACGCGGCCACCAGCCCGCACGGTATCGCCGGGATCATCGTGGAACCGCTGGTGCAAGGCGCCGGGGGTATGCGCTTTCACCACCCGGAGCTGATCAGCGGGTTGCGGCGGATCTGCGAGGAGACGGGAACCCTGCTCATCGCGGACGAGATCGCCACGGGTTTCGGCCGGACGGGGGAGAGCTTCGCGTGTTTCACCGCTGGGGTGCGCCCGGACATTCTGTGCGTCGGGAAGGCGTTGACCGGCGGTTTCATGAGCTTCGCCGCGACCTTGGCGGGGGATCGGGTAGCGCGGGCGGTGGATTCCGAACCCGGCGGCGGGGCACTCATGCACGGGCCGACCTTCATGGGCAATCCCCTGGCCTGCGCGGTGTCCCTGGCCGCGTTGGACCTGTATGAATCGGGCTACTGGCGCCCGCGCGTGCGCCGTTTCGCCCAGTTGCTGGAGGAGGAGATGGCGCCGCTGCGGGGCGCGCCAGGGGTTGTGGACGTGCGCGTTTTGGGGGCCATCGGCGTGGTGGAGATGCTCGGAGAGGTGGAGCTGCCCCGGATGACGCAGACCCTTGTGGACATGGGGGTGTGGCTACGCCCATTTGGTCGTTTGCTCTACACCATGCCCCCGTTTATCTGCAGTGACGAGGAAATCCGGCTGATCGGCCGGGCTATGCGACAGGCGGTGACGGCATGATCCTCTGTGTGACGGGAACGGGGACCGACGTGGGCAAGACGGTTGCCACGGCCGCTCTAGCCGCCAACTATCGGGCCCAGGGCTACCGAGTGGAGGTGGTGAAACCCGCCCAGACCGGAACTACCCAGGGGGATAGCGATGCCCGCGAGATCACCCGCCTCACCGGGATCACTCGCGTGCACACCTTCGCGGGATACCCGGAGCCGCTCGCGCCCGTGCCCGCCGCGCGCCGGGCCGGAATGGCATTTCTGGATCGGGGGGAGGTGGTGGAGCGGATCCGGCAGTTGGACGCCGCCAGCCCCGAGCGCTGCGTCATAGTGGAGGGCGCCGGCGGGGTCCTGGTGGAACTGGGCCCGGGCTGGACGATCGCCGATGTGGCCTTGGATCTGGGGGCACCGATAGTGGTGGTGACCTCCACCGGGCTGGGCAGCCTGAATCATGCGGGGTTGACCGTGGAGGCGTTGGCACATCGCGGGGTGGTGTGTGCTGGGTTAATAGGCGGGAGCATCCCGGCGGATCCCGGATTGGCCACGCGGAGCACGCTGGAGGGATTGCGGGATTTGGGCGGGGGGCAGTGGCTGGGGAGCATCCCGGAGGGAGCGGGGAGGTTGAGTCGGGAGGGCTTTGCTGCCGGAGCGGGAGAGTGGTTGCGGCTGCCAGGGGCGCAATAGTCTTCCTATACTGGGGCCCATGCCCGCACACTCCGCTGCAGCTCGGCGGCTGGATCCCCTCTCCGTGCTGGGGGAGCTGCTCATCACCCTCGGGGTCATCGTCGGCCTGTTCGCCGTCTACGAAGTCTGGTGGACCAACGTGGAGGCTAAGCAGGAACAGCAGGCCGCCGAAGATCGGTTGCGGCAGCAGTGGAGCGACGAGAACCCCCGGCCGCTTACCGTGCCTCAGGACGGCAGCGCCATCGCGCGGCTGTACATCCCCTCCTTCGGTAGCGATTTTTCCTTTGCCGTGGTGGAGGGGGTTACCCAGGCGGATCTAGCGAGAGGGCCAGGGCACTACCCGGATACCGCACAAGCCGGGGAACCAGGGAACTTCGCACTAGCGGGACACCGGGTGGGCCGCGGGGCCCCCTTCAACGACCTCGGTTTGCTGCATTCTTGCGATGCGATAGTGGTGGAGACGGCGGGAAGCTGGAACGTTTACCGGGTGCTGCCGATCGATACCCCTGCGCAACAGGCCGGTCAGGTAGCGGCGGGCTGCCTGCCTCAACCGGCGGCGGAGGCGGCAACGAGTGGCGCTTATGCCGACGTGAACGGGCGCAGCATCACTAACCCGCAGGACGTGGAGGTGGTCAATCCCGTCCCCGGCCAGCCCCGTTCGGCGGCGCAGCCGGGGGACCTTCCGCTGCTCACCCTGACTACCTGCCACCCCCAGTTCTCGAACAGGGAGCGGATGATCGTGCACGCTGTCCTGGCCCGCCATGACCTCAAGTCCCCGGGATATGTTCCCCCTGAACTGACTGGGGGAGCCTGAGATGTACGCATGGATCTGGCGTCGAATCCCCGGGCCCCTGCCCGTGCGACTACTCGTGGTCCTGGTCTTCCTGGTGGCGGCGTTCTTCCTGTTAATGGAAGTGGTCTTTCCTTGGGTGAGCGCGCACATGCCCTATCACGACGTGGCGGTGTGAGCGTGTAGGTGGACTCAGAGCGCCAACGCGCGGATGGTCTGCTCGGCCACTTGTTGGGCCTTCACGGACTGCTCTTGGGCGGCGGTGACGATGACGGCCGTGGAACCTTTCCACACGGCGTAGACGGAACCCCCACCGGGTCCCCCACATCGGCCTCCACTCCAGCCAGCAGGGTCCAGGGCCTTCTGGGTGGAATCTATGGGTGCTGCGGCATCGACGGCCGCCACGGCCTGTTCGTGGGTGGGGAAGGTTCGGGCCAGGACGGTCAACTGCGGCGCCTCTGCTTCATAGGACCAGAAGAAGCAGGCCGGGGGAATAAAACGCGTATCCAGAGACGTACCCGTCACCCGCTGTCCGGTGGTTGTCTCTACCCAGCCACCCTCTAGGTAGGGGCATTGGGCGTCGCGGGGCCCGGCAAGATCCAGGGGCGCGTCCACCGGCGGATCGACGGGTGGTGGGGCCGATTGCGGAGAACCGGTCGGCCCGGCGGCGTGTGGTCCGGAAGGCGAGGAGGAGCAGCCAGCGGCGAACACTGCAACGCAAACGGCAGCCGCCATCGCCCGGGAGAAGTGAGCCCGTCCCGGTCGATGAGAGCTGCCGTTTAGTACGCGCGCCAATCTGCTGTCCGCTTCCTTACTCCACGCGATCGAGCTCCACCATGAAGCGGGGGTAGATCTCCTGGCCCGGAAGTGCTTGGCGCACGTCCTCGGCGGCTTCGGTGCAGGCCTGGGAAAGGGCCTCCATGTCCACCTTCGCGGGGGCATGGACGGTCACGTTGACGACCCGCGTTCCCCGATCGTTGATGCACTTGTGGTGGGAGGTACGCACCCCGTCCAAATGGGCGAAGGAGTACTCCACCACGTGGGCGATGTCCGCGGGGGACAGGGCGATAGTGCCCTCCCGGTTGGAGGCCGGGGAGATCTGGCGGCCCACCCTGCGCCGTTGCAGGTTCATGATCAGGAAGATCAGCCCCAGAATCAGCGCAATCGCTGCTGCCCCAACGAGCCACCAGATGTAGTTGCTCTGGTTCGGCAACCCGGAGACGGCTTTCTGATCTACAGAGGAGCTGATCTTGTCCGCAAAGGCCTGATGGAAGAACTTGCCAATACCCCACGCCGCCAAGAACGCGAGTACTGCGAACAGGAGGAAGGCGATTAGCCGGTTGAAGAAAGATGTCGTGCGGCTCATCGGTTCGCTCCTTCGTTCGTCACCCGAACCTGCACTGCGGGAGGGTCGGCCAGTACGGATAAGCGCCGCTCGACGGCGTCTGTGATCCGCTGCTGCAGGCCGTCATCGAGCACGCCGACAACGGCGTGGACCTTGACCTTCTTACGGCTGGCCTTGGAATGGGCACGCAGAACGCCATTGATGCGCCGGGCGCTGGCCGTACTCATCCGGGCCACGTCCGTGGGGCGCACCCACGCTTCGGTACCGGCGGCAAGGGGCAGGTGGGTTTTTGCCCGGGGCTTGAAGACGAACCACAGCACCAGCAGTGCTACGAGCCCGCAGGCAATTGCTGCGGCGAACATCCACGTGACGAAGGTCAGGGCGCCCAGCCAGGTGAATGCGTCGGGCAGCCACTGGCCACCGGTGATCACCTGCTCGTGCACCAGAATGTCTCGGATGAGCACCGCCGTCAGTGCCAAGAGCAGCAGGCCGAGCAGCAGTACCAGCCATTTGGCCGCCGGGGCGGCCTTCGGCTCTGGGGCGGCCGATGTATTAGCGGTTCCGTCCGCCGTGCCAGCCGGAGCTTGGGCTGTGGGCAGGGGGGCGGCGAAGCGCCCGGAGGGCTGGGGCCGATACACCTCAGTAGAGACCGTGTTGTTCGGGGATGTCACGGGGCTCATAGGTGCCCTCCTTCATCGAGTGCGCCGCGCTCGGCCCGCAGCGCTGAACCAGCGACGAGCATCCGCTCCAGCTCGGCGCGTTGCGCGGAGGGAACCACCCGTACCTGCACCGGACCACGCTCGGCGGCCGGGACCGTTGGTGTGATCGTTGCATGCTGGCGCACGTAGACGGGGGTGAGATCCTCTCGCCGGGAGCGGGGGAATACAGTCACGGCCAAACCCTCCGGGGTGGGAACGTCCCGCATGGGAAGGCCCTGGGGAGTGGGGATGTCCGCCAGCAGCGGCAGACCAACCGGGGAGGCAATGCGGCGCAGGCCTACGTTTTCCGGGACCTTGGGCACATAGACCGAACGGGTTACCGGAGGGCGCACCCGGGAAACCGCTAGTGGTTCAGGCGTGGGGATCCGGAGAAGTTGCGGCTCCGGCAGGTGCCTGATGCGTCGTACCGGCGTGGGATGGGGCGCGGAGATACTAATCGGGGTGACCGGCTCCGGCTCCACGGGGCGCAGAACGTCACGCGGCTCCGGCGCGGCAACGGACCGCACATGGGGCTCGGCGGGGGCCGCGATGGACCGCACCTCTCCCTCGGCGGGCGCCGAGATGGAACGGACATCTACATCCACCATCGGCTGGGGACGCAGGATGTCTTCCTCCGCGAGACGTGCCTCTACTGTTGGAGGGTGGGCCTGAAGGGGCTCGGCAATGATGTAGTGCAGCTCGGGTGTGCGCGGGGCTGCTGCGAGCTCCTCCAGGGTGGTCCGTTGGGTGCGGCCAGCTCGAAGAGCATAGCCCTCCTGCGGGCCGTGAGCCTCTGCCGTGGCGGCGGTGGCGTTCTCGGGGTAGATCTCACCGTCGTCGGTGCCGACGACTTCCTCTACCTCCACGTTAATTGCCAGGACGGCTACGCCGGTGTAGTGCTCCAACCACTCCGCGATGGTCTCGCGCGCGGTTTGGGCGACGGCCACGACGGGGCAGGGCCACTGCACCGCGATGTGGGCGGTGACGTACATCGCGGTGTCTGCGGTTGCGCGGTCGATATCGAAGCGGGGCAGTCCACGCCCGGGCAGCTTGTTCATGCCGGAGGAGTCCGCCACCACACCAGGAACGCTCAGTGCTGCTTGCCTGGCGATCCGATCCACGATCCGATCGTTAATCTCAGTGTGGGTTTGGGAGGTGGCCTGCTCCCCGGTCCCCTGAGGTTCCGAGTCGGTGACCATGCTCATCAACCCCGGCCGCTCTTGGACTGGCCAGCGATGGAGGTGAGGTCGATCTTGCCCTCGAGGTGGGCTCCAATGAGCCCGCAGATGCCGCAGAATAGCAAGACGGTGAGGAAGCCGACTAGGCCCTGCCACATTGCGCCGACGGCGAGGAGGAATCCGAGGAGGATGCCGATGTATGTTGCGTTTTTCATGACACGTCCAATGGTCAATGGGCCTAGACTGCGCGTTTGGTGCGTGCCCAAGGGCGCAGCGCTGCCCGGCGTGAATGGGTTCTGCGCGAGGTTTTACTGGACGCGGGTGACGTTCTCGGACTCAGAGTCCTGCTCGTCCTCATCCTCGTCGGGCAGGTGCACATCGTGCACGGTGACGTTGACTTCGTTGACACCCAGTCCGGTCATCCGCTCAACCGAGATGATGACGTTACGGCGGATGGCCTCCGCGAGCTCGTGGATAGCCACACCGTATTCGGCGACCACGCCGATGTCCGCGGCTGCCTCGCGCTCGCCGACCTCCACGGACACGCCCTGCTGGACGTTCACGCGGCCACCGGGGATGCGCTCGCGCAGGGCGCCGACGACGCGAGCGGTACCGCCACCGAGGTCGTAGACACCGGTGACCTCGCGGGCAGCCATGCCGGCGATCTTGGACACGACGGAGTCGGAGATGGAGGTCTGTCCGTTGCTAGTGACCAGTGCGGAGCCATTGGCGGAGGACTCGTTGGTCTTTGCCGGGGTGTTGGGCGTGTGGGAAGCGGTGTCGGCGGACTTGTTGTTCTCAGCCATATTGGCGTTCTCCTTCATTACGTCGGCCCGTTGGCAGGGAAAGTAGTTGGGGGCCGATTCTTGTGGTGGTGGGAGCCTGTCGGCGTGCCGCTAAGGGGTCCCACGTTTAGCCTGTGGCCCGTTTCGGCTGTCGCGTTTCTCCACGGTTGGCCGTTCGCGATAGCCTCCGGGGCCGGTTGCACCTATAGCGCAATCCCAAGTGTAGTCCTAAACGGAGATAACCGCCGTTGGCCGTCACTTCTGCGGCAGTTGGCAGTGGTGGGGCAGGGTGTCTGCCAGCGCGCCGAGGAGGGCGTCGATCTGCTCGGTCCGGTGGGTGGACATCACGGTAATCCGCAGAATTGCGGCCCCGCGGGGCACGGTGGGGTATCGGATGGCGGGCACGTGTAGGCCCTTTCTTGTTAGCGACGCCGCCACGCCCATCGCCACAGTCTCATCCCCGAGGGGAATGGGGACAATGGGTGAGTAGGGTTCCGGCACGTTCAACCCCAGCGCAACCAACCCCCGGTGCAGGTAGCTCACGTTGGATTGCAGGCGCCGTACGTGACCGGGATCAGTGCGAATGACCTCCACTGCGGCCCGGGCAGCGGCGATGATGGGTGCCGCGTTGGCGGTGGAGAACACGAAGGACCGCCCCTGGTTGCGCAGCAACTGGATCGCATCACGGGGGCCGCAGACGAATCCGCCTTCGGCCCCGAGGGCTTTGCTCGCCGTGCCGACGAGGATGTCCGGTCGGGGTTTCATTGCGCAGCCGCGCCCGTCCCCAACCGTGCCGATGCCGTGGGCATCGTCGATGAGAAGCAGGCAGCCGTGCCGCTGGCATAGGCGCATAAGCCCCGCCACGTCGGCCAGGGTGCCGTCCATGGAGAAGACCCCATCGCTGACCAGCAAGCCCCGCCGACCTGCGCGCAAGCGTTGCGCCATCGCGGTGTCCAGGGCGCGCAGGTCCCGGTGGGGATAGATGACCAGGTCGGCCTTCTTCGCGCTGCGGCACCCGTCGATGAGACTGGCGTGATTGCGCTCATCCGAGAAGATCACCGTATCCGCGTCGGAATACGTGCTGACCGCGGCGAGGTTGGCCGCGAATCCGGTGGCGAAGAAGGCGCAATCCTCGAAGCCCAGCCACTCGGCCAGATCCGCTTCCAGGGCCAGGTGTTCCCTGGTGGTCCCCGTGGTTAGCCGGGAGCCCCCGGAACCGGCCCCGTAGTGCAGGAGGGCCCGCTGTGCTGCCGCCAGGACTTTCGGGTGCGTGGCCAACCCCAGGTAATTGCTACTGGAGAACAGCAGGCGCCGCTGGCCGTCCACAATGGCCTCCGGATCCTGGGCCGTGTCGAAGGGAACCATCGTTCGGCCCAGCCCGGCCCCCTCCCAGGCGGCCAGGCGTTGGGCGAGGTGGCGCCAATGCTCCTCGCGGCGCTGCGTCCCGGCGGGTTTAGCCAATGTGGTCTTTCCACTCGGCCCCGTAGTAGCGGGAGAGGAACTGATCCCGGTACTCCTCGAATCTGCCTTCGTCGATGGCCTGCCGGATCCGGTCGACAAGCCCCACCATGAAGTGCAGGTTGTGCAGCGTGCACAGCGTGCCCGCCAGGAACTCCTTGGCCTTGAGAAGGTGGTGGATGTAGGCGCGGCTGTAGTTTTCACAGACATAACCGCCGACTTCGGCGTCGATGGGGGAGAAGTCCCGCCTGAACCTTGCCCCGGTGAGGTTGATACGCCCGTCCAGGGTGTACACCCCGCCGCGCCGGCCCAGCCGCGTGGGCGCGACACAGTCGAAGGTGTCCGCCCCTGCCGCGATCGCGGTGAACAGGTCATCCGGTTCGGAAATCCCCAGCAGGTGGCGCGGTTTTTCCTCCGGGAGTTCCTGGCTGACCCAGTCCACGATTGTGCCCAGGTTCTCCTTTTCCAGGGCGCCGCCGATCCCATATCCCCCAAAACCGCGGCACCCGCGCTGCTCCGCCTGCTCGGAGAGAGCCACCAGGCCGCGCGCCGCTTGGCGTCGTAAATCTTCGTATTGAGCCCCCTGGACGACCCCCCACAGGGATTGGAGAGGTCGATGGGGACGGGCCTGGGTCAGCCGGTCGTGCTCTGCGAGGCAGCGCTCGGCCCAGCGGTGGGTGCGTTCCACGGAGCGCTCTTGGTACACGCGGGTGTTGACCAGGGTGGTCAGCTCGTCGAACGCGAACATGATGTCCGCGCCAAGCTGGTGCTGGATCTGCATGCTGACCTCCGGGGTGAAACGGTGCTTGGAGCCGTCGATCACGCTGCGGAAATCCACGCCGTCCTCGTCCACCACGGCCATGCGTTTAGCCTGCTGGGCGACGATGTCGGAGGTATCCAATCCGGAGGTGTCCATCGCCAGCACCTTCTTGAACCCCACTCCCAGGCTCATTACCTGGAAACCCCCGGAGTCCGTGTAGGTGGGCCCGCGCCAGTTCTCGAAGGCCGCGACTCCGCCGGCCTCGTCCACGATGTCCGGGCCAGGCTGGAGGTACAGGTGGTAGGCGTTAGACAGAATCGCCTGGGCCCCGGTGCTTTTCACCTGTTCCGGGGTGAGGGTTTTGACGGTGGCCTTGGTGGCCACGGGGATGAATGCGGGGGTGCGGATGATGCCGTGGGGGGTATTGAGGACGCCCGTCCGCCCAAGCGCGGGTGCAGTGTCGCGGCCGGGGCGCGTGACGTGCTCCAGGCGGGAACAGAGCTGGAACCAGGTGTCCGTCGCTGGCGCGGGGTCTTGCGGGGCACAGGGGTTCGGGCGCATGTGTGGCACTTTAGGCCACGGCCATCGCGGAATGAATGCGGCCCGGGCGTGGTTGCGTGCAGCAGTAAACCGCTTTTTGGAAGGAGCCTACACCGATGGCCGACCTGCAACAGTCCCTGCGCAATCTGATGAAGCCAGCGCCGAAACCCACGACCGGGGAGAACATCGCCCGCATCGGCCTGGGGGCCATGATGTCCTGGGCCGGAACCTGTCACCTCACCTTCGCCCGCAAGGACTTCCAAGCGCAGGTTCCGGATTGGTTCCCCATGGACAAGGATTTCGTGGTGCTCAGCTCCGGGGTGGTGGAGCTGGCCTTCGGCACGGCGTTGCTGGCGCTGCCGAAGTACCGGAAGGCGATTGGCACGGGGTTGGCGGCTTTTTACGTGGCCATCTTCCCGGGCAACGTGAGCCAGTACGCTGAGCGCCACGACGCTTTCGGGCTGGACACGGACCGCAAACGCCTGATCCGCCTGTTCGGCCAGCCTGCGTTGGTGGCTGCGGCGTTGAAGGCGGCGGGTTTGCCGAATCGTTGAGCCTGCAAGAATAGGGGGTGTGTCTTGTCGCCCTACCGCAGCGGAGCTTAAGTGACCAAAGCTGGCCGTTATGCCCCCAGCCCCAGCGGGGATCTGCACCTGGGCAATCTGCGCACTGCCGTTTTGGCGTGGTTGTTCGCGCGGCAGTCTGGCCGGGACTTCCTCATCCGCATCGACGATATTGACGCCCAGCGTTCGTCCCCTGAGGCGGCGCAGCGCCAGGTGGCGGATCTGGCGAGCATGGGGGTGGTCTCCGACGGCCCGATTGCCACACAGCAGCAGTCCCTTGCCCTGTATCAACGGGCCCTCAGAACGCTGATCGACGCCGACCGCGTATACGAGTGCTACTGCTCCCGGAAGGAGATCGCCGAGGCCTCCCGAGCACCCCATGCCATCCCCGGCCGCTACCCGGGGACCTGCCGCAACCTGACGGAGCGGCAGCGTACCGCACGGCGCGAGCAGTTGGCGGAGCAGGGCCGCGTGCCCTCGTTGCGCCTCCGGGCGGACGTGCGCCACTGGGCCGTTGCCGAGGGCTTTGCTGCGGAGGCTCGCGACCGGAAATTCACCGGCGAGGTGGACGACTTCGTTCTGCGGCGCGGCGGCCAGGCCCCGGAGTTTGCCTACAACCTCGCCGTTGTCGTCGACGATGCCCACGCCGGGGTGGACCAGGTGGTGCGCGGGGAGGATCTTCTATCCAGCGCGCCGCGGCAGGCCTACCTGGCCCACCTGTTGGGGTTGCCCGCGCGCACGTACGTTCACGTGCCGCTGGTGCTGGGCCCCACGGGCAAGCGTTTGGCCAAGCGCGATGGGGCCGTAACTCTGCGCGAGATCGGCCCTGGCGAAGCACGAGCGTGGATCGAGCGGTCCCTCGCCTCGGCGCTTGCCCCACGGGACGGGGCAGCGGGGCGCGGGTGGATCGAGGATCTACTGATTCGCTTCGATCCGGCCGGCTTGTCGCACGAGCCCGTCACGTTCCCGGGGTGAGCCTAGCGCCCGGAGCGCGGGCGGAAGCTCGGCACTTGCTTCTTTAGCGCCGACGTCCGCGCGATCGCGGTGTTCTTCAGCCCCAGCAGGCGCATTTGCCGCAGACGTTCGGCCAGGAACGTGCGGCGCTCCCCAGCCGTCCATGTCGAGTCGAAGATGCGCTTTGCCTGCGCCACGGAGTCCGGTGATCTCGTTGCGATCTGTTCGGCTAGCTCGCGCGCCGCTGTTTCTGGGTCCTCATGTATTTCGGACGCCAACCCCAGCGCAGCCGCCCGCTCTCCGCTGAATACCTCACCGGTCATGGCCAGGCGTTTGGCGGTGTCGATGGGGAGGAGTTGTTTTATTGCGTAGATTCCGGACATGTCCGGGATGAGTCCCCACTTGGCTTCCAGAACGGACCATTTGGCGTCCGCGGTGGTGAAGCGGTAGTCGGCCCCGAGGGCGATTTGGACTCCGCCGCCGAAGCAGTACCCCTCTACCGCGGCGATGACGGGGACGGGCAGGCGGCGGAAGGCCCACACTGCTTCTTGAAATGTGTTTGTGCCGCGCCAGGGCCGGGGAAGGAAGGTTTTGGCTACCCGTGCGGGGTCTTTGAGTGCGGTAGCGAAGTCCAGGCCGGCGGTGAAGTTGTGGTCGGTTCCGGAGATGATCACTGCGCGGATGGACTTGTCTGCCCGGATGCGGTGGGCGGTTGCCACGAGCTGCTCGAGTGTTTCCAGCGTGAGCGAGTTGAGCTTGCCGGGGCGGTTGAGCCGCACGTGCGCGATGGGGCCGGATGTGTCGAGGAGGACGGGCTGCGTGTTCATAGTGGTCACGCTAGTTCACGGCCCGGGTGGGCGGCGATAAAAAAGGGGACCCCGCGCACCCGTTAGAGCTCGTTGACCCTTGCTGCATTCCTGCCCTGGGGGAGTTCACAAGATAGACGCCGCGCGGAATCCGCAGCCCATGTTAGACGCTCGGGGGCGGGCGAACAAAGAAGCCCGGCCCGAAAGGGCGACTGTCAGCGGTTTTGGAGGGGTTAGGGTGCCTGTGTATATTGGTCGGCGGAGGATTCGACTAGCGGCCTATGTCACACGCCTGGAACGCGTGCGGGAGTCACATCCCTCAGGGGTTCAAATCCCCTATCCTCCGCCAGAGTACGAAAGCCCCCCGCCCATCGGCAGGGGGCTTTCGTTCGCGTTGGGCCTCTATACGGCGAGGTCGAGGGGTCCAGTTCTTGGCCCTGGCGCAGGGCCGTTGCGATGGAGCGTCCAATGGCCTCGGCAACGGGCGGAGGAAAAGCGTTGCCAACTTGCCGCCACTGAGCAGTCTTGCCACCCTGCCATTTCCAATCGGCGGGGAACCCTTGGATCACTCCACCCATCTGCACCGTTAAGCGGGGCATTTCCACCAGAGGATCGACGGGAAAATCCGGAGGTGGTGCGGTCTCCGCGATGGAGCTGCCCTTCACTCCCAGGGCCCGCCACGCCTCCCGAGCGCGGCTAGGTCCAACGTCGGGACCACCGTGCTTCTTAGAACCACCAACGAGGGTGGGTGCCACCTTGTCGGCTTTACGAGCCCACGTCCCGGCCCCGGGCCAACCCCGGGAGGCCATCAGCGGGTACAGAGCTTCCCCAACGGTGGTGTGGTGGGTCCTCGGTTCCGGGAAAGCGAAATGCTCGGCGTACTCCCGGCGAATTGCCACCAAAATGAAGCGAGGCCGCAACTGTGGCACGCCGAAATCGGCCGCCTGGATCAACTCCCAGAACACCTCGTACCCCAGGCCCTCCAGCGCGGCGATGATTGAGGACCGGTAGGTATCAAAGCGCCTCTGCCCTAGGCCCTTAACGTTCTCCAGTAGGACGGCGCGGGGAGACATCTCCCGGACCAGCTCAATGGCCCGCGGGAAAAGATCACGCTCATCCTCCCCGCCCAATTGCTTGCCCGCGATGGAAAATGGGGGGCAGGGGACTCCCCCCGCCAGCAGGTCCACCCCAGCGAATTCCCGCCCATCAAACTCGTGCACAACATCGGCGTGGATGACGTTCCACTCGGGGTGGTTGGCGCAGAGAGTGGCCACGGCGTGGGGATCGATTTCCACCACAGCGCGGTGGCTGAACCCCGCCCGGTGCAAGCCCAAGGCCTGTCCACCTGCACCGGCGCAGATTTCCACGCATGTAAGCCCCAGATTCATGTGGTGAACGTTACCAGTCAGGTCGGTGAGAACCCCTTTTTGTATCGAACACCTGTTCTACATCAAGGCGAGGGTCCGCCCGTCCCGCAGCATCACCCGCGCCGCCATTAGGACAGCCCCCACCCCCGCAGCGAGCCACAGTCCGTCAACAACCAACTCCAGTCCCAGGTGCCCGAGGGTAACACCAGCCGGCGCGCCGCTGGTGGCGTCCCGAAGAAATTGCACCAACCACGTCAATGGCAGCCCGCCGACAATCTGCCGCACAACAACCGGATAGTGGGCGTGTTCCAGCAGGACCCCGGCGGTGACCGGAAAGGCCGCTGCGAGGAGGTTTGACAGCAGGAACGGATCACGCCAGGCAATCGCCGCTACGCAACACACTATCCCCGCGCAGGCCCCCACCACGATCGCCAGCGGGATGGCGCAAAGCAGGGTGAGCGCGTAGCGGTGTGAGTCGTGCGCGGGGTCTGCAATGAACACGCCCGTCGCCGCGCACAGGGACGTTGCCGCAGAAAACGCAGCCACCGGGGCAAAGCGGGAGACCCAATAGCGCGGGGACAAAGGACGGGTGGTGATCACGTCCGCCAGCACGCCGAGGGCTCGGTCCCGGGTCACTGCCGTCACCCCTCCGAAGGCCACGACTCCGGCGGAGGAGACCACCAGTCCGGCGTCCGCGATCAGCACCCCGTCCGGCAGCCGCATGGAAGCGACAACGGACAACAGCAACAGGACCTCCAACAACGGCAGGAGGACCAGCGAGGTAGCAGCGGTGCGCGAGTTGGCCAGGGCAGGGGTGGAGCGAGCGGCGACCCGCAGCGCCACAGCCCAAGGGCTATCGCGGCCCGGCCTATTCACACGACCACCTCCAACGTCCCATCCACGGTGGCTCGATTTAGCGCCCGAGCGGCCAACCAGAAACCCATTCCGGCCCAAACTACAGCGACCAGCAGGCACATTATGCCGCTCTACCACGAGGGTTGGGCGAGAAATTCCACGGCGAAACTCGTGGGCAGGGCATGGCCCAACGTCCGCAACCCCGCCGGGTGATAACCGAAAATCCCCGACAGCAGCACAATCGGCACCAGGATGAGCCCCTCATAGGTCAGTGCATGGGCGGAAAGCACCAAAACTGGGGCGATTACTAGGCACAGGGACAGGCACGCAATCCACAACAGCAATATCCCGACCACCAACCCACCGGCGGAAGAAAAGCCAATGGCAAAGAGGCAGCACGCGCTCAATCCAGCAGCCCGGTCTGGCGCAGGGCCCGGTCCACGCGCGCGGGCCTTTCGGCGGTGGGCACGCGGAGTACGTCGGCGAAGAAGAGCAGGTTATCCCGGGCGCTGGCGCGCTGGTAGAAACCGGATTCGCCGCCAAGGACGAGGCCGATGTGAGCCCGGGCCGCTCGGGTTCGGCGCAGCGCATCCACACCGCAGATTTCTAAGGCTCCGCTCGTCGGCACCAACAGCGTGGAGCACATTCGCACGATCGTGGTCTTACCCGCGCCGTTGGGCCTCACAAGGCCCACGATCTGACCGGCCCGGATGCTCAGGGACACGACGTCCACCGCCGGGGCAGGGGACCAACGCAAACACGCGCCGGAGCGCGGTGGCCTCCAAGACGGGGTTCTCCACCTGTTCGTCTGCCTCCCATTAGACTTGTCTGTCGATCAAGACTAACCAGCAACACCCGGGCTAGTCGCCCCCAAAACCCCCCCGCACCGCTTCCCAAGGAGGCCACCTTCGTGAACATCGCGGATATCGATACCCACCGGCTCCTCGAGCTCAAGCCCGAGGTGCAGCAGCAATACGAGGAATTCAAGTCCCGCGGCCTGAAACTCGATCTCACCCGCGGTAAGCCCTCCGCGCAGCAATTGGATCTAGCCACGGAGCTGCTTAGCCTGCCCGGGGAGGATTACACGGACTCGGCTGGCACGGACACCCGCAACTATGGCGGGTTGAAGGGCATCGTGGATATCCGCTCGCTGTGGGCGGAGCTGCTGGGGCTGCCGGTGGACAACGTGCTGGCGGGGGATGCCTCCAGCCTCAACATCGTCTTCGACCTCATCAGCTGGTCCTACACTTTCGGGAACAACGATTCGCCCCGCCCCTGGTCGCAGGAGGAGAAGCTGAAGTGGATCTGCCCGGTTCCCGGTTATGATCGCCACCACAGCATCACGGAGCTCTTCGGGTTCGAAATGGTCACTGTCCCGATGACCAGCACCGGCCCGGACATGGATGCGGTGCGCCAGTTGGTGGCGGATCCCAGCGTAAAGGGCATGTGGAACGTCCCGGTGTTCTCCAACCCGACCGGGATCACCTACTCCCCGGAGACCGTGCAGGCTCTGGCCAGCATGGAAACCGCCGCACCGGATTTCCGCATCGTGTGGGACAACGCCTACGCCGTGCACACCCTCACGGAGGACTTCCCGGTGGTGCACAATGTGTTGGATCTCGCCGAGCAGGCCGAGCATCCCAACCGGTTCTGGTTCATGTCCTCCACCTCTAAGATCACCTTCGCCGGCGCGGGCGTGGCCTTCTTCGCCTCCTCCGCAGAGAATCTGTCGTGGTACGAGAAGATCGCCAACGTGCGGGGGATCGGCCCAAACAAGGTCAACCAGCTCGCCCACGCCCGGTACTTCGGGTCTGCGGAGGGGGTGCGCGCGGTGATGCGCAAGCACGCGGGTTCCCTGACCCCCAAGTTTGCCGCCGTCATCCGCATTCTCGACCAGCGGCTGGGAGGCCTGGGGGTGGCGCAGTGGACCCGGCCGACCGGCGGCTACTTCATCTCCGTGGACGTAGTGGAGGGGACCGCCTCCCGCGTGGTGGAGTTGGCGAAGCAGGCCGGTGTGGCCCTCACTGGTGCCGGGGCCACCTTCCCCCTGAAGCGGGACCCGAAGGATCAGAACATTCGTCTGGCCCCGTCGATGCCGACGATCGACCAACTAGAGCTGGCGATGGAAGGCTTCGCCACCTGCGTGCTGCTCGCCGCGATCGAGGCCGCGGAGGCGCAGTGAACGGGCAGGAGGCGCTCGCATGGGTGAGCGGCCTGCTGCCCCTCGAGCCGACGGTGGAGCATCATCGTTCTGGTCCTGCCGATGGTTTCGGGGTGGATGTAGCCCTGGTCCGTGTAGGGGGTGAGGACGCCACCAGCGGCGCGTCGGCCCCACCGGAGACCGTTGCCTTTACCCTGGATGCGGCCCGGATCGACGCGGGATTGACTACCGCCGATGGCTCCGATCTGCGGGTGGAGTTCCTCACGGTCGTGAGCGGACACGGACCCGAGGCGGCTGCACTGGTGACGGCTGCGGCCGCGATGACTGCCGGGGATCCCGTGGCCCACTCCCCTCAACCGGGGACGGTGTTGGCGGGCCTGGCAGACAGATTGCCGCTAGCGGGTGCCGGGCAGCGTCCCCCTTCCGCCCGGCATGGGCTGCTGGTCCCGCCCTATCTGTGGGATCGGGGAGTGCCACATTTCCACGAGGTCACTGCGGGCGGACGCCGCTCGGCGACGAAGACAGCGAACGTGGAGTTCACCCATCCCGGGCGCTTGACGGTGCCGATCCAGGTGGTGATGATCACGGATGCCGAGCTCGCTCTCCTGCACGCCGAGGGTATCGACGCCGTGCAGGCCCGGCTTGTAGACAGTGGAGCGGATCTGAACAACATCTGGCGGTGAGCGTCCGGGCCCTCTGTACGCTAGACCCGTGGCTCTTTACCGCAAGTACCGCCCTTCCACGTTTGCCGAGGTGGTGGGCCAGGAACACGTCACCGAACCGCTGTCTACCGCCCTGGACAGCGGCCGGATCAATCACGCCTATCTGTTTTCGGGTCCCCGCGGTTGCGGTAAAACATCGAGTGCGCGCATTCTCGCGCGCTCCCTGAACTGCGTGAAGGGGCCCACGTCCACCCCGTGCGGGGTTTGCGATAGCTGCGTGGCCCTGGCCCCCGGTGGGCCCGGCAGCCTGGACGTCACGGAGCTCGACGCGGCCTCGCACAATGGCGTGGAGGACATGCGGGAGCTACGGGACCGGGCCTTCTACGCCCCGGCGGAGTCCCGGTACCGGGTGTTCATTATCGACGAGGCTCACATGATCACCCCCCAGGGTTTCAACGCCCTACTGAAGATCGTGGAGGAGCCGCCGGAGCACCTAATCTTCATCTTCGCCACGACCGAGCCGGAGAAGCTCCTGGCCACGATCCGGTCGCGGACGCACAACTATCCCTTCCGGCTGTTGACTCCTCCCGCGATGAAGGGGTTGCTGCAGTCCGTGATCGCGGGGGAGGGGACGCCCGTCGAGGACGAGGTGTATCCGCTGGTCGTGCGCGCCGGGGGAGGATCGCCGCGCGATTCCCTGTCTATCCTTGACCAGTTGTTGGCGGGGGCTGGACCCGAGGGCATTACCTATCAGCGGGCCTTGGCCCTGTTGGGCGTGACCGATACCGCCTTGATTGATCGGGCCGTGGAGGCGCTGGGGGTGCATGACCAGGCCGGGTTGTTTGGCGTGGTCAATGACGTCATCGACGCGGGATACGACCCCCGGCGGTTCGCCATGGATCTGTTGGACCGCTTCCGGGACCTCCTGGTGGTGCGGGCCGCCCCGGATGCCTTCGAGCGGGGGCTGGTGGATGCGCCCGCAGGGCAGCAGGAGGTGCTCCGGGAGCAGGCGGAAGCGCTGGGGGAGGCCACACTCACGCGCTGTGCTGCGCTGGTGAACGAGGGCCTTCTGCAAATGCGGGGGGCCACTGCGCCCCGACTGTTGTTGGAGATCCTGTGTGCGCGCATGGCCTTGCCCGCAGCGGGCATGACCGTGGAGGCGCTTGCCCAGCGGGTAGAGGCCCTGGAGCGTGGCACCGGCCAGGGGAGCACTACCGGCAGTGCAATCGTGACCTCCGGAAACGGCGAGGTGCGCAAACGCTACCAGCGGCCCAGCGAGCGGCGACGGGAGGAGGCGGAGCAGCCAACTCATGAGCAGCCGCAACCCGATGACTTGCCTGCAGACGAAGACGATGGCAGCTCCGTCATCGCCATGGCCAAGCAGGCTCGGGAGATCATGGACCGGCGCCGCGCCCAGCATCGGGGAGCCGAGGTGTCGAAACCGGCTGAGGCTCCGGCCCCCTCAACCGGGGCAACGCTGGGCGCAGACAACTGGGGCACCTTCTTGGACGCGGTGAAGGCAGCGGATCTCAGCGCCTGGATTGCGCTCCGGGATGCCCGGGTGGAGGAGGAGCAGCCAGACGCCGACACCGTTCGGGTTCGACATCACACCGGTGCACTGGCCAACTTCGTCAACAGTAGGGACAATGCGCAGGTCTACGCCCGAGCCGCACAGCAGGTCGTGGGCCGGGAAATCACCATCCGGGCAAACGGGGTACGGAACCGTGCGCACCCGTCTGCCCAGGAGTCGGCGCGACAAATGGAGGCTCAGCCCGAACCCGAACCACAACCACAACCCGAACCACAACCCGAACCACAACCCCAACCTCAACCCGAGCCGGAACCACAACCCCAACCCACCGCCCCCCGCACCTCCGAGCCCAGGTGGCGCAAGCGCTACCAGGAGGTGAAGTCCCGCCGGGACTACAACCTGGCGAACGCCATCGACGGGGTCCCGTTACCCGATGAGCCGCCGGAGGATGAGGATCCGGGCCCTTTTAGCGCGGCTCCGCTGGAAACTGGCTCCCCGGAGCCCGTTCCCGCGGAGCGCCGCAGTGCACTGGACATCGCCGCGGAGCTCATCGAGTCCAGCCTGGGTGCTAAGCGGGTGCGTTGAACCTGTTAGCTCGCTGTCACTGCCTGAAAACACCCTTACTGGCCCGGGATTTCCCAGCCCACGGGCGGTACAGTGGCCAATGGCGGTGCAGGTCACCGGCCAGAACAACGCAAAGTACATCGCAACTACAACGCAGGAGAGCACCTCGATGTCTCAACCGGATATGAACCAGCTCATGGCGCAGGCCCAGCAGATGCAGCAGCAGTTGCAGCAGGCCCAGGCGGAGATCACCGCTTCCACCGTTGTGGGGGAGGCCGGCAATGGCCTGGTCAAGCTGGAACTGGAGGGTTCCGGTGATATCAAGTCCCTGAGCATCGACCCGAAGGTCGTGGACCCGGAGGATGTGGAAACGTTGCAGGACCTCATCCTGGGCGCCTTCTCCGAAGCCAACGAGAAGCTGCGCGATCTGGCGCAGGAAAAGATGGGCCCCCTATCCCAGGGCATGGGTGGGCTGGGGTTCTAGGGCCACCCGTCCCCTTTCCCCGCCCCCTCGAAGAATCCGCGTCAGACCAGAACGTAGCTAGCACACATTGTTTGAAGGCCCTCTCCAAGACGTCATCGACGAATTCGCCCGTCTCCCCGGCATCGGGCCGAAAAGCGCGCAACGTATCGCGCTGCATCTCCTCGAGGTCGATCCGGCCGATCTCGAGCGTTTCCAAAACGCCCTAGGCCGCCTCCACGAAGGAGTGGCTTTCTGCCGGATCTGCCACAACATTTCGCAGGAGGATGTGTGCCGGATCTGCGCGGATTCCTCCCGAGACGGGGGATTGATCTGTGTTGTGGAGGAGAGCAAGGATATCCAGGTCATCGAGCGAACTGGGGAGTACCGCGGGCGCTATCACGTCCTGGGGGGTGCCCTGGACCCGCTCAATGGGATGGGCCCGAAGGAGCTCAATGTCACCGCGCTCGTCCAGCGGATCGGTGGTGCGCTCCCGGATGTGGCTACCGGGGAGGTGGACGCCAACGACCAACCGCTCTATCAACCAGCCCCGGAGGTCTCGGAGGTCATCATCGCCACGGACCCGAACACCGAGGGGGAGGCCACCGCGTCCTATCTGGGGCGGTTGCTGAAAGACTTCCCGGGGTTGACCGTGTCGCGCCTGGCCAGCGGGATCCCCATGGGTGGTGACCTAGAATTTGTAGATGAGCTGACCCTCTCGAGGGCTTTCGCCGGGCGTACCATGCTCAGCGGGAACTAGGCTGTACACGTGAAGCATCAAATAGTGCAGGAGCAAACATGTCTTTAGACCGAGGGGACAACATCCCCGCAGCCATCTGGGCCACCGCGTTTGGGGGAGCTGGGATTCTGCACATGGTGCGGCCGGCATTCTTCGACAACATCGTCCCGGAGGAGTTGCCCGGCACCCAGCGCGATTGGTCGCTAGGGTCCGGCGTGATGGAGCTGGGGCTCAGCACCCTGCTGATCGCGAGCTTCGCCAAGCCGCAGTTGCGGCCCGTGCTGGGGAAGGCCTGCGCCCTATTCCTGCTGGCGGTGTGGCCGGGCAACATCAAAATGGCCTGGGATTGGCGCAGCGCGAAGCCTATTGCCCGGGCAATTGCTTTCATCCGAGTACCGCTACAGATCCCCATGATGAAGCACGCCCTGAAGATCGGGCGCTAGCGCAGTCGGCTTACAGCTTGAGCCTCTCGCGCCGGAGCTGGGCGACCTCCTGGGTGACCTGCTCGGCACGATCGCCCTCTAGCGGCGGTAGCTCCGCAATAGTGGTGCCCATGGCCGTGGCCAGTAGGTAGTCGGCGAGCTGGGGGTTACGGGCCAGTGTGGGGCCATGCATGTAGGTGGCCACCACGGATCCTTGGACTGCGCCCTCGGCCCGCACCTGGTGGTCCGCGTCACCGCTGTTCAGCCCCGCTGTTTGTGCTCCGTGCCGGTCGGTGTTCCCCGTGCCGCGGGTGAGTTTTCCGAGGGGTTGGGCATCCGGGCCCAAGATGGTGGCGCCCATGTGATTGGCAAACCCCGTCAGCGGTTCTGTTAGCTGCCCCGGCAGGGCTGTGGGATCGGACGCTATCTCCCCGATCATCCTCTTGGCGAGCGCTGAGGTGGTGGCGTCCAAAAGCCCTAGGCCTTGAACCATGCGACCGGAGGCGCTGAAGGATTCGCCGAACACCTGCAGGCCGGCGCAGATGGCGAGTACGGGGCGGCCGGCGGTGACCGCTCGGACGATGCCGCCGTCGGAGATGAGGTGGTCTGCGGCGAGGATCTGGGCTGTGTCCTCGCCCCCGCCGACGGTGTAGAGGTCGAGGGTTTCGGGTACGGCGTCGCCGAGGTGAATCGGGACGATATCCGCCGTGATCCCACGCATCCGGGCGCGTTGCCGCAGGACAAGGGCGTTGCCGTCGTCGCCGTAGGTGCCCAGAACATCGGGCAGGATGAGGCCGATGTTCAGTTCCGCGGAGCCGGGTTTGGTGGGGGCATCCGTCACTTCGCTCATTGGTGCTCCTTGGGGTTGGCGGGGGTGGCGCCTTCGCGGTCGAGGGCGCGCTTGAGGTCGCGGAAGGCCGTGTAGTTGGCAAGCACCTCCACCCGGCCGGGGTCGCAGGCCCGGATCGCGGCGACGGTGTCTGCGATGAGGTCGTGGTCCACGCTCGCGTAGCCGAGCCGCACGGCCAGGTCCGTAGCCCGCTCCCCGGCAGCCACGACGTGGACTCCCTCGAAGTTTTCGAAGCGGACATCCCACAGCCAGGACAGGTCTTGGCCGTCGGCCACTTGGCCGTTGACGGAGATCACAAGGGAATCAGCGGTGCGGTCCACCATGGATAGCGCCTCCTGCCACCCGGCGGGGTTTTTCGCCAGCATGAGGTGGACGTGGCGGCCGTCGAGGTTGACGGTGGAATAGCGGCCGGCGACGTTGTCCACCTTCTCGGTGGCGCGGGCTGCGGTTTCGGCTTCGATGCCCATGGCCACGGCTGCGGCGATGGCTTGGGTGGCGTTGCCGCGGTTGGCGTTGCCGGGGAGGGTCAGGTCGAGAGGCAGGACGCCCCCATCGCGCGTGTGTATTCCCTCCGGCGTGATCGACCAGTGGGGCGTGGGTCGGCGGAATTCGCTGCCGTCGGGGAGACGCTTGACGGCGTACCAGTCGCCGGGGTGGTCTGGGGTGGAGGGTTCCCGAACTATGTTGCCGCCGGTGCGCGGACAGCTGGTGGAATCTCCCACGAACCCCGCCCCGGCGGAGACCCACACCACGTTCGGGGATTCCCAGGCGGCGGAGGTGACTTGGACATCGTCGCAGTTGGCGATGACGGTCATGTCCGGGCGGGAATTGATGCAGTCCCGCAGCACGCGCTCGATCTTGTTGATCTCGCCGACGCGGTCCAGTTGGTCCCGGGAGAGGTTGAGCAGGACGAGGACGGAGGCGTCGAGCTTGTCCGCGATCGCAGGGACGTGCAGCTCGTCGACCTCGAGTGCGACCACATCGGCGCGGCGCCCGGCGAGGAGGGCGGAGATGACTCCTGCGTCCATGTTGTCCCCGCCCTCGTTAGTCGCCACTGTGTGACCCGTGCGTAGGGCGTGGGCGAGCATGCGGGTGGTGGTGGACTTGCCGTTGGTGCCGGTGACTAGGGCGGTGGGGCGTCCCTGCCCCAGTTGGTGGAGCAGGTTCGGGTCGATTGCGTTGGCCACGAGGCCGCCGACCATGCCGCCGGCGCCTCTCCCGGTGGCGCGGGACGCTCGAGTAGCAGCGTCGGCGGCTGCACAGGCGATGCGACTGCGCAGGCTCATGCGGCGGGGACTCTGTTCCTGAGGGTGTTTCACCCCCACCAACTTAGCTAACGGTCTCTACGGGTTGCGGTGGGCACGCGCGGGGGAGGAGGGTTGTTCGCGTTCTCCCCGGGGGGTGGGCGTGGGTGGGTGGCCCGCGTGCCCTGGGTGGGTGCGGGTGTGGGTGGTGTGGAGGTTGGAAGGGGGGGTTCGTTGTCGGGTGGGGGTTTGAGTTGGTTGTTGCGGTCGGTGAGTATTCTCGCGCGGTTGGTGGCCCGGTGGGTGAACGATGCTCGGCGTAGCGGCCCGCCGGGTTCGGTGATGATGACGTGCCCGTCGCCGTGGCTGGTCCATGCTTGGGTGCCGTCACCGGCCATGGTGACGTCCCAGTGGCCGGAGGTTTTCACCCGGTGGTGGAACACGCAGAGGCATGGCAGGTTCCCGGTCACCGTCGGGCCCCCACCGGTGGGGGTGGTGCGGTCGAACCGGGTGATGTGGTCGATCTGGCATTCGGCGGCGTCCACGCCGCAGCTGGACAACCGGCAAGTCCCGTCCCGGCCGGTGACCATCGCCCGCACCGCGTCGCTGGGCGCGTACCCGCGGGTGTAGGCCCACCCCACAGCCCGGGTGTGGGTGATCCTGGGCACCCACCGGGCGCGTTGGGTGTCGGTCAGCCCGGCGGTGGCGGTGGATAACTGCTGGGGGTTACTGCGCGGGGCGTAGAGGTTGACGGTCACCGAGGTGGTCAACTGCCCGCGGATCAGGGCGATAAGCGCCTCGGCGGTGGTGGTGTTCTCGTCGCGGGTGTCGATCGACAAGGTCCCCGCCGAAGGTGGTGGGGTGGGGACCTCGTCGGTGTCGGTGGGCCGGGCTGGGGGGGCAGATCTCGGCGATGATGGCCTGCACCCGCCGGTGGACACACCGCACGGCGGGTACGGCTTGGCATGCCCGGGTGGGGGTGAGCACCTTGGTGGCGATGGTGGTGTCCACCTTCTGGCGGTGGGCTGGTGGCACGGCGGGGAGGTCGTCGGCTAGGCCGGTCATGTGGGCGAAGCTGAACGCCCCGGTGGCCAGGCAGGTAGCAATCGCCGGGTAGGTGGCGGCGAGCATCCCGACGTCGCAGGACCGCACCGCGTAGGCGGTGGAGATGCCTAAGCGTACGGCTAGGCGGGTGGCGATATCGCTGATGACCACCTCCGGGTCGTCCGGGGCGCACACCTGGGCGGTGGCGAGGTGCTGGCGGTTGACGGTCACCGCGTGCACGCTGAACGCGTCGGTGGGATCACAAACCCGCCACGACGGCCCCGGTGGTGGTTGGTGTGCTGGTGGTGGTTGGTGTGGTGTGGGGTTTTTACCGGTGTGGTGTCGGGGGTTGGGGGGTTTGGTGGTATGGGGGCGGTAAAAACGGCTGGGTGGGGTGGGGTCGCAGGTGGGTTGGTGTGGGTGTTCGATCGGATGGTTTTTCGATTGCCCAGCCGGCGGGGTGTGGCGGCAGGGGTGTGGCGGCGCGGTGGTGCAGAGGTGCCGCAGGCAACAGGTAAGCGGTAGGGGTGGGCACCGCTCCCGGGCCTGTGGTGCGGGGTGAGCGCGCCGCTGTAGGCGTCCGGAAGAATTGGCTACCGCTCCCTCCGGGCCCCATCGCCGGGCACCGCGACGGCGAACTCGGGTACATTGAAATCGCGCTTGCCGAATGCTTCATAGATGGAGTTGGCAGCCTGCTCGACCCGATCACGCGGCAACAGCGCAATGACGGAACCCCCGAAACCCCCACCGGTCATGCGGGCGCCCCAAGCACCGCCGTCCATTGCCTCCGCCACGGCCAAGTCCAGCTCTGGGATCGTGACCTCGTAGTCATCCCGCAGCGAGGCATGGCTGGCCAGCATGGATGCACCGAACTCGTGCAAATCCCCCGCCTCGAGCTGCGCGATTGCGCGTTCCGTGCGGTCGATCTCGGTGACCACATGGCGTACTCGACGGGCCACAACCCCCCGCCACCAATCCAGTTCCGAGTCCACAATCGGCTCGTCCGGTGACGGGCCATGAGCCGCTGCCCACTCAGCCGCACGCGCCACGGCGTCCTCGGCGAAACGCAGGCTGTCTACGCCGAGGCTGCTCGTCACTCCATCAATCACTCTCCGCCGCGCCGCATATTGCCCATCAGCCAGAGAATGCGGAGCCCGCGTATTCACGATCAAAATGGACAAATCCCGTAGAGCTATGTCGAACGGAATGTGCCGCGCGGTTGCCTGGGAAAAGTCGATGGCCAACGCATGACCGGCCCGACCAAATAGGGAGATTTGCTGGTCCAAACCCCCAGTAGAGGCCCCCACAACCTCATTCTCAGCACGTATGCAGGCCCGCATCAACGCAGTTCTGTCTGCCTTTTCCGCGCCCACGAGCTCGGCTGCGGCCAGGGCGGTAGAACATTCCAGGGCCGCCGAACTGGATAAGCCCGCGCCCACGGGAACATCGGACTCCACCGCGATATCCAGGCCCCCGAGCGCAGGATCAATTGCCCCCTCCTCAACTCCCGCCCATACCGCGCCAAGCGCATATCCGGCCCAATTCTGCGGTCGCCCCGGTCCTACATCACTCACTGAAATTGTGAACCGTTGGATTTCCTCCGGTTTACCAATGCGGGACACAATGCGGTAAGACCCCATGTTGTTTTGTTTCACGGCGACGCAAGTCCGCTGCGACAGCGCGAAAGGGACACTAATCCCTCCGGCGTAGTCCACGTGCTCCCCGATCAGGTTTACCCGACCCGGCGCGGACCACACCCCCGCTGGTTTGTGCCCGTACTCCCGGACAAACAACGTGTTCACATCGGCACTTGCCCGCTCGGCGGGGCGGGTGGATATCCAGTTGATGCTTGCCATGCCTACTTCTCCCTATCCCCCTCGCTCTTTCTTTACGCGGTATTTACGCGATGTCCCTCAAGCGCTGCGCAATGGCTTCTGGGGTGGTGTCCGAGATCCACGCCTCCTGCCCAGATTCGCTACCGGCGAGGAATTTCATCCGTCCCGGGGATCGCATCATCGAGTAGAGCTGCAGGTACAGTCGCATCCCGCCGCAACCCTGCGCGGCACCCCCAACGGGCGCCTGATTCCAGGAAGCGATATACGGGGTGCGATCTACCCCCTCGAAAAACCGATCCACCCGCCGCAAGAGATCCAGGTACATCACGGTCAGCTCGTGCTTCTCCGCCGCAGCCAACTCCGCGAAGTTCGCCACCGGCCGATTCGGCATCAGCATCGCCTCCACCGGCCACTTGGCAGCCGCCGGGACATACGCCGTGAAGTGCTCGCCCTGCGCGATAATGCGCGTCCCAGCCCGCACTTCTGCAGCTAGAACATCCGTGAACAGGTCCCGGCCATGCTCACGCCAATACGCCGCGGAGCGTTCGGCGATCTCCGCTGCCCGCGGTGGGACGAAGGGATAGGCATAGATCTGCCCATGGGGGTGCTGAAGCGTCACGCCAATCTCGGCGCCCCGGTTCTCGAAGGGGTAAACGTACTTCACCCCCGGCAGTTCACCCAGCTCGCGGGTCCGGTGAGCCCAGGCCTCCACGACCGTGCGGGCCCGGCGAAGGGGCAGGTCGCGAAAGCTCAGGGTGGCGTCCGAAGTAAAACAGACCACCTCGCACCGCCCCACCGCAGCGGCGCGGGGAAACAGCGAATCCCCATCCACCTGGGCGCTCGCAGCCGGTGCGGTGTGCATCGACAGGGAGGGGAAGCGGTTTTCGAAAACCACCACGTCGTACTCATCGGCCGGGATCTCCGTGGGCAATTCGCCCGGGCGGGTGGGGGCCAGCGGGTTTTCATTCGCCGGGGGCATGAACGTGCGGTTCATCCGATGCGCGGCGTACACATACCACTGGCCAGTCAGGGGATCCTGCCGCATTTCCGACTGAGTGGCCGCCGGGGGCAAATCCCGGCGGTCGGTGAGCTCGCGGGTGCGCTCGCCGGAGACGAAGGCGGGATCATCGTCGAAGTACAGCAGTTCGCGGCCGTCGGCGAGGTTGGTCCGGGTGACGCGGAAGGAGTGCCCGGTGCCCTGGTCGCCGTCGCCGTGGTCTGCCATGGTCATGCCCTTTCCTGCGCCTGTACCGCCTCCCCTGGGGCGGGTTCCACGATCTTGATCGGGTCCACCTTCGTCCAGATGAAGAACACGATAGCGGCGAGGGCCAGGGCCAGGCCGGTCCACAGGTTGTAGCTGGCATCCTTGGCCTGCCCGGTGGTCATGTCCGTACCGGGGCTGAGCAGGAAGTAGCTGATAAGCAGGACCACGCCGTAGATGCCGAGCAGGGCCCCGATGACATTGCGGATATCGAAGGCTCCGGCCCCGTGGATGCGTTGGCTTCGCTTGGCGGGGGACTGGGGTTGTTGCTGAGTCATGGTGTTTTTCCTCCTATGGGGTCCATCGCCCTAGGCGAAGATGATGTTGAGGACGAGCACCATGGCCAGGCACAACATGCCCAGCGGCACCGTACGCCGGAACCAGGGGAGGTTTGCCTCCGCGGCGTCGGTGAGGTGCTCCTTGGGGGTCACGGAGCGGACGAAACCAACGAGTTCGCTATCGGGCTTCGGCTTGGTAACCAGGGACACCGCGATGGAGACGAGGATGTCCACCACGAAGGCCAGGGACGCGGCGACGAACGCGGTGCCCTGCCCCGGCAGGCTGAAGAAGGCCAGCCCGGTATTGCCGAAGGTGGCGATGGCCCAGTAGGTGATGGCCGCGCCGGTACCGCAGACCAGGCCGACCCAACCGGCCGTGGGGGTCATGCGCTTCCAGAACATGCCCAGGATGAACGTGGCGAACAGCGGGGCGTTGAAGAAGCCGAACAGCGTCTGCAAGTAGTCCATCACGTTGCCGAAGTTGGAGGCCAACAGCGCGGTGAACACGGCGATGACGGTGGCCGCGACCGTGGCGACGCGCCCTACCTTCAGGTAGTAGTCATCGTCCTTGTCCTTAACGACGTAGGCCTGCCAGATGTCGTAGGAGAACACCGTGTTGAAGGCGGAGATGTTGGCCGCCATGCCCGCCATGAAAGCGGCGAGCAGCCCGGCCAGGGCCACGCCCAGCAGACCGTTGGGCAGCAGGTCCCGCATGAGGTAGAGCATTGCGTCATTCGGCTCGGCGGAGCCGTTGACGATCGGCGTGACGATAGCCCCTGCGATCATGCCGGGGATGATGACGATGAACGGCACGAACATCTTCGGGAAGGCGCCGATGATCGGGGTTTTGCGCGCTGCGGAGAGGGAATCGGCCGCCATGGAGCGCTGCACTTCCACAAAGTTCGTGGTCCAGTAACCGAAGGAGAGCACGAAGCCGAGCCCGAAGATGAGGCCGATGGCGGAGACGACGGGGTTGGCGAAGCCGGAAATTTCCGTACCGGGCCAGGCGTGGAAGTGGTTGGGGTCCACCACCTTGTCCTTGAGGCCACCCCAGCCGCCCACCTTGTGCAGGCCGATGAGAGTCAGTGGCAGCAGGGCGGCGACAATGATGAAGAACTGCAGCACCTCGTTGTAGATGGCGGCCGAGAGCCCCCCGAGGGTGATGTAGGACAGCACGATGATGGCGGCGATGACCAGCGTGACCCACAGGGGCCAGCCGAGCAGGGAGTTCACGACCTTTGCGAGCAGCAGCAGGTTAATGCCGGCGATGAGCAGCTGCGCCGTGGCGAAGGAGATGCCGTTGACGAGGTGCGCGCCGTTGCCGAAGCGCCTGCGCATGAATTCGGGGACGGAGCGCACTTTGGAGCCGTAGTAGAAGGGCATCATCACGATGCCCAGGAACACCATCGCGGGGATGGCGCCGATCCAGAAGTAGTGCATCGTCTCGAAGCCGTATTGCACGCCGTTGGCGGACATGCCGACGATTTCCACGGCACCGAGGTTGGCAGAAATAAAGGCCAATCCCGTTACCCAGGCGGGCAAGGCTCGGCCGGAAAGGAAGAAGTCGATGGAACTGGAAACTTTTGATTTCGCAGCCCATCCGATGCCTAGAACAAAAAGGAAGTAGACCGCGACGATTGCGTAGTCCACCCAGGATGCGTCCAGGCGCAGGCCTTCAGCTGGCATGGCTGATGGAACCTCCAGGAAGTTTTGGATCCGACAGTAGCATTTCTACTTCAGCCTAACCCCCGGCCACCCAATTAGAAGAATTTTCCAACGTTTGGAATCCTCCACTCTTGGGGTTACTGCTCTACTCTCCTGTGGACGCCACCAACCGCGCGCACCCGCAAGGCGAATTCACGCTGTTCACCGGCCGCGAGGACCACGAGATCGCGCCCACTGCGCAGCGCATCCGGTGGACAGGTCATGGGTTCCACCGCCACGGCCCGGCCCACTCCAGGGAAGCCCTCCCGCCGGGCGGGATCCGCCGTGAACACCTGGTACCACCGGAAGGGGGCATCCGCGTTGAGGGCCACACCCGCCCCGGTCTCGCGGTCTCGCAACGTGATCTCCGCGCCGGGGTCTACGCCGCCAAAGCAGTGGTCCAGCCACAACCCGGACATCGCCTGCCCGGCGGGATCCACTATCTCGGCCGCGGGGATGGACGGGCCAACCGGCACGTTGCGCACCGGGTCCAACGGCAGGTTGGTGCTGGCCGGGAGGGTGAGGATGCACTGGTCCAGCGGGGTGCCCTGGGCACTGAGATAGGGGTGCCAGCCCAGGCCCAGCGGGCATGAAGCTGCGGGGTCGTCATTGCGCACCCGTACCGTGGCGCGTAGCCCGCGCAGGGGGTGGAGCCGCCACGTGGCGGTGAAGGTCATCGGCCAGGGCCACCCCGGCTGGGGCTGCAAGCGAAGGCGGAGGGTAGCCCAATCTTGCCCGCCGTCGGTGGGTTCCCAGCGCTGAGAACCCACGAAGCCGTGAATTGCCGTGGCCCGCGCGGGCTCGGTGATGTTCAGCCGGTGGACTCGGCCCTCGTGGGCGAAAACCCCGTCGGTGGTTCGGTTGGGCCAGGGTGCCAGCACGATGCCTGCGGACAGCGGCGGGAATTCCTCGGCCGGATAACTGTGCAGCAGAGGGCGCCCTCGATAGGTGAGGGCGCGGATCCCGCCGCCGAAGGGGGAGATGGCGGCGGTGTAGTCCCCGGCGGCGATGTCCATGGTGGTTTATCCCCGGGACGAACCCCGCCGGCGCCGGCGCCGCGAACGCCGGGGCTGTGCCGCGTTGGGCTCTGCTGACTTCTTCGCGGGCTTCTTCCCCCGGTTGCTCCTCCGGTTGGGTTCCCGGGAGGTGGAGGGGGTCGGCCGATAAGCGCGCTGGTTCTTGGCGTCCGCAATGGCCGGCTGGCCCGGCCGCACATCCGCAAGGAGGGCGAGGAAATCGGTGTCGCTGAGCAGGGGGATCGCTTTGCGGTGGGCATGCATGGCCTTCCCCCGCAGCTCGTGGCTGGTATTACACACCACCAGGCTGCTGGAGCGGTTGAGCTTCTCGCTGTACACCAGGCCCGCCGCGACTCCGCGGGCAATGAGCTCGTCGGGGTCCGTCGCCACATCCGGGCTGACCACAAACTCCATGCCCTCCACCAGGGGGCCGCCCGCGGGAACTACCCCCGGGTTCAGCAGGGGACGCGGAGCCCCAGCCGCGTCGACCCGCACCGCCGAGCGGGCCAGCCCAAACCGGTCCGGGACGAGGTCCGCGGGCACCAACTCCGCAATCTCCCCGTGCCCCGCCTCCCGCGCCCGCAACTGGGCCCGGTGCAGCGCGGGAATAAGGCGCGCATCGGCCTCCAGCAGGGTGTCCGCCGGAATCGCCGCCCGGGCGTGGGAGGCCTCCGCACGCACCTCCGGCAGAGCGGCCGCCGGGACCTCCAGCAGGCCACCGAATTGGCCGGGCTGCTCGGCGTAGCGCTCGGCGATGGCCCGCAACCGGAAGTCGTAGCAGTCCACCGCCTGCATCCGGGCGGTGGTCAACGTGTCAATGATTGCCGCGGGGACTGGGGTTGGGATGGTCTTCGGGGGACGGTTCTTGGACTTGCCCCGGCGGCTGCGCTGCGCGGCCCGCTTGGCGCGGGCGTACTCCTGGGTGATGAAACCCCACGTGTGCGCGGCCTGGTGCAGCAGTAGGGTGCGGCCCTCCAGGGCCGAGCGGAGCTCCCGGGCGACGGACGCAAACCCCGGGGCCTGGGCCAGTTGGCCCACCTGATAGCCGTGCAGATGCCAAGGGCCCGCATCCTCCCCGGGATTCAAGTGCACGGTCCAGGCCCCCAGCTCCGGGCCCACCCCGCCATCCACCGGGGGCTGGGCGTAGAAGACTACGGACACGGCGATGAGCCGAGAAGTCGTGGGGTGAATGCCACTCGTCGCGATGGCGACGGCCGCGCACGGGGCGGCCTGAACCGTGGGAATACTGTCTCGACGCGCCGCCGGGGAGGTGGGCTGCTGGCGAGGTCTCGGGGCCCCCGCCTGGCGGCGGACGCGGCGCCGGGGCCTGCGGGAAGCGGGCTTCTGACGCGGAGATCCCGAGCCGGAACGCGGTGCTGGGGGCGCGCCCGAGTCGTGATCTGTCATGGGGAAAGCTTAACCGGGCAGCGGGGGCGAAACCTATTCACCGCCCTGGGCTAGCCGGTGCTGAAGCCCCGATTGGCCGCAGAGGTAATGGCCTTCAGGGAGGCGTAAGTGATGGAACCGGCGATTCCAACCCCCCACACCTTCGCGCCATTGACCTCCGCCAAAACGTACGCGGCGGCCTCGGCGTCGTCCCCAGACGTGCGGGCGTGCTGGGAGTACTCCTGGACCTCCACATCCACGCCCAGGGATTCCAGGGCGTTGCAGTAGGCAGCAACCGGACCGTTGCCGCGACCCTGGATGGTGCGCGGCTCACCCCGGTACTCGATCTGGGCGGTGACCTTCGCCTCCTCCCCTTCGTTCTGGCCGCCATCGACGGTCAGGGAGATGGCCTCAATGGGTTGCACCCGGTCCAGGTACTCCCCGGCGAAGATGTCCCACATGGCCTTGGGGTTGACTTCGCCACCCTCGGCGTCCGTCACGGCCTGGACCACGGAGGAGAACTCGACCTGCATTGGGCGCGGCAGGTCCAGGTTGTGGTCGGTCTTCATGATGTAGGCCACCCCGCCCTTGCCGGACTGGGAGTTCACCCGGATGACGGCCTCGTAGGTGCGGCCCACATCCTTCGGGTCGATCGGCAGGTAGG
Organism: Corynebacterium heidelbergense; assembly: GCF_028609845.1. Taxonomy (NCBI): domain Bacteria; kingdom Bacillati; phylum Actinomycetota; class Actinomycetes; order Mycobacteriales; family Corynebacteriaceae; genus Corynebacterium; species Corynebacterium heidelbergense. Next base: position 2,203,337 of record NZ_CP063191.1, on the reverse strand, counting down.
GCACCTCCCAGATTTCCTTTTGCAGGTCCTCCGCGGCCACGTCCCGCACGGAGGCACCCTGGGTGACCTTGCTGGCCATCGCGTCGATGCCCTTGTTGATCGCATCCTGGTGGGAACCGGAGAAGGCCGTGAAGACCAGGTCCCCGCCGTAGGGGTGACGCTCCGGGACGCGCAACTGGTTGCAGTACTCCACCGTGCGGCGGATCTGGTCGATGTCGCTGAAGTCGATCTGGGGATCCACGCCCTGCGTCAGCATGTTCAGGCCCAGGGTGACCAGGCAGACGTTGCCGGTGCGCTCCCCGTTGCCGAACAGGCACCCCTCGATGCGGTCCGCTCCGGCCATGTACCCCAGTTCCGCGGCGGCCACACCTGTGCCCCGGTCGTTGTGGGGGTGCAGGGAGATAATGATGGAATCCCGCCGGTTCAGGTTGCGGTGCATCCACTCGATGGAATCCGCGTACACGTTGGGGGTGATCATCTCCACCGTGGAGGGCAGGTTCAAGATGATGGGGTTGTCGGGGGAGGGGTCCATCACATCCACGACCGCGTCGCAGACCTCCTTGGCGTACTCCACCTCCGTGCCGGTGAAGGATTCGGGCGAGTACTCCCAGCGCCAGTTGGTGCCGGGGTAGTCCGCGGCGATGGTCTTGACCAGTGTGGCGGCATCCGTGGCGATCTTCTTGATGGCCTCCTGGTCCTTCCGGAACACCACTCGGCGCTGCAGGATGGAGGTGGAGTTGTAGAAGTGGACGATGACGTTCTTGGCCCCCTGGCAGGCCTCGAAGGTCCGCCGGATCAGGTGCTCGCGGCACTGCACCAGCACCTGGATGGTCACGTCCTCCGGGATCATGTCCTTCTCGATGATCTCGCGGACGAAGTTGAAGTCCGTTTGCGAGGCGGAGGGGAAGCCCACCTCGATTTCCTTGTAGCCCATTGTCACCAGCAGCTCGAACATGCGGCGCTTGCGTTCGGGGCTCATCGGGTCGATCAGGGCCTGGTTGCCGTCGCGCAGGTCCACGGCGCACCACTGGGGGGCTCGGTCGATGACCTTGTCCGGCCACGTGCGGTCCGGCAGCGTGATATGGTCCACTTCGGTGAAGAAGGGCTGGTAGCGGTGATTGCGCATCGTCGAATTACGCTGTTTGTTCCAACTGGGCTGGCCCTGGGGGATATCGCCGTTGGGGGTTTCGATGCGGGCGGGGGCGGCGATAAAGGTGTCGGGGGTTGTCATTCTCGGGGGATCCTCAATCCGGGTGTTGAAAAGTGGAGAGTACGAAGCTGCTAGGAATCCTGGCCGGCATGCCAAACCCCGCGACGGAGTGCCGGCCTTTTCCTAGCGACTAAGCCCCGCCGCGGCACAGAAGGAGGGTGTGCCCGCGGAAATGCGACATGGGCGCAGTATAACGCACATCACTTTTCGATGTGGGGCCCAGGGCCGCCGTGTGTACGCTGGGCTGCACACAACTTCACCCAAACACGGGAGCGTGCCTACAAGGTGCCTGCACCTTGCCCCGCATGCTGAGAGGACCCCCGGGATACATCAAGGGGTCGACCGTTTGAACCTGCCCGGATAATGCTGGCGAAGGAAGGAAAACCATGACTACCAGTACTGCCACCTCCAAGGCCGCCCAGGCCCGCGCGAAGAAGTCCGCGCCTCCGCAGGAGGGAGAGGTCACCACCGGCCCGATTTACCGCAGCCGCAAGGTGTACCACGAGGTCACCCACACCAACACGGATGGTTCCACGACGACGATGCGGATCCCCGCCCGGGCCATCGAGCTGACCACCGGCGAGGACTTTGAGGTGTACGACACCTCCGGGATCTACACCGAATCCGATCCGAAGCTGGACTTGAAGGTGGGCCTGCCCAAGCTTCGCGACGAGTGGGAGAAGCCGGCCGCGGCCCCCGCTAGCGAGGAGCACCCGGAGATCAAGGTGCAGACCCAGTTGGCTTGGGCGCGGGCGGGAATCGTCACCCCGGAGATGACGTACATCGCCCACCGGGAGGGCTTCGACCCGGAGTTTGTGCGCCGCGAGGTCGCGTCCGGTCGCGCGGTGATCACCGCGAACCATAACCACCCGGAGATCGAGCCAATGATCATCGGCCGTAACTTCGCGGTGAAGATCAACGCGAACATGGGCAACTCCGCCGTGACCAGCAGCATCGCGGAGGAGGTGGAGAAGATGGTGTGGGCCACCCGCTGGGGTGCGGACACCATTATGGACCTCTCCACCGGCAATGACATCCATGAGACCCGCGAGTGGATTCTGCGCAACTCCCCGGTCCCGGTCGGCACGGTGCCTATTTACCAGGCCCTGGAGAAGGTCAACGGGGACCCCGCGGAGCTGACGTGGGAGATCTACCGGGATACCGTCATCGAGCAGTGCGAGCAGGGCGTGGACTACATGACCATTCACGCGGGCGTTCTCCTGCGCTACGTGCCCCTGGCCGCCGAGCGGGTGACGGGCATCGTCTCCCGCGGCGGGTCCATCATGGCCGCCTGGTGCCTCAAGGAGCACCGGGAGTCTTTCCTGTACACCCAGTTCGAGGAGCTGTGCGACATCCTCGCGAAGTACGATGTCACCTTCTCCCTCGGCGATGGGTTGCGGCCCGGTTCTATTGCGGACGCCAACGACGAAGCGCAGCTGAGCGAGCTTAAAACGCTGGGCGAGTTGACTCACATTGCACGATCCCGGGGCGCGCAGGTGATGATCGAGGGCCCCGGCCACATCCCAATGCACAAGATCCCGGTGAATGTGGAGTGGGAGGAGGACTGGTGCGACGGTGCCCCCTTCTACACCCTCGGGCCCCTGGCCACGGATATCGCGCCGGGCTACGACCACATCACCTCCGCCATCGGCGCGGCGATCATCGGCCAGGCCGGAACGGCCATGCTGTGTTACGTCACGCCCAAGGAGCACCTGGGCTTGCCCAACCGTGATGACGTGAAGGTGGGCGTGATTACCTACAAGATCGCAGCACACGCTGCGGATCTGGGCAAGGGGCACCCCAAGGCGCAGGAGCGGGACGACGCCCTCAGCAAAGCGCGCTTCGAGTTCCGCTGGCATGATCAGTTCGCGCTGGCTCTGGACCCGGATACCGCGCTGGATTACCACGATGAGACGCTGCCGGCGGAGCCCGCAAAGACGGCCCACTTCTGCTCCATGTGCGGGCCGAAGTTCTGTTCGATGAAGATCAGCCAGGATGTGCGGGAGTATGCCCGCGAAAACGGCCTGACCTCCGTGGAGGCCATCGAGGCCGGAATGGCGGAGAAGTCCCGCGAGTTCAGTGAGGCCGGGGATCGGCTGTACCTGCCGATCACCCAGACCAACTAGGGGGAGTTAGCGGTGGATGCCCTCGCCCATCTCCTCCACCAGCTTGGCGTTGAAGGCAGGTAGGTCCTCCGGGGTGCGGGAGCTGACCAGCCCGTTGTCCACGACCACTTCTTCGTCCACCCAGGTTGCCCCGGCGTTTTTCAGGTCGGTCTTCAGGCTGGGGTAAGAGGTCATGGTCCGGCCGCGGACCACGTCTGCGTCCGTCAGGATCCATCCGCCGTGGCAAATGACGCCCGTGGGCTTACCGGCCTCCACAATGGCCTTGACCAGGGCCACGGCGGCCTCGTCCTGGCGGATGTGGTCGGCGTTGGCGGTGCCCCCGGGCAGGAGCAGCCCGTCGTAGTCGGCGGCGTTGGCGCTGGCGGTGGTCTTGGTGACCTCCACCTTCTCGCCCTTCTTGCCCTCGATGGTGCCGCTTTCGGTGGAGAGGACCTCGACCGTGGCCCCGGCCTGCTTGAGGGCCTCTGCGGGGCTGGTCAGTTCGGAGTCTTCGAAACCGTCGGTCGCGACGACGGCGATGTTGAGGGAGCTGAGATCACTCACGGTGTTTTTGACCTCCAAGGTCTACGTAGATTGGCATGACTGCGCGGCCCAGGATACTCACTTTCATCTGCAGCGCAGGTTTATCGGTTTAACGCTCCGGGGGAACGTCGCCATCCATGACGACGTGCTGGGCTCCCTCATCCCAGGTGAACTGGGCATGAGTCTCCCCGGTCTTATTGACATTCGTCTCACCCGGCTGCGGCCAGTGATATGTCACCGCGATACTTTCCGGGGAGGTGCGGGAAACCGTTGGTGCGTATCCGTAAGGCTGCTTGGTAGCCGTGCCGATGTACTGGCCATGGTTGAACAGCATGATGTGGTACGGGGAGCTAGAGGTGCCGTGGCTGATCGGCAGGATGACCCAGGACAGCGGGGCGCACTGGTCGTAGCCGTTGGTATCCGCGTACTGGGTATCGAATTGCCAACCCTTGGGGTCCGGTACCTCCGCCAGCCACTTCTGGGCGGCCTCCGGGCCACTGAGGCCGGAGCACGCTGGGGTCGGTGATGGAGCTGGGGCCGGTGGGGCTATGGGCGGAGCTGGGGCTGAGGGGCTGGGAGCAGAGGAGCTGGGGGCAGCAGAATCGGGAGCCGAGGGGCTAGAGGAAGGGGCGTTGCTGGTCATGCCTGAATCGGAGTTGCAGGCGGACAGGGGCAGTAACAGCAGCAGGGCAGTGGCGGCCGAAGCGCGGCGGAGGTGGGTCAAGGCGAAGCGGGCCTTTCGGTAAACGATGGGTGGATTGGCGTCCTCAAGAGAACAAAGACGGTGGGAACCCTGCCAGGGCAACGGGGAACGCTCCCGAAAAAGATCAATCACAGGGATCCCCGTAGTTTCCGGAAGAATCCAGGACTCGGGCGTGACCGCCGAGATTGCGCCGCGCGGTGCAGGCCGCCGACTTGTCCTGGCCATAGTCGCGGTAGATCGCGTACACGTCAGAGCCCTCGTACTGGGCGCGTAAGGAGGGGCACTGGCCCGGCAGGGTGTAGGCGGACCCCGAATGAGCCCGGATGGAATCCGCAATGGCTCGGGGGACGTCCGTGCCCGGGCGCGCAATGACGGAATCCACGATGAGGATGGTCCGCCCATCACAGGCGGGGGCGGAGGCGTTCACCACCGCATCGCCTACCTGAATGCTGGTGATGTAGCGGTTAGCCGGGGGCTGCGGCGACTGGGAGGTCTGCTCTGGCACAGGTTGATCCTGGGGGCACGTGACGATCTGGGGGCGCACTCCAGTGGGAACTTGATCGCTGTCCAGCGCGGGGCCGGAGTAACACTGCTGGTTGTTGGGCGTGGTGCCCTGGGGTGGATAGGCCGTCCACCGCCCATTGAGCCAGTGGAAGAGGGAACCCTTCTGCCCATCCGAGCTGCGTCCCAGCAGCCAGTCGCCCTCGCAGTAGCGCACCGCATCCACGTAGGCGGCATCCGGGCTCAAGCGCACGGTGTCCACTGAGCACTTGTCCCCGCCGGGGGCGGTGGGAGTGGGCCGAAGCATCGGCTGGTTTGCCACGTCGGCGGGGTTCGTCCTGTCCGTGAGGGCATTGAGGGCGAAGTAGGTGAGGCTGGCGAGGACGATGATTCCGAGTGCGCTGGCCGCGATGATCGCGACAATGCGTCCAGGCCCCGTGGGGTTGTGTTCGGGCATGGGGGTTCCTTGCCGTCGGTCGAGGAAGTGGGGGCTTTAGAAGTGCTGTTGTGAGCTATCAACGATGAACTTAGCGCTGCGGAATCCGGGCGACAAGAAATTTGCAGTAAAAAGATGATTGCAAGCGGGCCGCAATTGACGGTATGGGGTAAGTTCGTTTGTTGAACATGGCGCACAAAGAGTGGCTTAATCGGGCCATTGGGGCCGGGTGGGAGCGAAGGCCAACCCTATGAACGGCTTGAGCAGGGTTTTTCGGGCTCGACGGCAACGAGCCCGAGCGCCCCGGAAATTGCCCGCGCGACTGCTCAAAACTGAGCAAACTAACCCCACACGCGGGGTCAGAAGGGAGGCAGGAACCCCCATGCCCGACAAGAACCCACCCCAAAACGGACAGCACAAACTCACCGCCGCGCAGCTCTACGGCTCTCGCAACAGGTTGACGCTTTCCCCAGATCTACTGCGCCGCGTCGCAGAACTGCTAGGCTACGGCGGCGTGGAGGCGTTTCCCGGCGGCCAGCTGGCCCCCATGCTGGAAGTCCTCGACATCTCCGACGTGGTCGAGCTCATCGTGCTCAGCCAACTCTCCGGTTACGAGGTGGACCCCACCCCGGAGCAGCGGGCGGAGGCGGCGACCGCCCGTAGCCTGCTGCGCCGAATCAGTTCCGGGCGATACCTCACCCGCAAGCAGATCCACGACCTCCTGCCCCCGGAAACCGTCGTGCTGTTCAAGATGGGGCACCCCCGCCTGTGGGGTTACGCAGTGCGCCAGCGCTTGCCGGACGACGCGGAATTGGCAATCCCCAACACCATCGAGAAGGACCCCACCGGCCCCTACACGGACCAGCGGGAAGCCTGGCTGGGGCGCTATATCACCGACGCGGGTAACCTGCACCAGCTCAGGGCGGAGAGCGAGGAGGTGCCGGTATCGGAGGATCGCTACCAGCGTTTCCGCCTGGGGATGTCCCTCGTGGACTCTTACGCACAGGTGTGGAGCTCCGCCCGCGGGCACTGGAGCGTCAGCCCCGACACCCGCTACGTCGTCCCATCCAGGTACGGGTGGTGCCCCTATGTGTTCAAGATTGCGGAAGAAGGGTGGCGCCGCGACGAATTCGAGGGCCACCGGGACAGGCTCATGGGGACGCGGGGATACTGGATTGACGTCGCCAACGAGCGCTTGATCCACCTGGGCGAGCCGGACCCCGAGAACATGTGGCTGCCGAAGACCAGCATCGCGCCCGAAGGGCCCAGCGACCGCGACCTCCGCGTGGCCGGGGCCATAACTGGGGAGATCATCGCTCTGGGGGCCGGCCAGAAGAATCCCGTCATTCGGCTCAGGCAGCGGGGGCGCCGCCTGTACTAGGCGAAGGTGCCGAACAGGTGGCCCGCTCCGTAGGTGACGGCTAGTCCGATGGCACCGCCGATTAACAGGCGCAGCACGGAGCGGGTCAGGTTGGTGTCGCTCAGGCGCGCGCTAATCACGCCCGTCAACGCGAGCGTCAGCAGGGTTACGACAGTGACCACCACCCCGCGGAAACCGTGTGCAGCGATGAGCACCGAGAGCAGCGGCAGCAGCGACCCCGCCGTGAACGCAATGGCCGAGGAGATCGCGGCGGCCCAGGGGCTGGTGAGGTCCTCGCTGTCGATGCCCAGCTCCAGGCGCAGGTGCGCGGACAGGGGGTCCTTCGCCTCGATTTCGCGCGCAGCGGACTCTGCGGTGGAGCTGGAGACGCCGTAGCCCTGGAGGATGCCGACCAGCTCGTGGTGTTCCTCTTCGGGCATATCTCGCAGCTCGTGGGTTTCCAGCTCGATGAGTCGGTGCTCCGTGTCGCGTTGGGCGGACACGGAGACGTACTCGCCCAGGGCCATGGAGACCGCGCCGGCGACGGCTGCCGCGATACCGGCCAGGACGATCTGGCTGGTATCGGACCCGGCGGCGATCACACCGAGGACGATGCAGGCGGTGGAGACAATGCCGTCGTTGGCCCCGAGGACCCCGGCGCGCAGCCAGTTCATCTTCGCGCCCGTTCCACCGTGGCTTTCGTTCTTGTGCGGGCGCGGGGTCTCGATGTCGCTACTGGCCTGGGGTGCGGAGGGGTGGGGGGCCGGGGGGTTGGTGGGATTCGTCATGGTGAGTGGGTGAACCTTTCTGGGTCCTGTGGGGGGTAGTGGGGCTGGTACGTGGGTGGTGCAGGCGGTGTTAGCCCGCCAGGTTCGGCATTCTCTCCCAGGTCAGATGCGCACCCGCGTGGCCGGCCCAGACGACCAGAACCACGCTGGTGATGGCGATCCCGACCGTGCCCACCCGAGCCGCCAGCGCGAGAGCCGCCGGGGTTGAGCTGCGGGCCGCCAACAGGACGGTAACGGTGAGGGCGATGAACAGTGCCAGTGCGCTGTACACCGAGTACTCCCCCAACATGGCGTGCGTAGCCGCCTTGCCGGGGTGGTGTTCAGAGGCCCCGGCCAGCCGCAGCAGGGCCTCGCCGGAGGACTTGGCTAGCTGAGTTCCCACCAGGGCAACGGCGCTCAGCGCCACCGCCGGGGCTCCCAGACGCCGGCGCAGCCGGTTGGACACAGCGACTGCCGCGGCCAGCGCGGCTGCCACGGGCAGGGCGACGACGGCCAGGTGGACATAGAGCGGGTGGGCGGGCACCCCGAAGATGAAGTCAAACACAACTGCTGGTTATATCCCAGTAATTTTCGCTCCGCTAGCAAGGAAAGGCAAGGCTACCTGCGCCGATCAGGGCTGCAGCGTCTTCTTCCACAGCACCGTCCCGGCAGTATCCATCAACCGCACCGTCAGCTCCCGGGAATCCCCGTCGATGTCCACCTCACCGAAGTGCTGGAAACCATCGAGCGGCGAGGTGTTCTGGTGCTCCTCGCCCGGCGCGTGGACGTAGACCACCTCCGGGCCGAAAGTGTCGTCCATCTTGTTCGGTCCAAAAGCCCCGGCGTGCAGCGGGCCGGAGACGAATTCCCAGAACGGGGTGAAATCCTGGAACGTCGCCCGTTCCGGGGAGTAGTGATGAGCCGCCGTGTAGTGCACGTCGGCGGTGAGCCACACCACCCCGCGAACTTGCTTGATAGCGCTCAGGATCCGCGCCAGTTCGCTCTCGCGCCCGCTCGGGGCCCCGGGTATCCCGTTGGCCACGGCCTCCTGATCCCCGCTCTTCCCATCCGGCACGACTATGCCCAGGGGCAGGTCGGCGGCGACAAGTTTCCACGTCGCGGTGGAGGAGCGCAGACCTTCGATGAGCCACTTCTCCTGCGCGGCCCCGAGGATGTGGCCATCGCGGTCGGCCTTGGAACCGGCGCGCGGGTTGGCGTCCTTAAAAGATCGCATATCTAGAACGAAGATATCCAGCAGTGGGCCATAGGCGATCTTCCGGAAGACCCGGCCCTCCACCGCCATCTTCTCGTCCAGCGGCTGCCATTCGTGGAAGGCGCGGTAGGCCCGCTCGGCCAGGGTGTCCACGCTCTTGAGGGTGTAGCGCTTATCGTCCAACACTTCCCCGGGATACCAGTTGTTCAGCGTCTCGTGGTCGTCCCACTGCACGATCTGGGCCACGGAGGAGTTGAAGGCGCGGTAGTTATCGTCCATGAGGTTGTAGGCGTACTGGCCGCGGAACTCCGCGAGGGTTTCGGCCACCTTGTCCTTGGCGGGGCTGGTGAGGTTGCGCCAGACCCGGCCGTCATCGAGCCGCACGATGTCGCTCACCGGGCCGTCGGCGTAGCAGGTGTCCCCGGAGTGGATGAACAGGTTCGGCTCGCGCTCTGCCATGGTGGCGAACCCGGTCATGCCGCCGAGCTCCGGGTTGATCCCCCACCCCTGGCCCACCACGTCCCCGGACCAGTGCAGGCGGATGTTGCCCGGCTGGGTGGGGGCGGTGGTGAAGCTGCCCAGCACCGGTTCGGAGGTCAGGGAGGTCTCCGCGTCCTCCAGGTGAACCCGGTAGTACATCTTGGTCCCGGGGTCCAGGCCGAGCATGCGCATGCGGCCGGTGCCGTCGGTCTCCGGGGTGAGGGCGGCGGGGGAGCGGAAGTGTTTGGCCCCGCGGAATTCGGGGTTGTTGGCCACGTCCACGTGCAGGTAGGAGGGTTTATCGGCGCGAGCCCACAGCAGGCTGCCGTCGGCGCGGACATCCCCCACGGCGACCCCATGGGTGAGCGCGGGGCGGTCGGGGATGAGGCCGGGGGCGGAGGAGGTAAGGGAGGAAGGGATGCCGTCGGCGGCGGCGATCGGTGATTTCTTCAGGACGCCCATCCCGGTCGCGGCGGTGAGGATCCCAGTGGCGTGAAGCATGGTCCGGCGTGACATGCGCGGCATGGTGGCGGCTTACCCCCTGTGGTGTGCGTTTACTGCGGTGCCGGGCGCTCGGCCCGCCTTGCAGCGTAGTCAACCCCCCCGAGGTTCCGCCTGTTGAGCGGTGTTGCCGCTGGTCAAGGTCGATCGGGAGAGGACGATGGTGCCGGCAATCATGATGATCAGCGCCGCGGCCATGAGGATCCATTGGGCGCCGTGGGCCTGCACCCGTTCGCCGAGGATGGCGTAACCGAGGGCAAAGGCAACTATTGGTTCCACAATGGTCATCGCAGGCAAGCTATCGCGCAGATCCCCCAGGTTGAAGGAGGCCTGCTGCACCGCCACCCCGATCACCGCACCACCAAGCAGCGCGTGGAACTCCCAGGCCCCCACTAGCTGCGATAGTCCCTGGTGGGTGAACACATCCACCACGGCCTTGGACAGCACCGCCACGTAGCCCATGATTCCGCCGGTGATGGCGCCCAGGATCAGAGCCATCTCATTGCCCAACCAACGCCGCGTCACCGCGAACAGGGCGAGCATCGCCCCCGCACCGATGAGCAGGGCAATGACCCAGCGCCGCTCTGGCGGCTGGGTCAGCCCGGGGCTGGGGCGCCCCAACACCACGAGCACCGCGACCGCTGCCGTGAGCAGCGCGGCCCACAGTGCCTCCACGCGCGAGATTCGGCGCCCCTCCACCCGCGCCGCCAGCGGCAGTGTGAACATAAGAGACAGCACCAAAATGGGCTGGACCACGAGGAGCGTGCCGAACCCCAGGGCCACGATCTGAAGGCCGTAACCGCCCAGAGCGCAGAACAGTCCCAGCCACCACAACGGCTGAATGATGGAGCGCCACACGGTGGAACGGACCGGGGCATCCGGGTCCGGCTCCTCGCCGACATAGTGCCGCAGCACCGTCCCCAAGGCGATAGTGAGCGCCGAAAGAAGGGCGAACACAATCGCCAAGAGGTTGTTCACAGACATCGCTTCCCAAGGTTAAGCGAAAAGGGCGGATAGGAGGGACCCGGGAGGCGAAGAGATCCGTGGGCTGGCCTGCGGTAGGGTGGCACAGAAACGAACTACGAACTGGCTGGGCGCAGCTCGAAAATGAGCAGCCCCTCGAATGCACATGAAGAAGGTGAACACCGTGGCCTTGGTCGTCCAGAAGTACGGCGGCTCCTCCCTGGAGAGCCCCGAACGCATCCGGCGTGTCGCGGAACGGATTGTGGAGACCAAGAAGCAGGGCAATGACGTCGTCGTCGTGTGCTCGGCGATGGGGGACACCACTGACGAGCTGCTGGAAATGGCAGAGCAAGTCAACCCCGTGCCGCCTGCCCGCGAGATGGACATGCTCCTCACTGCCGGGGAACGCATCTCCAACGCCCTCGTGGCCATGGCCATCGAATCCTTCGGGGCCAAGGCGCAGTCCTTCACCGGTTCCCAGGCGGGTGTGCTCACCACGGAGCGCCACGGCAACGCCCGGATCGTGGACGTCACCCCCGGTAGGGTGCGGCAGGCCCTGGACAACGGCAAGATCTGCCTGGTCGCAGGTTTCCAGGGCGTCAACCGTGAAACAAAGGACGTGACCACGCTGGGCCGGGGCGGGTCGGACGCCACCGCCGTGGCTATCGCCGCCGCACTCGAGGCGGATGTGTGCGAGATCTACAGCGACGTGGACGGGGTCTATACAGCGGACCCCCGCATCGTGAAGAATGCGAAGAAGCTGGACACAATCTCCTTCGAGGAGATGCTGGAGATGGCAGCGGTGGGCGCGAAGGTGCTGATGCTGCGCAGCGTCGAATATGCCCGGGCCTTCAACGTGCCGTTGCGAGTTCGCTCCTCGTACAGCACGGACATCGGCACCCTAGTTTCCGGATCAGTGGAGGACATCCCCATGGAAGAAGCAGTACTCACGGGCGTGGCGCAGGACCGCTCCGAGGCCAAGATCACCGTCCAGGGCATCCCGGATAACCCGGGGGAGGCCGCCAAGGTCTTTCGGGCAGTCGCCGATGCGGAGATCAACATCGACATGGTGTTGCAGAACATCTCCCGGCTGGAATCCAACAAGACGGACATCACTTTTACCTGCCCCCGGGCCGACGGGCCGCGCGCCGTGCAGCTACTCACCGCGATGAAGGACGCCAACGGCTGGAGCTCCGTGCTTTACGACGATCAGATCGGGAAGGTCTCCCTCGTGGGAGCCGGGATGAAGTCCCACCCCGGCGTGACCGCAGACTTCTGCGAGGCCCTGCGGGACACCGGCGTGAACATCGAGCTGATCAGCACCTCGGAGATTCGAATCTCCGTCCTCATCCGCGACACGGACGTGGACACCGCGGTGGCCGCCCTCCACGAGCGCTTCCAGCTCGGCGGGGACGAAGAGGCCACCGTGTACGCCGGAACGGGCCGCTAGGTACCACCAACCCCTACTAGCTAGACATCCACCATCTGGAAGGATGACCGAAGGATCATGACCACACTCGCTGTCATCGGAGCCACCGGACAGGTCGGGCGCGTGATGCGCACCATCCTGGAGGAACGAAACTTCCCCGCCGACAAGATCCGCTTCTTCGCCTCCGCCCGCTCCGCCGGCACGAAGCTCACCTTCCGAGGGCAGGACGTGGTGGTGGAGGATGTGGCAGCCACCGCCACCGAGGACTTGGCGGGGATAGACATCGCGCTGTTCTCCGCAGGTGGGGGCACCTCCCGTGAGCATGCCCCCCGCTTCGCGCAGGCCGGTGCGATCGTGGTGGACAACTCCTCGGCCTGGCGCAAGGACCCGGAAGTTCCCCTTATCGTCAGCGAGGTGAACCCGCAGGCCGCCCGGGAAGTGTCGAAGGGCATCATCGCCAACCCCAACTGCACCACGATGGCTGCCATGCCGGTGCTGGGACCCCTCCACGCCGCAGCCGGGCTGACCCGCCTGCGGGTCAGCTCCTACCAGGCGGTTTCCGGTTCCGGCCTGGCCGGCGTCAACGCGCTGATCAACCAGACGCGGGACAACATCGGGCGCCTGGAGGAGCTGGTGCGGGAGGGCTCAGCGTTGCAAATCGAGGATCCGGCGCCCTACGTGGCCCCAATCGCCTTTAACGCGCTACCCATGGCGGGCAACCTCGTGGATGACGGGACCGGCGAAACGGATGAAGAACAGAAGCTGCGCAACGAGTCCCGGAAGATTCTGGGGATCCCGGAGCTCAAGGTCTCCGGCACCTGCGTGCGGGTGCCCGTTCTCACGGGGCACACCATGACCGTGCACGCCGAGTTCGATTCGCCCATCACCCCCGAGCGGGCTGAGGAGATTCTCGCCGCGGCGCCGGGCGTACGGCTCGTGGACGTGCCCACCCCGCTTGCCGCGGCGGGTATCGATGAGTCCCTCGTCGGCCGCATCCGCCAGGATCAATCCGTCGACGACGGCCGGGGCCTGGTGGTGGTGGTTTCTGGCGACAACCTCCGCAAGGGCGCGGCCCTCAACACCATCCAGATCGCGGAGCTGCTGGTTTAGCGCTCCGCCCCGCAGCAGCCGGGCGCGCAGGGGGAGCCGTTGACGGTGTTGCCGAAGTTCGGCACGGTCCCGTACTTGGCCACGATCGCGCGCGCGGCCTGCTGCTGCTCGCTGAGGCCCTCGCCGGGTGCGAGCACCTCCGGCCGCCTGATGAGCGCGGCGAGATTGTCCACCACCATGGCGGCGAACTCCGGGGTTAGTCCGGGGGTTGCGGTGCGAACATAGGGCACCCCCGCCTCTTCGGCGGCCTCTTTGGCCTCCGTGTCCAGGTCCCACTTGACCTCCATATGGTCCGTGATGAACCCCACGGGGCACAGCACGATCGCCCGGGTGTTCCCCGCTGCGGCGCGGGCTTCGATGTGGTCGCACACGTCCGGTTCGAGCCAGGGGGTGTGCGGCGAGCCGGATCGGGACTGCCACACCATCTCCACGTCCAGGTCCGTGCCGGAACCCATGTCGATGCCGGCGGGTACCCCGGTGGTGGCCGGCCCATCGGGGCGCCCACCGACCTTCTTGCCGCTGGCCAACTGCCCGGTCCACGCCTCGGTGGCCGCAGAGCCCGGCCGGTCTGCGAAGCGGGTGGACTGCTGAATGAGGCGTGCGCTATCGAGGACTTGCTGGGAGTAGAGGTTGCCGCCGAATTTGTGGGGCCCGGCCTCGTCGTCGGCAACATTGGGTACGGAGTGGGCCGTGAACACGAGGTCCGCGGTCTCGCGGGCGTGCTCCGGCAGCTCCGCCACGGCGGCTTCCACCGCAGCGGCGAATTGGGCGATGAAGGTGGGGTTGTCGTGGAAGTGCGGCAGGCGCTCCACGGTGGGGGGCTGCAAGCCGGCCTTCTCCACGGCGGCGCGGGCGCGGGCGACGTCCTCGTGGTACTGCCGACACCCGGAGTAGCCGCCCCAGGCGGACGTGGCGAAGACGTAGACCTGGGTGATGCCATCCCGGGTCATGCGAAGCAGGGTGTCCTCCACGTAGGGTTCCCAGTTGCGGTTGCCGAAGTACACCGGAATGTCCGCGCCCCGGCGGGCCAGCTCCGCCTCGATGTTGGCGATGAGCTCCAGGTTCTGCTCATTGATTGGGGACTTCCCGCCCATCGCGAAGTAGTGTTCCCCCACTTTCTCCAGGCGGTGGCGGGGGATGCCCCGGCCGCGGGTGACGTTTTCCAGGAAGGGGACAACGTCCTCCGCCTTGTTGGGCCCGCCGAAGCTCAAGACCATGAGGCCGATCTTCGCGGGGGTGGAGTTATTCGCTGCAGCGGGTGAGTTCGTCATGGCTCCCCATAGTAGGCCAGTGGGGACAGGTGCTACTCCTTACACAGCTCGTGGCGCAGCGCGCTGGCCAGGTCCGGGTGGCGGAAGGGATGCTCCATGGCCTGCAGGGCGGCGGGGACCACATTCTGGTCGGCAAGGGCGAGTTCCTGGGCGCCGCGCTGCCCGAAGACGAGGGCGGGAGCTGCGGCGGGTATGGGGATGGTGGGCCAGCCCCCGCCCACGTCCGCGAGAATCTCGGTGAATTCCGCGTTGGTTACGGTCTGGGGCGCAACGGCGTTGATGGGACCGCTGAGCTTCGGGTCGACCAGGGCGCGGTGGTAGATGTCCGCGGCATCGTCCACGCCGATCCACGCAAAGTGCTGGGTGCCGGGGCCGAGCCGCCCCCCGCCGAGCAGCACGTTGGCCCGCAGGAGGGACAGCAGCGGGGAACCGCCCGCGAGGACGAGGCCGCTGCGAATGTTGCTCACCCGCAGCCCGGCGGCCCGAGCGGGTTCGGTGGCCCCCTCCCAGTCCTCGACGATCTGGGCGATGTCCCCGCCGCCGGTGGGGGCGGTCTCGTCTGCGGGTTCTGATCGGGAGTTGCCGTAGAGGCCCACGGCGGAGGAGCAGACGAAGGTGTCGATGCCCTCGGTGCGGGCGGCGAGCTCGGCGAGTAGGCGGGTCGGTTCCACGCGGGAGTCGCGGACGGCGCGGATGTGCTTGTCCGTGAAGCGGCCCGCGATGGGTTCCCCGGCGAGGTGGATGACGCTGTCCATCCCCTCCAGCAGGTTCGGCGCGGGGTTGTGGGGATCCCACTTGCGCCGAGTTCCGGTCGTGCTCCGGGCGCTGCGGGAGAGCTTGATCACCGTGTGGCCGGCGGTGGTGAGCAGGGCGCATAGCTGGGTGCCGACGAGGCCATCGGCGCCGGTCACGGCCACGGTTCGTGGGGCGCGGTGCGCGGACCATTGCGCGGCGTGGCGGAGGTGGGTGAGGTCCGCGTGGAGTTGATTGTGGCGGTAGTTAAACATCCCGGCCAGTAGGTGGGCGGCGAGCCCGCCGGGGGCCCGGGTGGTGAGGGTGTCCGTGACCGTGGTGGCGTTGCCCTCAGCGGCGAAGTGGTGCAGGTGGTGCCAGCCGGTGAGCTGCTTGAGACCGGTGGTGGTGCACAGGTCCCCGAACTGCTCGTTGGGTACGTAGTCCTGCGGTTGGTGGTCTGCGCGCCAGATGAGTTTGCCGGGGAGCGCGAAGACGGTAGTTCCGTCGCGCAGGTTGTCGGCCTGCTCCACCAGCTTCATGCGACTGTGGGTGGGGGTCAATCGGACGACTGCGCCGGGTCGGGTGTGCCAGTCCCATACCTCAGGGAGGGGGAAGTTGACGCTGTGGCGGTAGGTTACGGTTCCCATGCGCTTCTAGCGTAGTGCTTGGGGACGCCCCTAACCGGCGCGCTGAGCGCGAGTGGTCTGTTGTTGCATGTCCACAAGGTCCGCGCGGGCTCGAGCCACGCGCGAGCGGATGGTGCCCACCCGCACGCCCGCGATGTGGGCCGCTTCGGCGTAGGAGTAACCGAGCACCTGGGTGAGAACGAGGGCTTCCCGCCGTTCCGGGTCCAGGGCGTTGACCATGGCCTGCGTGTCCACCCATTCGGCCCAGGACTGGCTGCCCGCCGTCTCGGGGGCGGGGCGCTGGGAGGTTGCGTCGTCGATATCGGCGGTGGACTTGCGGGGGCGGGCCATATCGTGGCGGATGCTGTCCACCCACACGCGTCGGGCCAGGGAGAGGATCCAGGTTCGGGCGGTAGAGCGCGCGGCAAAGCGGGGCAGGGCAGTGAGCACGCGCAGATAGGTCTCTTGGGTGAGGTCATCTGCCCGGTCCGTGTCCGCCAAGTGGGCAAGGAGTCGCCAGACGTCGTCGTGGGTGGCCGCGATGAACTGGGACAGGGCGGCCCGGTCTCCCTTGGCGGCGCGCAGGGCCAGTTCAGTGACCGCTGCGTCGGTTGGCGAGGCACTCATAAGGGCAGCTTAGCAGGTGAAAAAGGCTGCACTTAACGCGCAGGTTGCATAGGCTAAGATAACTTCTGGTTATAGATCCAGAATTTGTCGATAATGTCCGGATATCAATTGAATGTCTCCGAAAGTTCTGGCACTCTGGGATATGACCGCCAAAGCGACGTACCGCGGAATGGCGTCCCTAAAGAGAGAAACGGGGTTTTTCGGAACCGCCCGCAACGGGACTGCCCACCGGTAGAGGCGCAGACGCAGCCCACAACTTTCCCACCATCGACGAACCGCAGACAGCGATAACCAGGAGGAATTGATGTCTGACCAGAATCTGACCGCTAAGGACGTGGCAAGCCGCGGCGTATGCCCGGTAACCGGCCACTCCACCAACCAGAACGGTTCCCCCGTCTACACGGAGGAGCACTCCGCGACCGTCGGCGACCAGGGCCCCATTGCCCTGCACGACATCCACCTTGTGGAAAAGCACGCCCACTTTAACCGCGAGCGCATCCCGGAGCGCAACGTCCACGCCAAGGGCTCCGGTGCTTTTGGCGAGCTGATCATCACCGAGGACGTCTCCCAGTACACCAAGGCTGACCTCTTCCAGCAGGGTCGCGTAACCCCGATGCTCGCCCGCTTCTCCACCGTCGCCGGTGAGCAGGGCTTCCCCGATACCGTCCGTGACGTGCGCGGCTTCTCGCTGAAGTTCTACACCCAAGAGGGCAACTACGACATCGTGGGCAACAACACCCCGGTGTTCTTCCTCCGTGACGGGATGAAGTTCCCGGACTTCATCCGCTCCCAGAAGCGCCTGGCCGACCAGGGCACCCGCAGCGCCGACATGCAGTGGGACTTCTGGACCCGCAGCCCGGAGACCGCCCACCAGGTCACCTACCTCATGGGCGACCGGGGCATCCCGAAGAATTTCCGCCACATGGACGGCTTCTCCTCCCACACCTACCAGTGGATCAACGCCGCTGGTGAGCGCTTCTGGGTGAAGTACCACTTCAAGTCCCGCCAAGGCTGGGAGTTCTACACCGACGAAGAAGCCGGCCAGATCCTTGCCGGTGGCAACTTCGACGAGGCACGCACTGACCTCTACGAGGCCATCGAGCGCGGGGACTACCCCGTGTGGGACGTCAAGGTGCAGATTATGCCGATCGCTGAGGCGGCCAACTACCGCTGGAACCCCTTCGACCTGACCAAGACCTGGTCCCAGAAGGACTACCCCCTCATCCCGGTGGGCCACTTCACCCTCAACGAGAACCCGCAGAACTTCTTCGCCCAGATTGAGCAGGCCGCGTTCGCGCCCTCCAACCTGGTGCCGGGCGTGGGCTTCTCCCCGGACAAGATGCTGCTGGCCCGCGTGTTCGCCTACGCCGACACGCAGCGCTACCGCCTCGGTGTGAACCACCACCAGCTGCCCTCCAATCGCCCGATCGTGGAGCAGAAGAACTCCTACGCTAAGGACGGTGCGGCCACCTACGAGTTCCCGCCCGCAGGCACCCCGGTGTACTCCCCGAACCGCCACGGTCGCGCTGACGGCATCAACGATGTCAGCGACGGCTCCGGCGTCGTGGAGAAGGGCGTGGACGCAGGCCAGTCCAAGTACGGCTTCGGCCGCGGCCAGGAGTCCGCAACCGGCCTGGCAGCGGACCTCGGCCTGTTCGACGACAACTACGGCGGCGACCTGACCCGCGGTGCCTACGTGCGCCACCCGGAGGATGACGACTTCATCCAGGCCGGCATCCTCGTCCGCGAAGTCTTGGACGATGCCGCCCGCGAGCGCCTCGCCGGCAACATCGCCCGGGCCATGGACGGCGTGTCCGACCAGGTCGAGCAGCAGTGCTGGACCTACTGGGGCCGCGTTGACGAGAACCTCTGCAAGCGCGTGCAGGAGCTCTACGAAGAGACCAAGAATCCGCAGCTGACCGGCTCCTAAAAACCACCCTGGTCGGCGCTCACTCCCCGTCGACCGGCCAGAAGTGAACGGCCCCGAGCATCCTGGACCCCCTTCACGGGGGACGGGCCGGGGCCGTTTTCCCTATCCTGGAACACGGACAACGCACAACAGAGCTACTCCCGAGGAGTTAACCCGAACATGAGCGATGCACTCTACACAGCAAAGGCACTGTCCACCGGCGGCGGCCGCGATGGCCACGTCGCTACCGACGACCGGATCCTCGACCTCAACGTCCGGCCCCCCAAGGCCCTCGGCGGTTCCGGGGAGGGCACGAACCCGGAGCAGCTCGTTGCCGCGGGGTGGGCCGCCTGCTTCAATGGCGCCCTGCAGAAGATCATGAAGGACACTGGGGTGGACGTCACCACCTCCCCCGAGGTTCGCGTGGAGGTCAGCCTCAACAAGGTCGAGTCCGGCTTCGAGCTCTCCGCCGCTATCCACGCGATCATCTTCGACGTGGATACCGAGAAGGCCACGGACCTGGTGAACAAGGCCCACGAGTTCTGCCCCTACTCCCGGGCGATGCGCGGCAACATTGCCGTGGACGTGTCCGCCGAGGCGAAGTAGGACCGTTAGCCTACTTCGGCTCCTTCACCTTCTTGCCGCCAGACAGCGGCACGGTGTGATCCCAGTGGGTGGCGTGCAAGGCGCGACCCATTACCGAGGAGCCGGCCGCCTGGACCACAAGAAGGCCGGTGATCGCCAATACCGACTTCAGCAGGATGCCCAGTTCGAAGCCTTGGGTATCCCACGTGTGCACCAGGTTCGCCGCGATAAGCAGCGGTAGCCCCACGCCCACCCCAGGCCCCAGCATGTTGATCTGACTGATCGCATCTGGGGCCAAATACATGGCCCGGGCCGACGCAAAAACGAAGATGGAGCCCGCGATGACCAACACCGCACACAGGCCCGCTCCCAGCCAGCTCATCTCGCTGTAATGCACCATGTCCTCAGCGGCCAACACAGTGGTCAGCATGGCATCTACCGCCTTCCTCGGGTGATGATCCGGGCGTAGGCGATAGTGCTCAAGGGGCCCAGCAACCCGGCGATCAGCGCCACCTCAAAGGTAATGGCGCTGCGGAAAAACAAACTGTGCAGCAGGAACAACGCCGCCACCGTCATAAAGATCATGTCGGAACACACCGCGCGGCGGGCGTCGTTGTGGGTGGACACCGTCCGCCACATCAACATCAGTAGGGCCACCACGATGACCACCGCGGCGATCGACGCGGCTGCAGATAGTAAACCCTCGGGGTTCATCGGTGCCGCTCCTCTCTGTCCTCATCATCCCGGTCGTCATCGGGGTTGTCCGGGCCGGGATCGCGATCCTCCCGCGCGGCGTCCTCCTCCTCGGCCCGGCGGGCCTCGGTGTCGTCCGGGCCCTCGTCGGCAGTGGGGTAATCCAGCTCCCCCGGCTCCGCCATCGGTTTGGCCTCCGGGGCCGGGGCGATCTCCGGTGGCATGTCATTGGCCCGTTCCTCGCCGACGTCCGGGTCGGCGATCTCCACGGTATCCGGGTCCTGCTTATCGGTATCCGTCGCCGCCCCTGGGGGCTCTTGCTGGTTGGCGGGCTGGTGCCGGGAACTATCGTGCATCTCCTGGGCCACATACTCCTCGGTATGCGGCGTGGAATCCAGCTTCTCCACGTCAAAAACCGTCTCATCGGAGGCGCGCCCGCCGCGGGTGCCGCGGAAACCGCGGGGACCGGGTCGGCCCCGCTCTACCAGGTCCTCCGCGCGGAAGTTGCGCTCCACCCCGCGCACCGAGGGGGCCAGGTGCTCCTCCATGTCCGCCAGGCTGTGCAGCAGCTCGCAGGGGTCCTGGCCGTACATGGCGTGGACCGCGAGGAAGCGCTGCGCCGTCTCCCGTCCGTAGGCGTCGTACTCCTTGCTGGCCACCCCGTGCGCATCGTGCAACGAGCGCTCTCCAGCCACCGCGTCGTAGTCCACCTCCTTGGGGCCGGTGACTCCCAGCGCTAGGGTCCCTGGCGTCATGGTGATGGAGGCAATGAGCGCGGCAATATCCCGCTCCTTATTGACGCGCAGGGGGTAATAGATCACTACGGGGGCGATCTTGCGCCCGCTGCCCAGAGTGTCCACCGTCATCGTGATGGATTCCTTGATGACCTGGCCGGTCAGCCACACCGCGTACCACAGACTGTGTCCCGTGGCCTTGGCTATCGTTCCAATTGACCTCATGAACTCCACCCTCACCTCTGCCCGCTGGGCTTGTCCTCGGGGCCGGGGGTCACGGCATTCTCCAGCGAGCGCTGTGCCCCGCCCAGTCCGCTGGGGCCTCGTTGATCTGCGGGGATGTGGTCGAGTCCGGAGGGCCCGGGCGTCAAGACCTGGCCTTGCAGACGTTCACCCCCGGATACCGCACGAACATAGGCCGTCGTGTCCGTGAGATCCTTGGCCGCGCGGCCCGTGATATTGAACAGCGGCCCGGCAGCGGCGAACATCACTAGACTCAACGCCATGAGCACCGCGGAGGGGTACACGAACCGCCGGTTCACGGCTAGGGACTTTGCAGCCTCGTTGGGGTTCATCGGCCTGCCCCAGAAGACCTCCCGCCACACGTAGAGCATGGACAGTAAGGCCCCCATGCCCGCCACGATGATGGCGATGATCGCCGTCCACGCCAGCCAGGAGCCCTGGTGGGCGATGCCCCAGATCAGCGCGAGCTTGCCCCAGAGACCGGAGAACGGGGGGAAGCCGACAATGGCCAGCGCCCCCGCGGCGAAGACAACGGAGGGGAAGGGGTCCCGGTGCAATAGGCCGGACAGTGGGCGGATCTTGCCGAAGCCGTAGGTCTCCTCGATGGATCCCGCCGCGGTGATGAGGGAGCAGGCCACCACCATGTGGTGAACCATGTAGTACAGCGCGGCGCTAAGGACGAGGGTGCCGTTGTTGGAGACGAAGGCCAGGGCGATGAGCATGAAGGGCACGCCGTTGACCATCTGGTAACCCAGGACCGCGCGCATCGAGGATTCCGCCAGTCCCGCGAAGGCGCCGATGAGCATGCCCGCGACGGTGAAGCCAAGAATGCCCCACGCCCAGGCGGGATCCCCCTCGAACACGACCATGAAGACACGGAAGATCGCGTAGACCGCAACCTTGGTGTGCAGGCCGGAGAAAAGGGCCATCACCGCGGGGGAGGTCGCCGGGTAGGCCCGGGGGAGCCACGTGTGGACGGGGGCGAGGCCGGCCTTCACTGCGAGGGCGAGCAGTACCACGCCCAGGGCAGCCAGCAGTTGCCATTGCGTGCCGAAGACGCCGGGGGCGAAGTGCTCGGTGCCGCGGGGGCCGGCCGCTCCGGCGAGGGCGGCGAGGTTGGTGGTGCCCACGACCCCGTAGGTGAGGGCCACGCCGGTGAGCAGCAGCATGGAGGTGATGAGGTTCACCACGATGAACATGCGCGCGGCGGCGAGGCGGGCCCACGTTCCCGTCATCGCGAGCAGCCCGAAGGAGGGCATGAGCATCACTTCGATAAAGACAAACAGGTTGAACAGGTCCGCCGTGAGTAGGGCTCCCCAGGCCCCGCCGAGCAGCATGAGGCATAGCGCGGGGTAAAAGCGGGCCTGGGACTCGCCTACGACGTCCGCGAACCAGTTGGCGGCGAAGGCAACGACTGCGGAGGCGACCAGCATGAGGGCGGTGAGCGTGTCGGCGACGAAGGGGATGGAGATGCCGCTGGCGAATGCGCCCACATTATCGGCGACGACGCCATCACCGGCGCGCAAGATGACTAGCAAGTATGCGCCGCCAGCCGCTCCGAAGGCGGGGACCGCGAGGTTAAGGACCCGGTTGATGAAACGGGCCGGGTTGATCGCGGCGAAGGCGGCGGTGCCCAGTGGAATGACGATGAAGAGGCTCAGCAGAGCGGGGGAGGGCATCTAGCGGACCTCCTCCCGCTCCGAGCGGCGCTTGGCCCGCTTCGAATCGGGTTGGATGTGCTGGGCCTGCTGGCCGAGCGTGCCCAGGGAGCGGAACAGACGGGCGGCGCGCTCCGGGATTTCGGCGGCGCTGGTATCGTCATCGCGCCCCACTGCGGCTAGGGCCAGCATCACCGCGACGGAGGCCATGGAGATGACGATCGCGGTGAGGACGAAGGCCTGCGGGAGGGGGTCTGCGGCCTCTGCCAGGCCGGTGCGGTGGACCAGTGGATCGCCCCGCCAGGCCCCCACACCGGTGGCCAGCAGCAGCAGGTTAACGCCGTGGCTGAGCAGGTTGATGCCGATGATGATGCGCAGCATGCCGCGCTGGAGCACCATGTACACGCCTCCGCCGACGAGGATGGCGATGATAGCGGCGATAATCATGGCGCTTCTCCGTTCTGCTGGTCTGAGCCGGGGGTCGGCTGTGTCGATGCTGGTGGGGGACTCTGGGGGGACCTCTGCGGGGGACGTTTCGCCTCCTCGCGTTCCAGCCGGTGCATCTCCTCGGTGCGGGTTTCCGCCTCGTGGACAGCGGAGGGGTTCAGCAGGATGGCCGAACCGCCGGCGGTGATGGGCCGCGGTCCTACCCCGGAGCGGGACTTCTTCGTGTCGGGGGCCGGTTTGCTGGCCCCATCGGGGTGTGGACGGGTGGGGGCAGGGGCCTTCGCTTCCGCGTAGCTGGGGCGCAGGCCTAGTTTGCGCAGCCGACGGCTGGTCAACTGCTCCAACCGGGGCAGGCGCTCCGGCACGTCGGCACCGGGGCGGTCCCGTCCGCCCATGAAGTTCACCGCCACGATGACCAAGCCGATCACCGCGGAGTACACGCCCAAGTCGAAGACGAGGGAGGTGGATAGGTGGACGGAACCGAGGTGGCCGTGGATCGGGGAAAGGAAGCTGCCGTGGGCCACGAGGCCCACCAACCCAGTGGCGAGGGATAGCAGAATGCCGCCTCCGATGAAGAGGTAGCCCGTGTCGGGCTTGCCGATGCTGCGGGCCCGAGCCTGGCCGATGTACCACATGAGAATCGCGCCCGCGATGATGAGAGCACCCAGGAATCCACCACCGGATTCCTGGTGCCCCCGCCAGACGGTCAGCGCCGAGAGGATTCCGAGGACCGGCAGCAGGGGGTAGAGCAACATCCGGGTGGGGATGGAGTTCAGATGCGTGCTGCGCAAATACTTGGAGTAGAAGGGGGCCAGCTCCGGGATTTTATGCACATCCGCGAAACGGTGAGACCCCTCCGCCCGGAAGAGCTCGGAGGTGGAGCCCGGCCCATACCCCGGCACCGGGGACTTGGGGATGGATCGGATGATCGCGGCAATGACGACCCCTGCCATTCCCAGCACGGACAGCTCTCCGAGCGTGTCCAGCGCACGGAACTCCACGAGGATGACGGCGACAACGTTGTTGCCGCCGGAGACCTCGGGGGCCTCTTGTAGGTACCACTGTGCTAGTTGGGGCCGTTCATGCCGGCCGAGCAGCAGCCAGACTGCAAAGAAGGTGACAGTTCCCACAAGAATGGACACGGTGGTGGCGAATTTCGCCCGGTTGAGCCCTTCCCGCAGGTACAGACGGGGCTGATGGCGGACGACCATCATGAACAGCACCACTACCGCGAACTCAACAAGGAGTTGCGTCTGGGCCACGTCCGGGGCCCCGAGGGTCAACATCATCCAGGAGGTCCCAATGCCCGCCACCCCGGCGAGAATGACGGAGGCCACCCGAGAGCGCGTGGACACGATCCCCACGACGGAACCGGCGATGATGATGAGACCGACGAGATCGCCGAGCTGATCGATCCCCGGCACGCGGGGCGGCAACGCGGCGATCCCGGCGAGGCGCCCGGGCCCCAGCAACCCCATGAAACCGAGGGCCACGAGGGTGAGGAGTATCCACACGACGTGCCGGTTGGGCGAGAGACTCTCGGCCGGCTTGGACACATAGCGCGACCAGCGCACACATATGCGGGTGACGGCGTTGAGGAGATCCGCGCCCGTGGCGATGCCCAGCTTGCGGCCGTAGAGCACTGCGAAGATCCGCCGCCGGGCGAAGATCCCGCACAGGCCCAGCGCGAGCACCGCGACGGAGATGAGGAAGGGCACCGTGATGCCGTGCCAGAGGGACAGGTGCGTGTGTGTCTCCCCTACACCCGTGGCCTGGGCAATCGCGTCCAGAAAATGCCCACCAGAGTGCATGACGAGCACGATCGGCAGGGAGAGCACACCGGGCAGCGCGGCCGGTAGCCAGAGGCCGATCTCCGCCTCCCGCACCTTGGACTCATCCTTGGGCCCATCGATGAACGCGCCGAACACATAGCGGGCCGAGTACATAAAGGTGGCCAGGGCCCCGAACCCCGCAACGGCGAGTAGGGCAATGACTCCCGCGTGGGGGAGGGGAGCCTCCGTGAATGCCTCCAGCATGCCCTCCTTGGACACGAAGCCGAAGGTGGGCGGAATGGCCGCCATGGAGGAGGCGGCGATGACCGCGGACCAGAAGGTGAAGGGCATGCGGTTGTACAGCGGGCCCAGGCGCCGCATGTCGCGGGATTTGGCCTGGTGATCCACCACTCCCACGAGCATGAACAGGGAGGACTTGAACAGTGCGTGAGCCGCAGTGTGCACCGTTGCTGCGACGAGCGCCGCGGGCGTTCCGACACCGATCGTCGCCACAATCCAGCCCAGTTGGGAGACCGTGGAGTACGCCGTGAGCTTCTTCAGGTCCGTCTTCTGCATCGCGTACACGGCCGCCATGACGGCGGTGGCCATCCCCACGACGATGAGCAGGAGATGCCAGAGCGGCACCCCATTGAACAGCCCGGAGAAGCGCATGAGCAGGTAGATGCCGGCCTTCACCACCGCAGCGGCGTGGAGGAAGGCGGAGACGGGGGTATCCGCCGCCATCGCCTCCGGAAGCCAGAAGTGGAAGGGCAGTTGAGCGGCTTTGGAAAAACCCGCCATCGCGACGAGTAGCGCAACGATCGCCGTGAGGGTGGGGTGTTGATCCCACACCGGGGAGGTGAGGATGAGGGAGAGCTGTGTGGTGCCGGACATGGCGGCGGCGATTCCCAGTGCGGACGCCAGGAACAATCCGCCGGCGAAAGTCAGCACGAGGGTGCGACTGGCCCCGGCCTCACCGCTGGAGCCGGCGCGGGCGATGAGGAAGAAGGAGGCCAGGGAGACGAGTTCCCATCCCACGAAGAGCAGGGCGACATCGTCGGCGAGGAGTAGCAGCACAACGGAGACCATGAAGGCCGTCATGAGCACGTAGAAGCTCATCACCCGCTTGCCCGGGTGCAGGTAGCGGGTGGAGTACACGAAGACGATGGCCCCGATGAGCAGCGCCAGCAGGGTGAAGAACATGCTGAGTGCGTCCATCCGCAGGGCGAACTGCACGTCGCCGGAGCCGGGTTTCCCCGGGATTCCCGTGAGCAGGCCCCGCACCCAGGTCACTGTCCACCGCTCGGTGTCCCCGGCGATGATGGGGTGGGCGTGCGCGATGATGTAACCCGCGAGGGCCACGAAGGTCAGGGACAGTGGCCATCCGGCGTTGCGGTCGAAGAACCGGACGAAGACGGGCACGAGGGCAAGGGCGATTGCGAGGACAACGGGAATGGCAATTAAAGCCACGTGATTACAACACCCCAGCTCTGCTTTGGAAGATTCTCTGCGCGACGGAGGGCGGTGCGGTGGAAGCACCGATCCGGCGGTTTATGTCGGATGGCGTTCGTGGGCGTGCGCACGCGAGCATTATGCGGTTAGCTTGCACTTTTTTCGCCCAGTCAGACTCGGACAGTTTATCATTTCCCCCTTTTCCCCAGGTGGTGGGGGAAGTGGGCGCCTATAAATCCCTTTGTGTTCCCCCTGGATGCGGCGGCGAGCCCCCCGTGTGCTCGACGTACGCGTTGAAGCTAATGGTCGGGGTAACAGGATTTGAACCTGCGACCTCTTCGTCCCGAACGAAGCGCGCTACCAAGCTGCGCCATACCCCGTGAATTTTTTCGCGCGCGCCCTGGTTGACCACAAGCTTGGGCCCGGCGGGACATGCGCCATCCGCCGTCGAGCGCACAGGGGAACACTATAGCCGGGCGCATCAAGCGGGAGCAAAACCCCTGTGCGGCTTGGGGGCGGCTAGCTGTGGGGGCCGGGCCGCTCGGTGACGTGGATGAGGGTCGCCGAGGGCCGGCAGAAGGTGCGGAAGGGCACGTACTTGGAGTTACCCAGGCCGTTCGTGACATGCAGCCACATGCGCTCGGTCCAGCGGGACAAACCCCACGCGCGGGCCCGGTCGATTCCGCAATTTGTGACGATGCTGCGGTGGCCCGGCAGGCAGAGCTGGCCGCCGTGGGTGTGCCCGCACAGGGCGAGCTGGTAGCCGTCGAAGGCAAAACGGTCCAGCACGCGTGGCTCCGGGGAGTGGCTGAGGGCCAGGGCAAGGTCCGCTTCGGGGTTGGGGTGGCCGACGATGCGGTCGTAATCATCCTGGTCGCAGTGGGGGTCGTCCACCCCGGCGGCGGCGAGCTTGATGCGGCTGGGTTGATCCAGTCCCACCGCGTGGGTATCGATGCTGAATTCCAAGCGCTGGTGGGTCGCGTCCTGCCATCCGCGTTCGATGAAGGCCGCGCGCATCCCGCGCCACGGCAGCTCCACGTCGCTGTGCTCCCGTTTCTTGCCGATGAGGTAGTTGACCGGGTTTGCGGGGCGGGGGGCCCAGTAGTCGTTGGAGCCGAAGACGAACAGCCCCGGCCGGTTCAGCAGCGGGTCCAGGGCGCGCAGGACCGCCGGCACGGCCTGGATCTCCCCGAGGTTGTCCCCCGTGTTCACTACGAGATCCGGTTCTAGGGCATCCAGGGCCGCAACCCGGTCCTGTTTGGCGTGTTGGCTATCCAGCATGTGCAGGTCGGAGAGGTGCAGGATGCGCAGGGAGGCCCAGTCCCGCGGCAGCGTCCCGGGGGCGAGGAGGGGGACGGTCACCTCGTGTAGCTCGAATTGCCGGATTTCTCTATTGGACGCCAGGAGCACACTCGTTGCCGCCGCCATCCCCACCCCGGCGGTGCGGAGCAGTGGGTTCAGGCGGGTGGGTCGAGGTTGGGGCGATCTACTCACCCTTGCGAGTGTAGCGGCCGGGGTGGGTTGGGCCCGGGGGCGGAGGCGGCGGGTATCAGCGGTGCAGGAACTGGTTGACCAGGTCCTCTACGTTGTTGGCGAGATCCTGCAGGTTGGGGGCTTGGTCCCCGGTGCGGGGCCCGAAGCCGGGCAGGGGTAGGGGAGTTCCGAAGAGGTCGCGGCGGTCTCGGGGCGGCCCGATGTTATCGAACCGCCCATTACCTTTTAGGTATTTGGGATCCACCGGGGGTAGTCCGCCTCCGCCGTATTTCCCGGCCATGTCCCGGGATACGGCGAAGAAGGTGCGGGCGGGTTCCTCTCCACCGAAGAGGTCGCCGTTCCCGCACTGGCGTACCGGGCGGGAGCACAGGGGAGAGGGCGTGCCACCGTCGTTGAAGATGTAGGTGGCGCCGGCCCAGCGGGGGGTGAAGCCCATGAATGCGGAGGAGAAACTGGTTTCCGTGGTGCCGGTCTTCGCGGAGATGGGGCCGTTCCACCCTTCTGCCCCGGCGGCACCGGCGGCGGTTCCGGTGCCTGTGGCATCCCCGGCCAGACCGTTGGCCAGGGCATCCGCCACTGGTTTGGCCAGGACCTGTTCGCAGGGCTTGCGCTTGATCTTCTCCTCATTGCCTTCCGGTCCGGTCACGCTGAGAACGGGGTTCGGTTCGCACCACCGGCCGTGGTCGGCGAGGGAGGCGGCAACATTCGCCAGCTCCAGGGGATCCACAGCGGTGGGACCTAGGGTGAAGGAGCCGAGCTTCGTGGTCTTCACGTAGTCCGCGATGGAGTACTGGTCGTTGAAGGTCTTCGGCGCCTTGTAGGAGCGCAGCCCCAGGTTCACCGCGATGTCCACGGGGCGGTTCACGCCGGTTTCCTTGAGCATGTTCACGAATGGCGTGTTGGGGCTGGTCGCCAGGGCTTGGCGGAGGGACATTGCCCCGGCGTAGGGGCCGGAGTTCTCCACGCAGTACTTGCCGGCGGGGCAGTTGGGCGCTCCCCCGTCGCCCATGCCTTCGATCTCCACCCGCTTGGGTACGGCAAGCATGCTGTCGAGGCCCATTCCCTGTTCTAGGGCAGCGGCCGCGGTGAAAACCTTGAAGATGGACCCGGCCCCATGGCCCTGGAGGGAGTGGGTTAGCGGCATGACGGTTTGCTGCTGGTTCGTGTCCAACCCATAGGCCCGGGAGGATGCCATGGCTACGACCTCATGGGAATCCTTGGCGGGGGTGATGAAGTTGGTGGCCTGTGCGACCCCGGGTTGGGTGGGGCTGACCTTCGCGGCGGCTTCCGCTTCCGCGCGGCGCTGGGCCTCGCGGTCCAGGGTGGTCTTGATGGTGTAACCGCCGCGGGAGATCTTCTCCTGGTCGAAGCCTTGGTCCTTGAGCCAACCGAGGGCGTAGTCGCAGAAGAACCCCGCTCCCCCCGCGCCGATGCAGCCGTTGGGATGGCCGCCGGGCTTGTCCAGGATGCCGAGCGGTTCCTTGGCCAGTTGGTCAGCTTCGGGCTGGGTGAGGGTGCCCGCGGTCACGCGTGCCTGCAGAACCTGATTGCGCCGTTCCGTGGCCCCGGTCGGGTTGGCCCAGGGGTCCAGTGCGCTGGTGGATTGAACCACCCCGGCCAGCAGCGCAGCCTGGCTGGAGTTGAGGTCTACGGCACTGATGCCGAAGTAGGTCTGGGAGGCCTCTTCGATGCCGAAGGCCCCGTGGCCGAAGGAGATGAGGTTGAGGTACCGGGCCAGAATTTCGTCCTTGCCAAAGGTGCGGTCCAGCTCGGAGGCCATCTTCATCTCGCGCAGCTTGCGCGGGATCGAGGTCTCGATGGCGGCGGCTTGTTCCTGCTCGGTATCGGCGGAGATGAGATAGAGGTAGTTCTTGACGTACTGCTGGTCGATTGTGGAGGCGCCTTCCTCCACGCCGCCGCTGGACAGGTTGGCCACGAGGGCGCGGACGGAACCCCGCACGTCCACCCCTTTGTGCTCATAGAACCGGCGGTCCTCGATGGCGACGATGGACTTCTTCATCTGATCGGAGATGAGATCCGGGGTGACTGGGGTGCGCCGCTGGTCGTAAATCCACGCAATCGGCTGGCCGTCGCGGTCCGTGACGGTGGTGGTGCGGGGCAACGAGGAGTTGCTAGTGATGTCGTCCAGATTGCTGTTCATCGTCTGCGCGGAGGTGTTCACCACCGCCGCCCCGGCCACGACGAGCGGAAGCAGGGAAATGGCCACGAGCGTCCCCGCAATGAGGATTGCCGCGGTCAGTCTCCGGAGGGCCTGCTCTTTGTCCACCCCCAACACCCTAGCTGACCCTCGGGACACCGAGAACACTATTTCCAACCCCAGCGACGCCGGGTTCATTCCCGCCGTTGCGGGGGCTAGAGGGGGTAGTAACGGGGGTAATTTGGGCGGCCCAAATCGGTCCGCAGGCGGGTGCTGAAAGTGGCCGGCCCGACTGCCGTTGGGTGGGGGTGGCGTGAGTCTCTCAGAACAGTTGTTGGGCCGCCGGTGACCTGCGAAGTTGTTTTAAAATCTGAACAAAATCTGTTTAGATACCAAATAGAAACATGTGTATGTTTCGGGCTTACTACCAGCTAGCTGGCGCTACCCGGGTGTCGCAGGGCCCGTACCCTCATAGTGTGATCTATTCGACATTCCGCCGCCATGCCGGTTAGCATTACCCGCAAAGCCGTGACCGAGATCACATAGAGCGTTTTCTCGGCCCAGGGAGTCGCAGCAGCCCCCGTGCTCCCTATCCTTTCCGGTCCACCGTTTCCCCCTTTTTGGAGGTACACCCACCATGACCGCATCGCTTGCTCGCCCCGCAGCCGCCCCCACCACGCTGCACGTGAACCAAGTGACCTCTCGCGAATCCTTCGCCAACCGGGGCGACTGGATAACCCGGGCCCACTGCCGCAACGTCAACCCAGACGAGCTGTTTGTCCGCGGCGCGGCCCAGCGCAAAGCGGTGGCGATCTGCCGCCACTGCCCCGTGGTGCTTCAGTGCCGCGCAGATGCCCTGGATAGCAAGGTGGAATTCGGCGTGTGGGGCGGCATGACGGAGCGCCAACGCCGCGCGCTGCTGCGTAAGCACCCCGACG
Organism: Corynebacterium heidelbergense; assembly: GCF_028609845.1. Taxonomy (NCBI): domain Bacteria; kingdom Bacillati; phylum Actinomycetota; class Actinomycetes; order Mycobacteriales; family Corynebacteriaceae; genus Corynebacterium; species Corynebacterium heidelbergense. The sequence goes on along the minus strand of NZ_CP063191.1, from coordinate 2,172,674 downwards.
TGGAAAGTTGGGCGGACTTCTTCGCCGCCCAACTGGAGGCCCGGCACCAGCGGGAGGGCGTGGCCTAAGCCGCGCCGCTATACTCCACAGGCATGACTAACTGGGAATACGCCACCGTTCCGCTGCTCACGCACGCCACCAAGCAAATCCTTGATTCCTGGGGCCAGGACGGCTGGGAGCTGGTCTCCGTACTTCCCGGCCCCACCGGTGAGCAGCACGTCGCGTACCTCAAGCGCGAACTGGCTCAGTAACGGACTGGTCTTGCACATGTCCACTGACTCTTCCCCGCAGCGATCCCCTGTCCCCTCCGAGCGCCTCGCGGAATTGGGAATCGCCCTCCCCACCGTCGCCGCCCCCGTCGCCGCCTATGTTCCGGCCGTGCAGGTGGGGGACATGGTCTACACCTCGGGTCAGTTGCCCTTCATTGCGGGGGAACTGCCCGCAACGGGGCTTGTGGGCGTCCCCAAGAACACACCGGAGGCCCCCGCCGCCGCACGCCCGGAGGTCACCGCGGAAGCAGCCTACGACCTCGCCCGAACCGCCACGCTGAACGCCCTCGCCGCAATCGACGACCTCGCGGGCATTGACAACATCGAGCGCATCGTCAAGGTCACGGGGTTCGTGGCCTCCGCGCCGGGCTTCGGCGGGCAACCCGGGGTGGTCAACGGGGCCTCCGACCTACTGGGGCACATTTTTGGGGACGCCGGTACCCACGCGCGCGCCGCAGTGGGCGTGGCCGAGTTGCCCCTCGGGTCCCCTGTGGAAATCGAGGTCATGGCCCAGATCCGCCACAGCGCCAAGTAACGACGAAAGCCCCCGGTGAGTCGTACACTGGACCCCATGAAACATCCTGCGTACAGCCAATTGCGACCGGTCACAGCCAATGCGGGGGTTGTGCTGGCCCCCAACCCGAGCTACGCGGCGCTGGAGGGCACCAACTCCTGGGTCCTGCGCGGCGAAGGCGATTCCGTCTCCGTGGTGGTCGATCCGGGTCCGCAGGATGAAGGGCACCTCAACGTGCTGTGGTCCAAGGCCACCGGCCCCGACGAGGAAAACCCCGCCAACATCGCCGTCGTGTTGCTCACCCACCGCCACCACGACCACGCCGGCGGGGCCCACCGCTTCCGCCAGATCTCCGGGGTGCAGGTGCGGGCCTTTGACAAGCAGTACTGCTATGGCGGGGCGGAGCCGCTGCAGGATGGGGAGATCATCTCCTTCGAGGGGCTGACCCCCACCATCGAGGTGGTCCACACGCCCGGCCACACTGCGGACAGCGTGAGCTTCTTCATCCACTCCGAGGGGGGAACGGATGATTCGGATGTGGAAGCCATCATCACCGGGGACACCATCGCCGGGCGCCACACCACGATGATCTCCGAAACGGACGGGGACCTTGGCGCCTACCTGGATACCCTGGCCACCCTGCGGGATCGCGGTTCTAACGTGCCGCTGCTGCCCGGGCACGGGCCGGATCAGCCGAACACCGCAGAAATCGCTCAGCGCTACATTGACCGGCGGGAGCAGCGCCTCGAGCAGGTCAAACAAGCGCTGGCGGAGCTCGGGGACGACGCGGACGTCTCCGAAATCGTGGACTACATCTACACCGACGTGGACCCGGTCCTGCGGGACGCCGCAGCCCAGTCCACGCGCGTGACCCTGCGTTTCCTGCAAAAGAAGTAGCGTTCCCCGCTAGCGGGCGCGGCGAGCCAAGCGCTCCGTGTCGGAGATGACCACGGCCTTGCCCTCCAGCTTGATCCACCCGCGCTGCGCGAATTCGGCCAAGGCCTTGTTCACCGTCTCCCGGGAAGCCCCCACGAGCTGCGCAATCTCCTCCTGGGTTAGGTCGTGATGCACTCGCAGCGCCCCGCCCTCTTGCGTGCCAAAGCGATTGGCTAGCTGTAGCAGGGCCTTGGCAACGCGGCCGGGCACGTCGGTGAAGATGAGGTCCGCCAGGGAGTTGTTCGTCCGGCGCAGGCGGCGGGCCAGCACCCGCAAGAGCTGCTCGGAGATTGCCGGGTGCGCCCCGATCCACGCGTGGAGCATGGCGGAATCCATCGTCGCGGCCCGCACGTCCGTCACGCACACGGCGGAGGAGGTGCGCGGACCGGGGTCGAAGATGGACAGCTCCCCGAACATGTCCGAGGGGCCCATGACCGTCAACAGGTTCTCCCGCCCGTCGGCGGCGTGCCGGGCGAGCTTCACCTTGCCGCTGACGATGATGTACAGCCGGTCTCCGGGCTCGCCCTCGTTGAAAATGGTCGTGCCGCGGGGGAACTTCACAGAATCTAGCTGCTCGATCAACGAGCGCACGGCCCCGGGGTCGACTCCCTGAAAAATGCCCGCGCGGGACAGGATTTCGGGGGTTTCAGGCATGTCTTCGGCTCACTTCCGCTGATGAAAAACGCGGGCGTGCGGCGGGCCGGGCCACCGCAGCCAGCTAGTTTTACGGCACTAGTCTAGTGTTCCGGCGCCCGTTGAGTGCTTAGCATGTCCCACAAAACTGCTGAACCCCAGGTAAGTAGACACTCTGCAGCAGCGTGGGGGAGTCCGGGTGCCCCGCGTGGCGGGCATTAGAGTGGTCTGCATGCCCGCTCCGCTCGAACCCCGGTTGCCCAAGCCCGGGCGCCACATCGCCGCCCTCGGCCGGGAAACCCCCCTGGGCACGAAGCGCCGTGCCCGGAAAATTAGCCGCCTGCTGGCCCAGGCCTACCCCAGGGCGGAGGCGGAGTTGAACTTCAGTAACCCGCTAGAGCTGCTGGTGGCCACGGTCCTGTCCGCCCAGTGCACGGATGTGCGGGTCAACCAGGTGACCCCGGCGCTGTTCCTGCGCTACCCGACCGCCGCAGATTATGCCGCAGCCCAGCGCGAGGAGCTGGAGGCCCTCATCCGGCCTACCGGCTTTTTCCGGTCGAAGGCGACGAGCATCATGGGCCTTGGCCGGGCCATCGAGGAGCGCCACGGCGGGGTGGTGCCGGGGCGCCTGGAGGATCTGGTGAAGCTGCCCGGGGTCGGCCGCAAGACCGCGAACGTGGTCTTGGGCAATGCTTTTGACACCCCCGGATTGACGGTCGATACCCACCTGGGGCGGCTATCCCGCCGGTGGATGCTCACGCGCCAGGAGGATCCGGTGAAGGTGGAGCAGGACTTGGCAGAGTTGATCGAGCGCCGGGACTGGACCGTGTTCTCCCATCGGGCGATCTTCCACGGCCGCCGAATCTGCCATTCCCGCCGGGCGGCCTGTGGCGCCTGCTTCCTGGCCCGGCAGTGCCCCAGCTTCGGGATGGTCGGCCCGGCTGACCCGGAGGCCGCGATGCGGTTGATCACCTCTGCGGATCGGGAGCACCTGTTATCCCTGGCGGGTTTTGAAGGAGCTGAGCAGTGATGACCAAGACTTCCCGCGCCCCGGAGGCGGACCGCTCCCGCCGGATCATCTTGGTGCTCACCGTGGTGGTCGGCCTCGCCGTCGCAGCGATTCCGCTGGTGGCGGCGTGGTTGGGAGAACAGCCGGATTCCCCCGCCGCGGCCCCTGGGGTGGTCGGTGGCTCGTCTTCTGCTGTGGACGCCACCAGCACCGCGCAGCGCACACCAGACCCCGCAATCCCGGTACTGGACACCCCCATCGCCTGCCCAGGCGTGGCCCCTGGGGCACCGGATCCGGACGGCCCCGCCAGCACCACCGTGGCCGTGGGCCTGCAAAAAACGTCCCTGCCCTGCCTGACGGACAGCGGGGATAACTCGGCCCGCAAAACCCTCAGCCAACACCTCGTCGGCAAGCCGACGGTGCTCAACGTGTGGGCCTGGTGGTGCGGTCCGTGTCAGAAGGAGCTGCCCCTGGTGAACACGTTGGCCGAGCGGCACCCCGAATGGAATGTCGTGGGTCTTCACGCGGATCCGGCTGCGGAGGCGGGCGTCCAAAAGATGACAGACCTCCACATCACCCACCTGGCCTCCTACCAGGACGCCAAAAAGGAATTCCCCCGCCAGGCCAGCCTGCCGGGCGTGGTGCCCCTGACCATCGTGTACCGGGCCGACGGATCCGAGGCGAAGATGGAGATGCGGCCGTTCACCTCCTACGAGGAGCTGGAAAAAGCAGTGCAGGAGGCCCTGGGTTAGCCCGCCTTGCCCCTTTGTCCGCGAGCCCGACCGCCTACAGCCGAACCGAGAAAACCACCACTGCACACCATGACATCCCCCCTCTACACGCTGGACCAATGGCGGCGCGCGGCCGCCGACCAGCCGCCCCTACCCAGCCAAATTCCGCCCTGGCTACGTGACTTCGCCACCGCAGCCCGGCAGGGCAACATCCACGATCGGCTCAACGAACCGGCCCGGATTGTCCCCGAGACCGGGCCGGACGGCACCCCGCCGCGCTATTCCGCTGTGCTCCTGCTCATCGGCGGGCCTAAGGGCTTCGACCCCACCCCGGAGCAGCCCTTTCCCCCGGAGGCCACCCTGTTGCTGACCCACCGGGCCCCCACGATGCGCAACCACTCCGGGCAGATGGCCTTCCCCGGCGGGCGGTGGGAACCGCAGGACGCCGGGCCCGTGGAGACGGCCCTGCGGGAAGCGGAGGAGGAAACCGGGCTGGACACCTCCGGTGTGGAGCCGCTGGCAGTCCTCCAACCGGTGTACATCGACCGCAGCAACTTCGCGGTCATCCCCGTGCTGGCCTACTGGGCGCGGCCGGGGAAGGTGCACCCGGCATCCCCGGAAAACGACTGGGTGCAGGCCTATCCTCTGCGCCGACTCGTGGACCCCCGGCTGCGCTACACCGTGGGCTTCGCCGGGTGGTCCGGGCCGGCCTTCGACGTCGAGGGCATGGTGCTGTGGGGTTTCACCGCCGGGGTGCTTACCGCCGTGCTGCAGGTGGCCGGGTGGGAGCAATCGTGGGCGGCAGAGCCGACGCGGGATCTGCTGGAGGTGCTGCGCAAGTCCGCCAACAAGGAGGCGCTGGCCCACATGGCGGCAAAGTTCCGGGCCGCCGGGGAGACCGGAGGTGCCCCATGAGCGGGTCCGCAGTCATCGACGTGGTGCTTCTCCTCTTCATCCTGGCCTCCGTGGTCGCAGGGTGGCGGCAGGGCGGGAGCGTGGCGGGTTTCAGCCTGGCTGGGGTGCTGGCCGGCGGTTTCGTAGGTGTGCGGGCCATTCCCGTCGTGCTCAGGCTCGTGGACCGCGCGAGCGGGGGAGATGGGGCCGAGGCGGACGCGGGGGAGGGGTGGCGTTTTCTACTGGCCCTCGGGGTTATCCTCGGGTTTGTCCTGGTGGGGTATGCCCTGGGCTCCGCCATCGGTGCGTGGCTGCGCCAACGGTTGCGCACAACGAGTGCGGCGGGGGTGGATTCGTTGCTGGGCTCCATCGTTCACGTGGTGACCACGCTCGTCGTCGTGTGGCTCGTGCTGGCCCCGGTGGCAGCGCGGGACTCCAACCATTTCAGCCAGTCCCTCAAGGGATCCGCCGTGCTCTCCGGGGTGGAGCGGGCCACGCCCCAATTCATCCGTAACGTCCCGGCGCGCGTGCACTCTTTCATCGATGCCTCCGGTTTCCCGGTGATCAGCGACCCCTTCAACCAAATGCCACAACGGCAGGTGGATGCGCCCAACTCCGCCCTCAGCGCCGATCCTGTCGTGGCCGCCGTGGGTCCCAGCGTGGTTCACGTCATCGGCGAGGCGGACCAGTGCAGTCGCCTACTGCAGGGGTCCGGGTTTGTGGTGGCGCCCAACACGGTGATGACAAACGCGCATGTCGTTGCGGGCACCAACAAGGTACAGCTCTCCACGGTGAACGGGCGGGTGGATGCCACCGTGACCATGTACAACCCGCAGCACGACATCGCGCTGCTCAGCGCGCCGGGGCTGGGCCTCCAGCCGTTGCAATGGTCGGAGGCGGATGCGCAGGCTGGGCAGGATGCCATCGTGCTCGGGTATCCCCTGGGCGGCCCCTTCACAGCTACCCCGGCGAGGGTGCGGGAGAAGTTCGTGGTCTCCGGGCCCAACATCTACGCCAACAGCAGGGTGGACCGGGAGGCCTACTCCCTGCGGGCCACCGTTCAGCACGGCAATTCAGGGGGTCCCCTGGTGGATGGGGAAGGGCATGTTCTGGGGCTCATCTTCGGGGCGGATGCCAACGAGGATGGCACCGGTTACGCCCTGACGCGCGAGGAAGTGGATAGCCAGGTGGGGCAGCTCAGTCAGTATCGGGCGGCCGTGGGGACCGGGGCCTGCGTGAACGGCTAGTCTGCGTCGGCGGCGGCCACGGCGCGCTGCAGGATCTCCGCCACGGCCTGGGGATCCTCGATGTGGGGGAAGTGGCCCACGCCGTAGAGCAGCTCGGCGCGGGAGCCAGGGCCGCCGCGGTGGGCGGACCGCCGGGCAGCGGCGGCGGTGTACGCCGGGTCCATGCTCCCGTTGACGCAGACCACCGGGATTGCGATGCGGCGGGGGAAGCTGCGGTCGAAGCTGATCCCCTCCGGGCGGAATCGGGAGCGGAAGGTCCACCGCCGGTACTCACAGGAGGTATGGGCCACCTTGTCCACCAGCATGGCCTCGCGGCGCAGCTCGGCATGGCGGCGGTAGAGCTCCGTGTCCCGAAAGCCGGGGGCCACGCGGGCGCGGAAGTAGCGCTCAGCAGCAGCGGCGCCGTCCTTCAGCAGGGTCTTTTCCGGGGCCTTGGGTAGCTGTACGTACAGGTTGGGCCATAGCTGGGACCAGTGCGCTACCGGTTGGGTGAGGATCTTTTGGGCCTGCACCACCGGGTGGGGTGCGCTGAGGGTGACCAGGCAGGAGACGCGCGCCGGTTCGTGGGCGGCGAGGGTCCAGCCGACGAGGCCGCCGTAGCCGTGGCCCACGACAATTGCTCGGGCATAGCCGAGGCCGCGGATGACGCCCGCCATGTCGCTGGCGGCGGTGGTGAGGTCGTACCCGCGCGGGGTCTTATCTGAGCGGCCGGTGCCCCGCAGGTCCACTGCAGCGATGCGGTAGTGGGCACCTCGCAACTGCTCCAGCAGTTCCTGCCACTCGAAGGCGCCCCCGCCGAAACCGTGGATGAGCAGCAGGAGCGGGGCGTTTCGGGGGCCCTGGACGGCGAGATGCAAACGCACACCCCGGGAGTGAACGAAGATGCTCTCCGGGGTGCGTTCTGCGGCGGGTTCCAGGCTGCTCGTCACGTCTACGAGTGGGGTCGAATGGGGAAGGGAAGGGGTTTACAGGGGAGGGGAGGAGTACTGACCCCTTAGGTGTACATCCCGTTCTCGGTGCGACCGGCCTTGCCCCGGGACAATTGCTTGTTATTGGCCGGCACGACCTGCTTGAGCTCGTTGACGGACTCGATGGTCTTTTCGGGCTTCTTGATCTTCTTCACCTGCTTCAGGCCGATGAGCGCCAGGACGGCGACGAGCACCAGCATGAACAGGAAGACGACGAGGAACGCGGCCCAGCGCCACATGAAGGTCTGCAACACCTCGGCGATAGTGAAGAAAAGGAAGAAAGAGCTGTAGGCCAGGATGACGGCTGCCGCGGCGAAGAGGCCAGCGCCGATTCCGGCCTTCTTCGCAGACTCAGAAATCTCCGCCTTGGCCAGCTCGATCTCCGTACGCACCAGCGTGGAGAACTGGGCGGAAGCATCCTTAAGCAGATCGGCGATGCTGCCCTGACCCTGGCTGCGGGAATCGACGTCCGACAGCGGAATGGCGTTGACCTGCGGGTTAAAGCTATCGCGGTCAGTGTAGAGACCATCGCTATGGTTGTTGCTCACGGGTATTCTCCTGGGATTTCGCGCCATTGACTCCCACTAGTTTGCCAGACCGTCCAGATAATTGCGCGCAAGGGTGAATTATTCTATTCCCATGCCAGTCGCCACCCCCAGTAACCAGCCAGATCCGCTCGCTCCACTGTTAGAGCTACCGGGGGTCGCCGATGCCGTGCAGGAGGCCAGCGACTACGTGGCGCGGGTACACCGTCATCCCGCCAACCTGCGGGGGTGGGATGTCACTGGGGCCGAGTCTGTGCTGCGGGGGGCTCGAGCCTCCGCCCAGATCGACGGGGGATCGGTGCGCCTGCCGGAGGACGGCCAGGTGGCCGACCCGATTCTGGCCGGGTCCCTGCGCGTGGCGGAGATGCTGGCGCCGGATGGAACTACGGAGACGCAGACGATCTGGCGCCGGGCCCCCTTGCAGATCATGGCCAAGATCAACGCCTTGGCCAGCCCGGAGATGTCGGATCCGGCCTTCCGCCAGTTGGCAGCGCGGGGATCTGAGCAGGGGGGCTCCGAATTCCTCGTTCCCGGCCGCCCGTGGGCTGCAGCGGGCGGGCGGCTGAAATTGCTGGCAGCGCTGCTGACCGGCGGAAGCCGCGTCAGCGCAGTGGTGCTTTCCGCAGTAGTGCACGGAGAATTGCTGGCCCTGGCCCCGTTCGCGGGAGCCAATGGCGTTACCGCGCGGGCCTGCTCCCGGTTGACTACGATCGCCAGCGGCCTGGACCCGCGCGGACTGGGTGTGCCAGAGGTGTGGTGGAACCGGCATAGGGGGGAGTACGGCGATTTAGCCCGGGCTTTCGCACAAGGCACCCCGGAAGCCGTCGGGGCGTGGATCTGTTTCCACGCCCAGGGGTTGTCCGAGGGCGCCTTGGAGGGCAAGTCCATCGCGGACGCCTCCCGGCCCTAGCCCTCTTCCTCCCGGCCGCGGAACCATACGGTTAGCCCGGCGGCGACAGCCCCCAGCAGCGCCAGCGTGGCCCCAGCCCCGGCGAGGACCTTCGTCTGCTCAAAGAGCGGTTCTGGGCGGCGGAACTGTTCGATGGGCCACCCGCGTTCCACGGCAATCTTGCGCAGCGGCCGGTCCGGGTTGACCGCATGGGGGTGGCCCACAGCTTCCAACAGGGGCAGGTCGGTGGCTGAATCCGTGTAGGCATGGCTGTCTTCCAGGGCATAGCCGTGGGTCAACGCCAGCTCGGCGAGCCGCTCCACCTTGGCGCTCCCGCGGTTGAAGTGCAGCACCTCCCCGGTGAACACCCCGTCCACTTCTTCCAGCTCCGTGGCGATAAGGTGGTCCACTTTCAGTTCCGCTGCGATGGGTTCCACCAGCACGCTCGCGGAGGCCGTGATGATGGCGATCTTGTGGCCCTGTTCCCGGTGCCGCGCCAGCAGCTCCCGGGCCTCCGCATAGACGAAGGGGGTGATGACCTCCTGCAGCGCGTCCTGGGCCACGCTGCGCAGGGCGGAGGTGCTTTGGCCGCGGATGATGTTCAGTAGCGCGTTCTTGGTGGCGTCCATAGCCGCCTCCGAATGGGTGGTGAGCATGTAGTTGCCCAACAACGCCATCATCCGCACAACCTCCCCCGTGCTGATGAGGCCGCGTTGCGCCATGGGGCGGCGGTAGGCCAGGGAGGCGCTGGTGTCCAGGATTGTTTTGTCCAGGTCGAAGACGGCGAGGACGCGCTGCCCGGCGGGGGGTTCGGTGGTCGGCGGCGGTGGGGTCACGCCGTTTATGGTAGCCCCCGGTGCCGCGGTACCCCGATAACATGGGCCGACGCTGAGGGCCAAGCTGCCTTTCCACAGCGCGGGCCGAGTGTTGGGGCGGGGTGGGCGGTTGTGCACAGGCCCGGCGCGTGGGGGTGGGACAGGGGGCCCGGTGGCTGGGAACCTGTGGGCCATGGGGAGAAAAGACAAGGCGAGCGGTCCCGCTGGGGCGGCGTTGATCGTGGATGTGGAGGACCCCGGTTTGGCCCAGGAGGCGCAGCTCGTGGCAGTGGTGACGGGGCGGCGGGTGTGCAGCCCCGAGGAGGTCGTAACGGCGGCTGGGGTGACTGTGCTCACGGACCGCGAGGAACAGCGGTGGGAGCGGGCCGCCCGGGTGATCCGGGTGGACCAGTGGGACCCGCCCCTGGCCGCTGGGGGTGCGGTGAGCCTGGCGGAGTACCTCGTGGCGGCGGATGTGCCGCGGGTGGCAGTTTTTTCCGCGTGTGGGGGTGCCGGGGGCAGCGTGTTCACCCTGGCCCTGGCAGGATGCCTCTCGGCGCAGTCGCAGGAGGCGCTGGTGGTGGATGCCGACCCGCTGTCGGTGGGGTTGGACCTGCTGGCCGGGGTGGAGCAGGACCCGGGTTGGCGGCTGCGGGACATTGGCGCGGACGCCGGGGAGGAAGTAATCGACCAGATGCCCTGGGTTGGGGGCAACGACTACGACGTGGCCATCGCCAGCAACCGGGGCGGGACGGTGGCAGATATCCGCAGGACCCTGCCGGTGTTGCTGCGCCAGCGGGTGCCCATCGTCGTGGACTTCGGCCGGGTTCGGGTGCGGGAGGGGGCATGGCAGGAGGAGGTCCTGCGCATGGTGCAGCCCGATGCGGTGTTACTGGTGGCGCCGTTGAGCGTTGCGGGTTTGGACGCCGCCCGCACCGCGCTGGACCACCTGTCCGCAGTGGCGGCAGTACCGGCCTGTGGGAGGGGGCAGGTAGTGCTGCGCAGGTTGGCCGGGACCAGGCGACGCAAGTACCGCCGGGGTGGAGGGGCAGAGGTGGACGTCCCCATGGCGGCGATGATGCTGGACCAGGCGCCGGTGGGGGTCATCGACCATGACGAGTACGTGCAGGCTGCCCTGGACGCGGGGGACTTCGACCTAACGTCCGGGGCCCTGGGTTCGGCGGCGGTGGAAGCCCTCGGAGAGGTCCTTGGCGATTCACTGGAGGTGCGGGTATGAGCACCCGGGCCGCGTTAGGGGCCTCGGTGTTGAACATCGCGGCCTTCCGGCGGCAGGCAGAGCAGCCGGAGCCCAGAATCGCACCGGGGGATACCGAGCGGCTGACCCATGCGGTGCGGGTGGAGCTGGCCAAGCGGGGGCGGACGCGGCCGGGGGTGGGCGACATCGCCTCTGCGCTGGAGGAGGTGCGCCCCCGCTTGACCCGACCAGCGGAGGGACAGGCCCTTGTGGAGCAGATCCGCGAGCTGCAGCGGGAATTCCTGGGCTTCGGTCCGCTCGCGGTTCCGCTGGGGCTGCCGGGCGTGACGGATGTGGTGCTCAACGGGGATGGGCGAGTGTGGCTGGATCGGGGCCAGGGGATGGAGGACACGGGGGTGGTGATCAACCCGGAGCAGGCGCGGACCATCGCGGTGCGGTTGGCCGGAGCCTGCGGGGCCCGATTGGACGAGGCATGCCCCTTTGCGGACGGGGTGCTCACTGATTTGCCGGTGGGATTAACCGCTGCTGGGATCCGCCTGCACGCGGCGCTTTCACCCCCGGCGGCCCGGGGAACCTGTATCAGCCTGCGGGTCCTGTCTGGCGGCGCCCTAGGTCTCGATGGGTTGGTCGAGCGCAAACTCACCACGCCCAAGATGGCTCAGGTGCTGCGCGCGATCGTTAGCGCCCGGAAGAACTTGCTGATCAGCGGGGGTACGGGGGCGGGGAAGACCACGTTGCTGGCGGCCCTGCTCGCGGAAGTTCCACCTGATCAGCGCACGGTGATTGTGGAGGACACACCGGAACTCATGCCCGCCCATCCGCATGTGGTCCGGTTGGCGACGCGGCGCGGCAACGCGGATGGGGCAGGGGAGATCGGGATGACGGAACTAGTGCGCCAGTGCCTGCGCATGCGGCCGGATCGGCTGGTGGTGGGGGAGATCCGAGGCCCGGAGATTGCGGATCTCCTGGTGGCCCTCAACACGGGCCACGCCGGTAGTGCAGGGACGGTGCACGCCAACGATCCGGCGGCGGTGCCGGGGCGCCTGATGGCGCTGGGCGCGATGGCGGAAATGCCTGGGGAGGCTTTGACCCGCCAGGTTCTGGACGGGATAGATGTTCTCATCCACGTGGCCAGGACCCCCAAGGGGCGGCGGCTGACCCACGTGGCGCGGTTCCGGCCGATCGCCGGGGGTATGGAGATGCAGACGGTGTGGTGCGGCCGCGCGCTGCCGGGCTGGGAGGAGCTCATGGTGGAGGTGGGGGACCCATGATCCCGGTGGTATGGGCCTCGTGCCTGATGCTCGTGGGTTTCACCGGTTGGCAAGTCGGGCGCAGGATACGCCAGGCCGCACGGGCCCGGGCCTTCCTCGCCCACCTGCGCGAGGCGGTGGACGCCCTGGCCCGGGAGGTCGGCGCTGGGGCCCTACCGGCCGACGCCCTGGGAGCCGTGGCCGAACACGTCCAGGACCCGGCGTTGGGTCGGGTGCTGAGCCGGGCGGGTAGTGAAGTCAGCCTGGGGGCAGACCCCCGGCAGGTCGCCGCGTACACGGAAGGGGATCCCGAGGCGGGGGCCGAGGGGCACGTGCGGCACCTCCTGGAGCTATGGCAGCTCAACCGCCGCCACGGGGTGGCCCTGGCGCCGCTGCTCGACGCCTACGTGCGGGATCTCGATGCACAGTTGGCGCATCAGTCTAAGGCGGCCTCGGCAATGGCGGGGGCCCGGTTGACTGTCATCGTCCTCCTGGCGCTTCCGGTGGGGGCAGTGCTGCTCGGCGGATCCTTCGGACTGAACACTGCGGGCCTGTTGTTGTCCACGGCACTGGGTTGCCTGCTGTTGCTCGTCGGCGTGCTGTTGGCGTGCGGGGGTGTCTTGTGGACGGAGGCGTTGACCGTGCGCGCCCTCGGGGGCGTCGGCGGGCGAGCGGGCCCGCCGGTGGACAGGGACCTCGCCGCGGCGCGAATCCTCGACGTGTTTGCCGAGGCTCTCGTCGCCGGAGCCACCGTGCCCACGGCGTGGTCCATGGCCGCTGCAGGTGTCGGCGCGAATGCGTCCGCGAAGGGAGAACGATCTTCCCCGGAAGGGGCCGTGGCCGCGTTGCTGGCCAGTGGGGCCGGCCCCCGGGCGTGGGAACCCCTCGTCCAGGACGGCTCCTATGGCCCTATCGCTCGCCAGGCGGTCCACCAAACCCGGTCCGGCTTCGCGCTGGCGGAAGGGGTCCACCTGCACGCCGGGCGGCTCCGTCGCCGGGCTGCGGATACGTCCACGGCCAATGCAGAGCGGGTGCTCATTGCGTTGGCTGCTCCGCTCACGCTGTGTTTCCTCCCGGCCTTCGTCGTCGTCGGCCTCATCCCGCTGGTCATCGGGCTGGCGGGGCTGTGAACACCCAGAAATGCCCGCTCTTGCGGCTGGTCGGAAATCAGTCGCCGCGGGCACGCAAGACCAGCCATCATCCATTGATTGCACAACCACACTCGAAGAAGGGGGACTTTTCCACCATGACTGCTGCAGTACTTGAGCAGAACTCTCAGCACACCATCGATCCGGAGGAACAGCTCCGGGAGCTCGACCGCCCCACCCCAGGGGCCCCGGCGGTCATCGCCGAGGGCCTACAGGAGCGCTTTGCCGCCCCGGGGATCCGGCACCGCTTCATCGATGCCATTCGGCGTCACCTCCACGATGAGGAGGGCATGAGCACCATCGAGTACGCCCTCGGATGCGTCGCCGCCGCAGCCCTCGGGGCGCTGCTCTACACCGTCGTCACCTCCGATGCCGTCGAGAGCGCACTATCCGGGATCTTCGAACGGGCGCTCAACGAGCACTAACGCCTCCGGCCCCGGGGGACCCCGGCGGCTGGGAAAACAGGGAGGAGGACAAGGTGAACACCGTGGAGGGGGCGATGGTGCTCAGTGCACTGACGGTGACGACCGGGCTACTGGTCTCCGGGGTGGCCACGCTGGCGACGGCGGCCTCGGCGCGGACGCTAGCCCGCGACGGGGCACGGGCGGCCGCTCTCGGTGGCGATGCTGGTCGGTGGGTGACTCAGCGGCGAGCCGACGCGCGCGTGGAGGTGTCCCAGCAGGAGACCCTCAAGGGCTCCGGGCTGCAGACCATCAGCGTGCGGGTCACCCTGCCAGCACCGCTGGCAGACGTTTCGGCCAACACGGAGATCGTGGCAGAACCGCCGGTGGAGGGGGAGGGACCATGAGCACTGTCACCGGGGCCTGGTCCATCCTCGGGGTCATCGCTCTCACCCTGGTTCTGGTTGGGGGCGTCGTAAAAATTAATGACCACCACACCGCAACCGCCGCCGCAGATGCCGCCGCCCTCTCCGGGGCCGCATCACTGCTGGCTGGGGACCCGGAGGCCTGTGGGATCGCCGCCCACATTGCCGAGCGCAATGGCGGGCACACCACATCCTGCCGGATCGAGGGGGAGGTGATTCGGGTCGAGGTCCAGGTCCGCACTCAGCGGGCCGCCGCTGCAGCGGGACCGGCCTGACCAGCCAAAAACCGCAGCAGCTCCAAGGCCCCCCGTTTGAACAGGGGGTCATTTCCATTCCCGCACTTCGGGGACTGCACGCAGGAGGGGCAACCCGCGTCGCACTCACAGCCCCCCACCGCCTCCGCCGTCGCCCGCATCCACCGGGAGAAGCGTTCGAATCCGGCCTCCGCAAACCCCGCGCCGCCGGCATATCCGTCGTAGACGAAAACCGTGGGTAGGCCGGTATCCGGGTGGTTCACGGTGGAGACCCCGCCGATATCCCACCGGTCGCACGTAGCGATCAGCGGCAGCAGGCCAATCGCGGCGTGCTCGGCGGCATGCAGGGTCCCGGGCCACGTCGGCTCCACCAACCCCAGATCCAACAGCACATCCGGATCCACCGTGTACGCTACCGCGCGCGTTTCCAGGGTGCTCGGCGGCATATCCAGCGGCACCGTCTCCAACACCTCCCCGCCCGGGAGGCGCTTGATGTACCCCGTGACCGTGTGGGTTACCGCCACGTCCACATCGGCCAACCACACACCCGCAGTCACTTGGTGCGTCCGGCGCGGGGCCCCGAGCACCTCGATATCCGTTTCCCGCCGCGCCGCCGTGGTGTATTCCGGGCACTCCGCCCGCACCCACGCCACCTTTTCGGCCAGATCCAGCGAATCCACGACGAAGGTTTCCCCCTGGTGCACGTACACCGCCCCGGTGTGCACATCCCCCACCGCTCGGCCGAGGTCCACAGTGCCCAATAGCCGGGCCGAGTCATGCTCCACAATGGCCACCTGATCCGCCGCGCCACCGCGGATCTGCACGTGGGCGTGAGCCTGCTCCGCGGCAGTGGCATTGGCGAAGATCCCCCGCGGCCGCCGCCGCAGCACTCCCGCGGCGATCAGCCCGGCGACGGTTTCCTCGGCTCCCCACTGCGCCACCTCCGCCTCCCCCAGCGGCCGCTCCGCAGCGGCGCAGACCACGTGGTCCGCCTGCACATAGGGGTTGCGCGGATCGAAGACCGTGTTCTCCACCGGCCGATCCAGCAGGGCCTCCGGGTGATGCACTAGGTAGGTATCCATTGGATCGTCGGCCCCCACCAGCACCACCAGGGCCCCCTGCCCGCGCCGCCCAGCCCGGCCCGACTGCTGCCGAAAGCTCGCAATGGTGCCGGGGAATCCCGAGCTGATGACCGCATCCAGCCCGCCGACGTCGATGCCCAACTCCAGGGCGCTGGTTGCCGCCACCCCCAGGAGATCCCCGTCATCCAGGCGGCGCTCTAAATCCCGGCGGTCCTCCGCGGTATACCCCGCCCGGTACGCGGCGACTCGCTGGGCATCGCCGGCCCGACCCATTGCGGACAACTGCTGGGCGGCCCCCAGCGCCACCAGCTCGGCCCCGCGCCGGGAGCGGACGAAGCTTATGGTCCGGGCACCCTGGGCAATGATGCGCCCCATGATCTCGGCGGCCTCCGTGTTCGCCGCGCGCCGCACGGGGGCCCCGTGCTCGCCGGTGCTGTCGGGCAGGAAGCCCGGTTCCCACAGGGCAATGGTGCGCTGGCCCGCCGGGGAAGCATCAGAGGTCACCGCGTGGATGTGGGATCTGCCGGTCAACCGCCGGGCGTGCTCCGCGGGGTCCACGCTGGTGGCACTGGCTAGGATAAGAACCGGCCCGCTTTGGGGGGACGCCGGGTCGGCGGACAGCCGCAGCAAGCGGCGCAGGACCATGGCCACGTGGGCGCCGAAGATGCCCCGATAGGCGTGGCACTCGTCGATCACCACGAACCGCAGGCCCCGCAGGAACCGCCCCCACCTGGCCGATTGGCCCAACATGCTGGCATGTACCATGTCCGGGTTGCTCACCACGATGCGCGCCTGGTCGCGGATGGCCCGCCGGTGTTCGGTGGGGGTATCCCCGTCGTAGGTGGCGACCATGACGTCGTTGAGCGCGGGAACACCCCGGCACATCCGGGCCAACGCGGCGCATTGGTCTTGGGCGAGGGCTTTGGTGGGGCAGAGGTAAAGGGCGGTGGGAGGTGGTGCGGTGGGTGCGGCTGGGGCCATGGCGGAGAGGATCGGGAGCTGGTAACCCAGGGATTTTCCGGACGCCGTCCCGGTCGCGACAATCACGTCCCGCCCCTGCCAGGCAGCGTCCGCGGCTTCCACCTGGTGTGCCCAGGGGGCGCTGACCCCCTGCTCCTGGAGATAGCTCACCAGCTCGGGGTGAACCCACTCAGGCCAATCGGCTGTGGTGGACCGGCGGGCCGGTTCGTGGCGCACGTGGGTGCACGTCGAGCGCGGCAGGGCCTCGGTGAGTTCCTGCAGCAGCTCAGTGCCGAGGTTTGCTGCATTGGGGTTCATCGTGTGAAATACTACGGCTGTCATGCCGGGGGTAGCGGGGGTACCTGGGGTGAGGCCGCATTTTGCCCCGGCGTGTCGGACGATAGCCCCGCACGGTCCCGCTAGAAGGCGGCGCAAATCGACGCATTTATTGGCGTGGACATGCGCGTTTGCAAGATGGACGCAATCAAATTCGGCTGCGTGGTGCAAATGCGAAATCCCGGAACAATTCCTGGAAGTTTGGCCAAAATCCGCATAAGCGTTAAGAAACCGTTAGCTCGCTACGCACAAGCGCCGGAAACGTGGCAGACTGGAGCGCGGTCGTAAGTTGCCATCCGCTTCCGCGCTCGACGGGGGACCGGTACACGTGGTCCACACGTGCTACCAGCTCTTGAAGCAGGCGAAAAGCCGTGAAGCGGGTGGCTTGTTAGTTAGAGCGTGCATTCTGATTAAAGCGGGATCCCGTTCGCTCGGCCCGATTATTGCCGTAAGTCAGGCAGTAATCGAACGCCACACAAAGTTAGGTAAGAACATGGCACAGGGAACCGTTAAGTGGTTCAACGCAGAAAAGGGCTTCGGCTTCATCGCTCCGGACGATGGATCCGCCGATGTCTTCGTTCACTACTCCGAGATTCAGGGCAGCGGCTTCCGCTCCCTTGATGAAAACCAAAAGGTGGAGTTCGAGATCGGTGAGGGCGCTAAGGGCCCCCAGGCTCAGAACGTTGTTGCTCTGTAAAACGAGCTAACCACTTAGAGAGTCACCGGGACTTCTTTTCGTCCCACTCCCCACGCTTTCTCTTCGTATGGACTGCGGGAAGATGGTAGATCGCACTGCGGTGCGTCCTCCGCCCTCTCTCGTCCAGAAGGAGGGAGGATCGAGGGGAGTGGGGTGGGGAAAGCCCCGGTGCTTTTGTCTGCCTGGGGGGCGGGCCCGAGAGGGCCCACGGCAAGTGGCGGCTCAGGGGCCCCTCCGATCAGGAGCTCAGAGAGCCCACCTCGCCGGTGAACGGCAGGACGGTCTTGCACTGCATGTTCTTGTCCACCGGCTTGCCGTCCAGGCGCTTCATCACCATGTCCAGGACGTTGGGGGAGAAAGTCATGGACAAGTGCTCGCTGGCATCGTTACCGCAATAGTCCTGGATGGTCACGTTCGTGACATCCGAGTTCGGTTCGCTCGCTAGGAATTGGGTGCGGAAGGGGGAGACGTTCCAGTCATATCGGGTGGCAATCATGGTGTAGGCAATGCCGGGCCGGGTATCTCCTTCAGCGTTGAGGTGATCGAAGAAGGGCGAGCCGACCGCCTGATCAATCCCCGCATCGCCGAGCGGGAATCGGGCAATGTCCATCACGGGCACCCCCAAGTCCTGGATCTGCTGGCCGATTGCGGCGATGCCCGAAAAGGAGGTGCCGTGGTTGTTGGCGCCGAGGCCGATGAGCTTATCCACCTTGTTGTTCTCCGGGTGCTGCGGATCGGCCCCGCCGTGGTCCTGCACGTAGAGCCGAGCATGAATGCCGCCCTGGGAATGGCCAACGAGGTCCACTTTTTTCGCCTTCGTACGCGCGAGCACCTCGTCGATGAACCCAGCGACCTCATCCCCCGACTTCCGCAGCGTCTGGGTGCCGTAGACCCCCGGCGGCAACCCGACGAGGCCCGATTCATCGTCACCGTAATTGAAGGAGTAGGCGCAGTAGCCCTGGGCCTTGAGCATGGGGCTGAGCTGGGACCATGTGGCATAGGCGTTGTCCCACGTGCCGTGGATGAGGACGACGGGGTTCGGGTGCTCCGGGGCGGGCTTGCAATTCCAGTCGTTGACGTCCGGGGGCATCGCACCCGGGTGGAGTAGGGAGGTGGCGTAGGCGGTGGCGAAGTCGTTTTGCGCCGTCCCGGGGGCATTAGTGGGACCTCGGCGGGCTGCAGCTTCGGGCGCGGTGGCTGCGGCGGTAGCGGCGAGGGCTACGGTCATTGCTGCGCCGGCGGTCGCACGGGTGAGGCGGTGCATCGGGGTTGGGGTTCCTCTCTACGGTGGTTGGGTTGCCCGGCAGGCGACGCGAACGTCGCCAGCGGGCCCGGTTCTTAGGGGGGTGGACGGCCCCTTTAGTGGCGTGCCACGAAGCCATCAATGTGGGCGGCAACGTCCTTGGGATTGGTGGCCAGGCCCCAGTGGCCGCCCTCGAAGCTTTCGTGGGTTACCTCGGGTTGCTGGGCGTCCATCGAGTACACGAAGTCCCGGTCGAAGAAGCGGTCCTGTGTCGCGTCCAGGCTGAGGATGGGAGGGGTGTTCTCCAACTTGGTGTAGCGAGGGTGCAGGATCCGGTCGCCGAAGTTGGCCTGGTACATCCGGGCCTGCGCCAGGCCGTCTGCGTTGGAGTATCCGGCCTCGCGCGGCTCGTCGGACAGCCGGTTGAAGTAGCGGACCACCGCGTCAAAGGTGCCCACCGCCCAGGAGGCCTCGGGTACTCCGGGGACGAGGAAGCCCCAGAATTCAGGGATGCGGATCATTTGGCTGGCCACGTCTAGCAGCCCGAAGGGCTGATCCCCCAGTTGTGTGCGGGTGCGCAGCCACTGGGACCACTGTTCGAAGGAAGGGGAGCTGAACGTCACGTAGTTGGCGATCCTGTCGCGCGTCTCCGGGTGGGCTAGCAGGTCCCAGCCGATGATGCCGCCGAAGTCGTGGCCAACGTAGGTGACTTTCTCGCCGGGGGCCGCTTGATTGACAACCGCCAGGAAGTCCTCGTTGAGGCGGTCCATGGTGTAGGCGGAGGTGTCGGCGGGGTGTCCGGACTTCCCGGAGCCTCGGGTGTCGATGTTGACGATGTGGTACTTGCTGGCCAGTTCCTTGATGACGCCATAAAACACAGCGTGGGTGTTGGGGTAGCCGTGGACGAGCACGAGCGTGGGTGCAGTGCCACGGGCCTTGCCGTATTCGAAGTAGGAGATCGGGGTACCGTCTTTGCTCGTGGCGGTTCCTTCGGTCTCCGGCACAGGGCTGTGGCCCACCTGGTAGGTGATGCCGTTGGCCTCGGGCGGGGCTGAGGACAGTTCGGCACCACTCCCGGGGGTTGGAGCTTGGGCTGGTTCGGCCAATGTTGCGGGGACCGCGCCGAAGGTGGCGAGAGCGGCGGTGAGCAGGACGGCGGCGCTGCTCCGCTGCGCGGCCGGTATGTACTGGCGTTTGAGGTCTCTGAGCATGGCCCTCAGGCTAAGCCGAGCGTGTTAACTGCCCGTTCTACCTTTGTTGCAGTTTTGTAAACCCTGTTTTACCGCTGAGGGAAGGGGGGTAGACGGTTCGCGTCGGTTCCTCGATGGCTGCGCGAACGGGGTTTGATAGCTACTATTTCCAGCAGATAGTTGTAGCTTTATTATTTTTCTCCCAGGTTCTTCTCACCCTCCGCGGAAACCGGAAACACCCCGCCTCACCTCACGGAAATGGAACAAATACGCGTGACCCGCACAGCTCGCACCCCCCGCACTGCCCGTATGCGCCGCGTTACCCGCGCCGCCGCCGCAGCATGTGCCGCCCTGACGATCACGACCGGCGCCGGCGGCCTCATTCCAGCCGGACTCAACCCCCTCTCCCCGCCCCCAGCTCACGCCGGCCCGGGCACGGACCTCGGTGCCATCCGCGCGGATAGCGGCGAAAATGGCCCCTTCCGTACCGTCGGTCGGTGGGTCGTGGACGGGTCCGGAAAGGTCGTGATCCCCCATGGCGAGAACATCGCGAACAAGCGTGCGCCGTACACCGTGGATGCCCTCGGGGTCACTGAGGAGGACGCCGCGTTCCTGGCGTCGCACGGATTCAATTCCGTCCGCCTAGCCGTGCTCTGGGTGGGCGTGGAGCCGACCCCGGGTACCTATGACGATGCCTACCTGAGCAACGTGAAGAAGACGGTGGAAATGTTCCACCGCCACGGCATGTCCACCGTGGTCGAATTCCACCAGGACGCCTGGTCCGAAAAGTACAACGGCGACGGCGCCCCCGAGTGGGCCAGCATCGACGACGGCTTCTACAACACCAACGCCGGCATCCTCGGCGCGGGCACCAACCCCGCCAATAACCAGGCCATCCAGAACTTCTTCGCCAACCGCCCCGCCCCGGACGGCAAGGGCATCAAGGACCACTTCGTGGAGATGTGGGGCCACACCGCCGGCTACCTGGCGGGAACGAACGGGCTGGCCGGATACGGCATCATCAACGAGCCCCACGAGGGCTGGCCCTATCTGCTGTGCCAGCTCAACATCTGCCCGCCCGGCACAACGAAGAAACTGGAGGACCTGTACAAGGACACCGGCAAGGCCATCCGCCGCGAGGATGCCTCCACCCCGGTGGTCTACTCCGGCTACCTCACCACCATCTTCGGCACCCCGCCGAACCTCGGGGAGCCGCCGGTGGACAACGCGATGTACAACTACAACACCTACTGCCTGGCACTCGATGCCTGGCCGCAGGTGCCCCTGCCCTTCTGCGATCCGCAGATTAACGCCACCGCAGAGCAGTCCCGCCTCTACGCGGAAAAGTACGATATCCCCCGCGTCATCACGGAGTTCGGTGCCACCACCCGGGCCGACGTCCTCCAGCGGCAGACGGACGAGGCCCGCAGGCAACGAATCGGCTGGTACCACTGGGCGTACATGGGCATCGACCCCGCCACCGCGGCATCCAACCCGGAGGACCAGGCGATCGTCAAGGATCCGCGCAAGCCAATCGAAGGGGACAACGTCCAGTGGGCCACCCTCGCCGCGCTGGAGGAGCCCTACCCGCAGTCCGTGGCAGGCACCCCGGAGACCTGGAACTACGACCGGGGCTCCCAGACCTTCACGGCTCGCTGGAGCCCGCAGCGGGCCGACGGCACTGGATCCTTCACGACCACGGATGCCACGACGATCTGGGTGCCAGAAGCTAACTACGGTTCCGATTACGTCGTGGAGGTTTCCGGGGGGCGGGTGGTTTCCGCGCCCGGCGCCCGGAAACTGTTGGTGGTCTCCGATGGCAGCGGCTCCCCGGTGTCCGTCACGGTGCGGCCGAAGAACCCGCCGGCTCTTGCCCTGCCGCCGGTCCCCGGTTCCTCGGCGCTCCCGGGGTCTTAGGTAACCGGGCCCTGCCTAACGCGGGGCGATGCTGACGTTCACGTCCCCCGGCCCGTCCGCGGCGATGACGAGGTCCATTGCCCCGGGTTCGGAGAGCACGCGCCCGCCGGTGACGGTGGCCGTGTAGCCATTGGGGTAGAGGGCCGGGGGCACGGTGATCACGCTGGTCGCCCCGGGGGCGAAGCTGCCCGTCCCATCCACCCGCTGCCCATTCCACCGGGCGGTGAAGACCTTGTTTTGGTCGGTGCCCCAGCTCAGGGGGGTGCCGGAGACGCTCTTGGGGTAAGCGCGCACAGTGTTGGTGAGGTTGTCCGTGTTGACGTTGTCCCCGGTCGGCGGGAGCTGTGGATTCTTCACCATCGCCTGGTTTTCGGGGGAGGGGGCGGAGGTGGTGTGGTCCGGCCCGCCGTAATTCCAGTGGAACCAGCCAATGCGGTTATCGTCGGCGATGCGGCTCTGGGTGGTGAGCACCCCGGGGCTGCCGATCGCGCCGAATTCGGTCATGGCGTAGGGGATGTTCCACTGCTCGGCGTACTCCCGGGAACGGGCGGCGTTGAGGCGCTGGTGGGGGTCGCAGACGAAGCCGGGGAGGTTGATCCCGATGTTGCAGATAATGGTGTAGGAGTTGAAGGGGTATACCTCGTTGGGGTCCACGGGCGCACCCATCTGGGGGTGGGTGCCCAGGGCGGTGGTGATGTAGGCCATGGGCCAGATGGTGGTGCGGGGGTCCTGCTGGCGCACGGTCTTGGCCACGTCTGCGTTGAGGCTGATGAGCCGGTCCACGACGGGTTGGGGGCACAGGTCCGCCTGGCATAGTAGGAAGGGCCAGCCGGGGGTCGGTTCGTTGATGGGGCTGTAGCCGATCACGCCGGGCACGCTGGCGAAGCGCTGGGAGACATGGCCCCACATGTTGACGAAGCGGGTGCGGATGCCCACCCCGTCGGCGGCGGGGGCGTTCGAGAAGAAGTTGTTGACGGCCTGGTAGACGGCGGGGCTGAACTGTGCGGCGATGAGCCCGCCGGGTAGGGCGGGCAGGCCTTGGTCCAGGCTGGCCCAGTCGGGGGCGCCTTCCCCGCCGTAGCGCTTGGACCAGGCGTCCTGGTGAACCTCCAGGAGGGTGCCCAGGCCCGCGTCGGCGAGCTTGCGGACGGTGTTTTCGATGTTGTCCAGGTAGGCCTCGTCGTACTGCCCGGGTTGGGGCTCCACGGCTTCCCAGATGATGCCGAGGCGCACCGCGTTATAACCGTTGGCTTTGAGGAAAGAAATGTCGTCATCGCCGAAGCCGATGGATTCGGGGGTGTAGGGCGCCTTCTTGGCCACGATATTTTCGCCGTGGTAGATGACGGTGCGGCCGGCGGGGTCCGTGATCCAGCGTCCGGTGGCTCCGGGGCGGCCGTCGGGTCCGGGCCAGACGGGGCCGGCGGCCGGGGCGCTCGGCGGTGTTTGGGCGTGGGCCGCGGCGGTGGGGATGGTGAGGGGGAGGCTTGTGGACGCCAGGGACAGCGCGCCGGCCGTGAGTGCCGTGAAAGTACGCAGGTGGCGGCGGGTGCGGCGGTGATTGGGGGAGGGATGGTCGGTGCGGGCGGCGGCCGGGGAGGCTGAAGTGGATGTTTTCATGGTGGCAACGAGGGGGTGCTTCGCTGAGTGCGCTTTCTGCGGGAAGGGGGAGGGAGGGGGCAGCAGGGGAAGGGATAGGAAAACGGGGGAGCGGAAACGGGCGGGGGGCACCTAGGCCCGGTTGAGTTGATCTTCTACGACGTTCGCGGCGTGCTGGGCCCCGCCGGCCTTCTCGAAGGCCTTGGCGATCTTGGTGGCCCGCCCGCTGCGCGCCATGGCGGCAGTGACCTTCGCGTGGAGGCGCTCGGGGGTCAGGTATTTGGTGGACAGGACCTCTCCGGCACCGCAGGCGCGGACGCGCTCGGCGACCTCTTTCTGGTCCCGGCCGAAGGGCACCACCACGATGGGCAGTCCGTGGCTGAGGGCCTTTTGGGTGATCCCCATCCCGCCGTGGCTGATGACGATGGCGCAGCGGGGGAGGATCGCGTCGTGGGAAACGAAGTCCAGCACGGTCGCCTGCTCCCCGGGGCGGAAGGTGAGGGGGTCCAGGGCACCGGCGGTGACTACCGTGTGCATGCCGGTGCCCTTGAGGGCGTCGATGGCCGCCTGCCCCAGCTCTGCATCGTCCTGGAATTCGGTGGAGCAGGTGACAAGGGCGATGGGGTCGGTGATGTGGCTGAGGTCCGGGCCGTCGTGGTTCGGCGGAGACCAGTTGCCGGGACCCACGAGGTGGAGGTTCTCCGGCCACTGCTTGCGGGCGTATTCGAAGGGCTCGGCGGTGAAGTTGATTACCGCTGGTGGGCGCTTGAGCAGGTCGGTGGTGTGGCGCAGTTTGCCCAGGCCGTTTTTCACGCGCATTTCGTTGACCTGCTTGAGGCTGAAGCGGTCCCACAGGTGAGACATGCCGCGGCGCAGCACTTTATCCCGGGCTTTGCCGCGTAGGCCGGTGGCCCGGCGCAGTCCCAGGCCGAAGGGTGGGTCATCGGGCATCTCCAGGGGCAAAAACGTGGGGCTCCACAGTGCCCAGGGCAAGCCCGAGGCCTCCGCTGCGATCTGCCCGCCGAAGGTGGTGAAATCCACCATCACCATGTCCGGGTTTTCCTGGGCGATGAGTTCCTTCAGCTCGGCGCAGTCGTGGGGCATACGCGAAACGAGCTGCTGCAGCACGGCGTTGAGGGCCGCGACGGGGTTGGAGGCATCCCAGTCCTCCAGTTCGGCGGAGTTGAGGTCCTCCGACAGGGCGCTGGCCTTGAAGCCGAGGTTGTTAAGCATGGTGACTTCGGAACCGAGAGTGCGCACTACGACATTGTGGCCGCGATCGCGCAGTTCCAGCAGTGTTTCCATCAGAGGGTATAGGTGGCCCTTGGCCGGCGATGTCATGACCGCGATGGTGGACATTGGGGTTGTGCTCCTGACAATTTCGTACGAGGGTCAAACAAAGGGTTCGGGGGAAGGTGAGCAAACAGAAAGCAGGGGTTCAACCGGCGGTGTTGCTGGGGGGGAGGGAGGGAGAAGTGAGGTGGATCGGGGGGAGGGGTCCGTGGACCCGCTCGCATAGTGGGGGTTTGGAATGACGGTTCCCGAGAGTACCCTGGGGCGCGAGTCCGCGAGTGGAAGAAAATTTACAGCAACGCCCCCGTATGGGGGGATCGGAGAGTCTCGTTCGGCAAGGGCCAAAAACCTGCGGTGAGCCGCCATGCGAGGCCTTTTTGCAGCGCTGCTAGCTGGCCTTATCGGGTCGAGTCGCCTAACCTTGGGTAGGTTCATAGCACTGCATTTTTGAGCTTTGCGTGCCACGAAAGTGTGAAATCCCGCATAGTCGGCGGGGGTACTGCTAACGCACCCCCGCCCGCGAACGTTTCGGCTCTTTCGGGGGGGATGGGTAGCAGCAGCTTCTGGCGGGTCTCTTAGGAAAGCTTCTCGGCCCGGTGAGTGGGGGAGTTCCGGCCGAGCCGCCGGTGATGGCGTCCATAAAAATAAGACTACAGACTCATGGTTTTAACGGTGCGTCCGAAGGGAAGGAAATTGGCCGAACGGGTGTAGTTGTGTTTGCATAAGCGAAACGGCCCGTCCTCGCCGCATGCGCAGCCAACCTCCGTCATTCCCGCCCGGATGGGTGCAAATGTGGCCCAAGGCGTGCGAAACTCCCCACAAAGCGTGTAAGCACTTATAGCCACGGGCACTTCAGTGCACGGGGCGGCCCGAGGTTTTCGGCCGTTCCCCACTGCCGTCCGCCGCACCGGGCAAGGTGCAGGACCGATGAACGCAGGACCGATGAATTCTGCGCAGTTTTACAACGGCTAGGGATACTCAACCAGGAAGGGCAAACCCACCACGATGGCACAACAGGGTGGCACCAAACGGCTCGTCATTGTCGAGTCGGCAACCAAAGCGCGAAAGATCGCGCCCTATCTGGGCCCTGATTACATCGTGGAAGCCTCCGTGGGGCACATCCGGGACCTCCCCCGCGGCGCCGTGGACGTCCCCGCCAAGTACAAGAAAGAACCCTGGGCCCGCCTCGGGGTCAACGTGGACGACGACTTCGCCCCGCTCTACGTGGTCAGCCCCGACAAGAAGAAGAAGGTCGCGGACCTCAAGAGCAAGCTGAAGCAGGTTGACGAGCTCTATCTGGCGACCGACCCGGACCGGGAGGGGGAGGCCATCGCCTGGCACCTGCTGCAGGTGCTCAAGCCCAAGGTACCGGTGCGCCGAATGGTGTTCCACGAAATCACCAAGCCCGCCATCCTCGCCGCGGCGCAGGATACGCGGGAGCTGGACCAAGACCTCGTCGACGCCCAGGAAGCCCGGCGCCTCCTGGACCGCCTCTACGGCTACGAGATCTCCCCCGTGCTGTGGAAGAAGGTCATGCCGCGGCTGTCCGCCGGTCGCGTGCAGTCCGTGGCCACCCGCGTGATCGTGGAGCGGGAGCGGGAACGCATGGCTTTCGTCACCGCCGACTACTGGGACCTCACCGCCCAGCTAGCCACCACCTCCGACCTGGTCACCGGGGCCGCCGGGGATGTCGGTGAGCCGAAGTCCTTCACCGCCCGGCTCGCCAGCGTGGACGGCCAGCGCCTCGCACAGGGCAAGGACTTCGGTGCCGATGGTCAGCTCAAGGTCCGCGCGCGGGTGCTGACGCAGAGCGATGCCCACCGTCTGGCGCAGGGCCTGGATTCCACGCAGATGTGGGTTCGGGACGTGGAGGAGAAGCCCTACACCCGGCGGCCCTACCCGCCCTTCATGACCTCCACGCTCCAGCAAGAGGCCGGCCGTAAGCTCCGCTTCACCTCGGAGCGCACGATGCGCATCGCCCAGCGGCTCTACGAAAACGGGCACATCACCTACATGCGCACGGACTCCACAACACTGTCCCAGTCCGGCATTGCCGCCGCCCGCCAGCAGGCCGAGGAGCTCTACGGCAAGCAATTCGTCGCCAGCGCCCCCCGGCAGTACTCCCGGAAAGTGAAGAACTCCCAGGAGGCCCACGAGGCCATCCGCCCCGCCGGCGAGACCTTTGCTACCCCCGGGGCCCTATCGGGGCAGTTGGACGCCGAGGAGTACCGGCTCTACGAGCTGATCTGGCAGCGCACGGTGGCCTCCCAGATGGCGGACGCTAAGGGCACCTCCATGCGGGTGACGGTGCAGGGCACCGCCCGCAGCGGGGAGGAGTGCGAGTTCACCGCTACGGGCCGCACGGTGACCTTCCCCGGCTTCCTCAAGGCCTACGTGGAGGTCAGCCGGACCTCCGACGGGCGGGACGTGGCGGATAACGCGGAGAAGCGGCTGCCGGTCCTGTCCAGCGGCGATGAGCTGCGCTCCGAGTCCGTGGAGGCCAATGGGCACACCACGAATCCCCCGGCGCGCTACAACGAGGCCAGCCTGGTGAAGAAGATGGAGGATCTGGGGATCGGCCGACCCTCCACGTACGCCTCCATCATTCGCACGATTCAGGATCGCGGATACGTGGCGAGCCGGGGCAATGCTCTTGTGCCCACCTGGGTGGCCTTCGCCGTGGTGGGGTTGCTCGAGAAGAACTTCGGCAAGCTCGTGGACTACGATTTCACCTCCGCGATGGAGGATCAGCTCGACGAGATCGCCTCCGGCGACGAGGACCGCACTGCGTGGCTGCAGGCTTTCTACTTCGGCAATGTGGATGAGCCGGATCAGTATGGGCTCAAGCGCGTTGTCGGGGAGCGGTTGGAGGAGATCGATCCGCGTGTAGTCAATTCGCTACATCTTTTTGACGACGCCAACGGCGTACCGATCGTGGTCCGAGTGGGCCGCTACGGGCCCTACTTGGAGCGGGTCATGCCCATCCCGGCCGGTTCCCCGGAGGGCACCGAGCCGGAGGTGCAACGCGCGAACCTGCCGGAGGCGATGACCCCGGATGAGCTGACCCTGGAGGTGGCCGAGAAGCTGTTTGCCACGCCCCAGACCGGTCGCGAGTTGGGGGTCAATCCGGATAGTGGCCGCACCGTTGTGGCGCGGGAGGGCCGCTATGGCCCCTATGTCACGGAGCTGCTCGGCGATGACGAGGAAGCCACTGTGGCCGCCCGGGCGGAGAAGAAGTGGGAGGCCGAGCGCGACGAGCAGGACAAGCAGCGGGAGGCAGAGGGTAAGAAGCCGCTGAGCCGCGAAACTAAGACCGCGCAGAGCCAGAAGGCCAAGCGCGTCAAGGAGATCGTGGAGGCCACCCTCAAGCCCAAGACGGCCAGCTTGTTTAGCTCGATGGAGCCGGCGACGGTGACCCTGGAGGAGGCGCTGAAGCTGATGAGCCTTCCCCGGGACGTGGGTGTGGATCCTGCCGACGGGGAGCTGATCACCGCGCAGAACGGGCGCTACGGCCCCTATCTCAAGAAGGGCAATGATTCCCGCTCCCTGGGCAGCGAGGAGGAGCTGTTCACCGTCACCCTGGATCAGGCCCGGCGCATTTACGCGGAGCCGAAGCGGCGCGGCCGCCAGGCCGCAAAACCGCCGCTGAAGCAACTGGGTGATAACGACGTTTCCGGCAAGCCGATGAGTGTCAAGGAGGGCCGCTTCGGCGCCTATGTCACGGACGGCGAGACCAACGCGACGCTGCGCAAGGGGGATACCCCGGAGGCCATAACGGATGCGCGGGCCAACGAGTTGCTCTCCGAGCGACGGGCGAAGGAGGCCGCGGAGGGCAGCGGTGGCGGGGCGAAGTCCGCCCGGAAGACCACGCGGAAGGCTTCAAAATCCACGACGAAGAGGACCGTCAAACGGTCCACGTCTAAGGCTGGCAAGCGATCCACGAAGAAGGCGGCGCGCAAGGCCAACGCCTAGGAGTGTGCCGCGTACCATCGCGGTCGTAGTGGGCGCTACGCGTGCCACCGCTGCCGTGACTCAACTGAATCTTCGTGAAACCGGATCTACTGCTCTAGGTGCGGTGTTATCGTGCCCAAAAAGCCACGAAGCACCACAGAAAAGAGCGGGAGAATCGATCAGCGCCCTCGAAGACCATCGTTCCCCCTGGATGGACGCGGAGCTGGACTCGCTGCGCGAGTTGGCCCGCGACTTCCTGCAGCGGGAGGCCGCACCCAACCAGCAGCGATGGCTGGCCGAGCACGCGGTGGACCGGGAGTTCTGGAATTAGGCCGCGGATGCTGGCCTGCTATGCCTCAGCATCGAGGAGGAATACGGCGGGGGTGGCGCACCTTCGCCCATGAAGCGGTCGTCATGAAGGAGCATGCCCGCATGTTCGACACCAGTTGGGGCAACACCGTGCACAGCGGCATCGTCGCCCCCTACTTCCAGCACTACGGGACGCAGGAGCAAAAGCGGCGTTTCCTCCCCGGTGCTTGCACCGGGGACACCGTGCTGGCCATTGCCATGACGGAACCCTGCACCGGCTCCGACCTGCAGTCGATCGCCACCACCGCCGTGCGCGACGGTGACGAGTACGTCATCAACGGCTCCAAGACCTTTATCACCAACGGCACCCACGCGGATGTGATCCTCGTGGTCACCCGTACCGGCGGCGCCGGCAGCAAGGGGGATCAGCCTCTTCGCCGTGGAAGCGACCCGCCCGGGCTTTAACCGGGGCCGGGAGCGCCTGGATCCATGGCCAAGCTGCTGGCGACGGACAAACAAGGGGAGATCACCGACCGCTGCCTGCAACTGTTCGGCGGTTCTGGGTTCATGCTGGAGTACCCGATCTCCCGGGCCTATGCCGACGCTCGTGTGCAGCGAATCTACGGTGGAACAACGAGACTATGAAGGAACTCATCGCTCGCAGCCTGTGACGGCTGGGGCTGTCCCCGCCGCCTAGCCTCGGTCGGCGAGAGTTGGTCGGACCGGCCGGGCCAGTTGAGTCATCTCCCGCCGTCCACGGAGCTCAACAGATTTCATCAGCGACCACCGCGCGCGCTCGGCCTCGTTCGCCGCGCCGAGGGTGTCTGCACTGGTCAGGACCCGCCCTGGGGTGTCCTTGGCGAGGTCGGTCAACCGGGACGCCTGGTTCACGGCGTCCCCAATAACCGTGTACTCGAACCGGTCCTTCGCGCCGATATGGCCAGCCACGACGGAGCCTGCGGCCACCCCGATGCCTGCCTCGAACTCCAGGCCCCGGAGCTCCTGTTTGAGCTCGCGGGCGGCCGCCAGGGCGTGTCCGGCCACGTCGTCCAGCGGCAGGGGGGCGCCGAAGACGGCGAGGGCGGCGTCCCCCTCGAACTTGTTGATGATCCCGCGGTGACGGTGGACCACCTCCACCACCCGGTCGAAGAACTCGTTGAGCGCTTTCACCACGTGCTGGGGCTCGGCGCTGGCCGCGAAACCGGTGGAACCGATCACGTCCACGAACAGCACCGCAACGCTGCGCGCCTCCCCGCCCAGCTCGGGTTTCTCCTCGAGGGCACGACGGGCCACCTCCGCGCCAACGTAGCGGCCGAAAAGGTCGCTGACCCGTTGGCGCTCGCGTAGGCCCCGCATCATCTCATTGAAACCCGCCTGCAGCACGCCAATCTCGGAGGAATCGTAGATCCGCACCTTGGTGGAGATGTCCCCGCGGCGGACCTTGTTGATGGCGAATTGGAGCTCGCGGATGGGGTCCACCACGGACATGGATGTGAGGAACGTCCCCGAATAACCCGTGACCAGTGTGTAAATCAGCAGGGCCAAAAGGGCGGGGATGAGGTCCTCTGCGGGGGTGGGGAAGAATCCGATAGCTTGGCCGGTGACCAACAGGATCATGCCAATAATCGGCACGGCGGAGGTGAGCATCCACGTCGCCAGGAGCCGGGGGGTCATGGAGGAGACCCGCGAGTTGTCCGCCGAGCCCTGGGATAGCGCCTTGGCAGCCACCGGCCGCACCAGGCGTTCGGCTTCCCGGTAGGTCATTAGCATCACCGTCAGGCCGCCGAGCGTCGCGGTAATCGCCACGGTGATCGCCCACGTCTGGGAATACTGGGCGGCGGCGACGGTGAAAATCACCACTCCGATGCCCCACAGCACCCCGCCCGTCAGCGTTTGCAGGGTGGGGATGCGCAGCACCAGGTCCCGCACCATGTTCGGGTCGTAGGCGCGAGGGTTACGCTGCCATCGCAGCACGGGTGCGAAGAAGGCCAGGGTTGCGGCGATCCCCACGACGATCGCCAGCACGTAGTACCCCAGGTACAGCAGCGCGGTTGTGGTGTTGGGGCTGGTGAAATCCTTGGCCGCGGGTAGGGGGATGAAGAATCGCAGAAACGCCGCCACGCCGATCGTGCCGATGACGTTCGTCATCAGGATAGTGGCGGCGTAGAGGGGCCAGTGGGTTCCCCAAGCCCACACAAAGTAGCGCCCGAACCGATTCATGAGTCCTAAGACTATCGAACCGCCTCCCGCGCCGTGGCGCCTACAATCGCGAAGGTGAGCATTGGTGGAGACCCCGGGGAGCGCCCCGGGGGTGACGTCCTCGATTTGATTACCGCCGCAGGCGTTCGGGAGCCGCTAGCGGCCGCAGTGGCGGACCCCGGTGCCATGACGCATTCCTGGCTGTTCACCGGCCCCCCCGGATCTGGACGGTCCATCGCCGCGAAGGCTTTTGCCACCGCGCTCGTGTGCCCGGACGGTGGCTGCGGGCGGTGCGAGCAGTGCCGGTCGGTGGCGGCGGGAACCCACCCGGATGTCCTGTGGGTGACCACAACGGGCTCGGTCATTCCGGTGGACGGGGTGCGCGAGGTGATCGCGGCCGCAGCGAAGATGCCAGTGGTGGCGCGGTGGCGCGTCGTGGTGATGGAGGATGCCGACCGGCTCAACGAGGCGGGGAGTAACGCGCTGCTGAAGTCCGTGGAGGAGCCGCCCGCCCATACCGTGTTCCTCCTGTGTGCCCCGAGCACCGATCCGCAGGACATCTCCATAACGCTGCGGTCCCGGTGCAGGCATGTTTACGTGCCGACCCCTTCCCCGCAGCAGGTCCGGGAGGTGCTGTTGCAGGACAGCACCCTGGGGTTAACGGAGAAGCAGGCGACGTGGGCGGCGAGCGTCTCCGGTGGCCACATCGGCAGGGCCAAACGGTTGGCCAGCACGGAGGCGGCGCGAGCCAAGCGGGCGACGGCGCTGAAGCTGCCGCAGATGGTCTACGAGGGGGGTCGATTGTTCGCATTCACGGCGGAGTTGGTGCGGCGAGCCACGGAGGAGGTCGCCAGTTCCATGGAACAGGAGGAGGCCCGGGAGCGTGAGGAGCTGGAACGCGCGCTGGGTGTGGGGGCCAAGGGGCGCGGGGCCGCGAAGGCGCAGCGCGGGGCCGGGGGGCAGGTTAAGGAGCTGGAGAAGGAGCAGAAGAACCGACGCGTGCGGATGGTGCGCGACTCTTTAGACCTTGCGCTCATCGACGTGGCGGGGTTGTATCGGGATGCCATGATGCAGGCGGTCGGGGCCGTTGTCGCCGTTTCCGCCGAGGGCACGCCGATCGGGGGGTTCCAGCACCCGGACATGAAAGCCACGAGCCGGGAGTTGGCGCGCCGCAACACGCCAGAGGCGTTGGTGCAATGCATCGACGCGGTGTCTGAGTGTCGGCAGACCCTGCAGTTGAACCTCAAGCCAGAGGTGGCGTTGGACGCGATGGCGGGTCGGCTGCGGCAGGCCTGCCGCGTTGGGTGAGTGGAGCCCCTCTTTTGGCGCTGGCTAGCGGGGTGGGTAGGATAGCGCTTCGTACCGGCCTGCTGCCGGTACGCGCCGCTTTAGCTCAGTCGGCAGAGCGTTTCACTCGTAATGAAAAGGTCGCGAGTTCGATTCTCGCAAGCGGCTCCACTGAACCAACAGGTCAAAGCCACTTTCCCGGAGAACGGGAGAGTGGCTTCGCTTGTGCCAGTCCGCTCTCAGTCCGCTACAGATTCACTGCCGTTACTTTCGGCCCTGATCTTCGCGTCCATCGAAGCGGCTACAGCCTCCAGGTCATTCGGGAACAAATGGGGGTAGCTGTCCAAGGCCATAGGGGCGCCGCTTTCACCACTGCGTTATAACAGGCCATCCGGGTCTAGCTCGGACCATTTTTCCGGGCTGGCACCCCGTGCGCGGAAAGCGCGAATTAGACGATGCGCACTAGAGCTATTTCCAGCAATCTTCGTTACCTGCGTTAGCAATTCGCTAGCAGAAATCTGCCCTGAACGCAGGAAGTCGATAATCGCTTTTCGAACGTCGGCTTCCTGGTCAAACGTGAGGTCTGCTAGGAAGCATTCCCGGTCGAAGGCCTTGTGGTGTTCCGGGGCGTCTAACATGCAGACACGGATCCGGTGCACGTTGAGCTCCAGCTGTTCGATGCGGTCTAGGGGCTCTGGGGAGGAGTGCTGGTTCATAAGGCCAGCCAAGTAACAACGTCGCCGGTCATAAGGGAATATTCGTCTCCTATAAGGGGCGGGGAGAAGTCGTACATCTTTTCCTCCACCCGATGATGGACCAGCTCTGAGGGTTCGGCACAGCGAGTTGTGTTCTCGAGTCGGCGTTGCTCAAGACGATTTCGAGCAGAAGTCTCTGTCGTGAACGCCCCGAGAACCTCCAGGTCCTCTGCGAGCAGAGCCGCATCCGCTATGTCAATACTGGGCACCCAGGGGGAACAAGGCGCTGCAGGCACGATTAACCCGATAGGCAGAAGCTAACTCAAAAAACGACCCCTGGTGCAGCTACT
The DNA here is from genome assembly GCF_028609845.1 of Corynebacterium heidelbergense. NCBI lineage: Bacteria > Bacillati > Actinomycetota > Actinomycetes > Mycobacteriales > Corynebacteriaceae > Corynebacterium > Corynebacterium heidelbergense. The sequence goes on along the minus strand of NZ_CP063191.1, from coordinate 2,139,425 downwards.
AGTCGATGGCTTGCGTGGCGGGTGAGAAGCGAACGTTCGGGTTAGCGTGCGGGCCCTTGGACATCGAGCGCCACTTCGAACTCCAGTAGCTGCGCTCCCGTGGCAACCGGCTTGCGGCGTTCCCCGGCGTGAGCTGCCCGCCCATCCCCGTCGCGCCAGGCGGCGTAGGACTCCTCGTCAGTCCACTGCGTGAACACGAAGTAGCGGTCCTCGCCCGCCACCGGGCGGAGCAACTGGAAACCCTTGAACCCGGGCACGCCGCTCATTCGCTCCGCATTCGCGGCGAAGCGCTTCTCCAGCTCCTCGCCTTTTTCTGCGGGGACGCTAATTGCGTTGATCTTTACGATGCTCATGCCTGCCACCGTACTCATCCCAGCTAGGGCGGGCGTGAGCCCATGACAGGCGAATGGGGTTGTGGGCACGGGCGCTCCCTGACCTCACTAACCCAATCCCACCTCCGCGAGTACCGCATGGGCATAACGCCGTGCGAACACGCGCTGGGCTGCTCGAGCAACCGGCCCGCCTACGCGGGTGATCGGCCGGTCCGCTCTGGAAAACGCCGTAACCAGTACGGTGAGGCGGCCATCGGCATGGCTGACGCAGAAACTTTCCTCCCCCTTCTCCGGGTGGCCTGGGAGGGTTCCATAGGTCAAGGTAAAAGCCTGCGCGGTGTTCGGGGCGTCCAGAATGAGGCACGGCGCCCGAAGGCCCCACAGCCGCACAACCACCACGTCACCGGGGGACATGGGGCCCGACAGATCTGCGAGTGGAACGCCGGCGCGCCGGTGCATGCGGCCAGACACAATTGCATCGATAGCCACCCGGAGGGAGCTGGCGGGTGCGGGGATGCTGATGGAATGCGCGAATGTATGCCACCCCGCTAAGTTCGGCCGAGTGTCTCTGGGTGGCGCGCTTTCCGGTGTCGTGCTGCGGGTGAAGCGGTTGCGGTGGCCGAGAACGCGGCGGCTGCCAGGGGTTTTGGTGCGGGGATCTGCGAGGTCCCGGGAGGCTCCGATGAGCGCGGCTGGGTAGGTGAGGTCTGCCAGATTGGCAGGGCTACCTGACCTAGCGGGAGCGGCCGCTTCGGAAGGCGCGGGGCGGTTCGAATTGGACTTGGTCACCCCTTCAGTCTAAGGCGCAGGAGGATGTCCAAATGCCCCCAAATTGGGGTACTTCGAAAATTTTTTGAAACGTTTTCAGTCCGGTTGCCGTTTTACGATTTTTCGCTGTTCCGGGTGGCTTTTTCCGTGCATTTGGTCGGGGGACTGAGCCGCTTCCTCGGCCAGTTTAAGCCACATCTCACGCTGCGGCAGCGCGGAATTCGTGGTTCTCTAAACCGGACCGAACAACACTGTCACCAATTGAAAGGATCACCCTCATGGGCTCCATCGACTCCCTTCAGCCGCTGATCGAGGTTGGCAAGAACCTCATCGATCTGATCATCAACGCTTCCACCGGTAACGTCCTCGGTGCGGGCTCTTCCGCTGTCGAGCTGGGCTCCTCCGCCATCGACCTGAGCTCCGGTGCTCAGGGCGGTGAGGCAGCCGGCGATGCTGCCGCAGCTGCCGGCAACTAAGCCTCTGTCCGACGGAAACGGGTCGGTTAGGGCCCGTTGGGCCCTGCTCCAACCGGCTTAGCCCGGGTGCTGCCCGGTAGCCATTGGCCATTAGCGTTTTTAGCCTGCGGCTTTACTCTGCGCGCCGCCGCAGTTCCTCACTGGGGGCGGCTGCCGCCAGATAGTGCCCGGAACAGCATCCAGTTAGAGTTCACCCTTCCAGTGCCGGTCAGACGTGGTAGTACCGGCTAAGGAACGTGCGTTAGCGCCTCGTTTGGTGCTAGCTCAAGGACGGCGAAAACCCCCGCTCGCTGGCCTCCCCTCCTTAATCGGATGGGGCGGTGGCGGCGGGGGTTTTTCCGTGTAGCGCTAGCGCTTGGGCATGAGGTACCAGGCCCCAAGGTAAAGCAGCACCTGGGGTCCTGGAATGACGACGGATGCGACGATGAGGCCCCGAACCACAACTGCGGGGATCCCGAGGTAATCGGCGATGCCGCCACAGACACCGCCGATCATTCGGTTCGTTGTGCTGCGGGTCAGCCGCTTGGGGCCGGCGTTCCAACAATCTGTGCGGGCACCGGTGGCGGGGCCACCGTCCTTCTTTTTGGACATGCCGTGGTAAGCCCGGCGCACGTTGCTCCAACTGTTCTTGGCGGCGTCCAGCGTGGTACTGGCCGCGCCGCCGACACCGGTGGGGTTGCCGGCGTTGGCGCTCTTGTCCTTGCGTTCGTCACCGATAGGCACTACTGCTCACCAGCCTCGATGTCGCCGAGGGAGTTCGTCTTCTCCGAGCCGTCCGCGACCTCACCGTCAGCGCTCGGCTCCACAGCGGGTTTGTCCGACTCAGCGGCACCACCGGCGGCGGAGCCCTCGCCTTGCTCCCGGTTATTCTCAGTCCCACCCTGAGCGGCCTTCTGGCCCGCGGCCGGGCAGCTTTCCGCCTTGGGCACCATCTCCTCATAGTCGCTCATGAGGTCCACGTTGGTCAGCTCGCGGGGCACCCCGAAGGCATCAACCAATACCTCGGACCAGGGGCCCAGGGAGTCCACCAGGTCGTTCAGCGCGGCTCGAGCGGACTTTGTGCGGGTCCCGGACAGCAGATTCTGCTCCAGGTACCAGGCGGCATCGCGCACGACGAGGTTCAGGAAGTACACGTCGCGCAGTTGCTCGAGCACCTCTGCCGCTCGCTCGGAATCGATCTTGGACTCGGCGTCTAGGAAGGCCTCCATGAGGATGCGGTCCACGTGTGCCCAGCCCACGGCGAGCAGGTGATCCTGGGCCTCGTCCACCACGACCGCCGCTTCTTCCACCGGCATTTTTTTGGCGGGCCGCAGGCGGCGGGCGAGGGAGAGCATGAGCCGGTCCTCCCGCTCGGTCAGTAGCTTCACCTGGTAGGCGGGGTCGAACAGCGAGGTCTCCTCGGAATCCGTGAAGGTATCCACGAAGTTTTGGATGATCGTGTCCGCAGCGGTGCGGCGGCGCAGCAGGGTGGCGAAGTTGTCTAACCCGAACCGAACCATCTCCATGGGCTTGAGGCCGCCGAGCTCCTTAGCGAAGCCGGTCATCAGCTCCTTGGCGCAGAGCTGCATCATCACCACGTTGTCGCCCTCGAAGGTGGTGAAGATATCCGAGTCTGCCTTCATCGTGGTCAGCAGGTTTTCCGCCATGTAGCCGTAGCCGCCGGTGGCTTCGCGCATCTCCTGGATGACGTCCGTGGCGTGCTGGGTGTTAGCGACCTTCAGCGCTGCTGCGTGGGCCTCTACCTCGCGCTGGTCCTGCTGCTCCTGCTTGGACATCTTTGCACGGTCCAGCCCGAGCTCCTCCAGCTCGTGTACGCGGGAGATCAGGCGGTTGGTGGCGAACTGCAGGGCGTAGGCCCGGGCAACCCGGGGGATGAGGCGCAGCCGGTGTTGGCGGTACTCGATGAGCTTCTTCTCTGGCAGGCTGTCATCGGCTCGGAACTGGCGGCGCAGGTTGGCGTAGCGCACGCCGATGTCCAGGCAGGTTCGGGCAGCGGCACCGGCCGCGGCACCCACAGTCACGCGGCCGCGTACCAGGGCGCCGAGCATCGTGAAGAACCGCGCGTTGGGGTTCTCGATGGGGGAGGAGTAATGCCCTTCGGCATCTACCTCCGCGAAGCGGTTCAGCAGGTTCTCGCGCGGCACGCGCACGTTGTCGAACATGAGGGTGCCGTTGTCCACCCCGCGCAGGCCGCCCTTGTAGCCGTGATCACCGATGTGGACGCCCTCTACGGCGGAGCCGTCATCCTCGCGAATGCGCACCAAGATGCAGTGCACCCCGTGGGATTCTTCCTGGTCCGGGGTGAACAACTGGCAAAACACGGCGGCCCAGCGGCCATCGCGAGCGGCGTTGCCGATGTACCACTTCTCGGAGGCCGCAGTGGGGGAGTTGACGATGAATTCTTGGGTTTCCGGATCATAGGTGCCCGTGGTCTCCAGAGACTGGACATCGGAACCGTGACCTCGTTCGGACATTGCGAAGCAGCCGAGGGCGCGGAGATGGATGATGTCCTCCACGATGTCCCTGTGGCGTTCCGAACCCAAGTTACTTACGGCTCCTCCAAACAGACCCCACTGGACGCCGGACTTCACCATCAGCGAGAGATCAGCGTGGCCCAGCATTTCTATGCCGGTAAGTGTGGCGCCGCTATCACCGGTGCCCCCCTGCTCCTTGGTGAAGGCGCCAAAGGGTAGGCCGGTTTCGAGACATTCAGCTAGTTGGGAGGTCGTATGGGCCCGGGATTCCTCCAAGCTGAGGTCGTAGCGGGGAAGGCGTTTCTCGTTCGCCAGGTAGGTGCGGATTCGCTGGCGGGTGTCCGCGAAGTCCCCGTCCAGTACTTTCTGCAATTCGGCAGCTACGGCAAGATCGACGTTCTTATCCAGGCGCGCGGGGCCCGCCTCGCGGCGGAACGGGCCGCGGGGATTCTTCGGCGCTGCTGCGGCACCAGAGGTGCCGGGAGCATCGGTGGTGGTGGCGTTCGTCGGCTCATTGCTTTCGGCCGGCGGAGTTGTGTCCTGTTCGGCGGTGGTATGTGACATAGGACCATCGTACCCAAGGAGCGCCTAAGTTTTTGTGCCGTTGACCACAGGGCGGGGTGCCCCATGGTCTCAGCCACGCCGATCGGGGGCAGCAACAACTCCTACCCGGGGCCTTCTCGTCACATCGGGCGGCCGTGGCTGCAGGCTCATTTCCATGTGGCAGCATTATTCGCATGATCGAACAGCCCACCCCTTCTCGACAGCCGGGCAACCAGGGCCAGCACGGGCAACCGAGCCGGCCCGGGCCGCCGTCTTCTTTCGCCCGCAGCTACCCCGGCATCGGACGAGCCTGGCTACTGGTGGCCTTCGCGGTGTTCATGGTGGCCTGGGGAGGCAACGAGTTCACCCCCATGATGGTGATGTACCGCAAGGAGAGCGTGTTCTCCCCGGTTTTCGTCGATTCCCTCTTGGCCAGCTACGCCATCGGGATTGCGGGCAGCTTGGTGATTGCCGGCCCCCTATCGGACCGTTTTGGTCGCCGTATCGTCATGTTGCCCGCGCCCATTGTTGCCATTGTCGCCTCGGTATTAATTGCCTTCGGGGAGACAACAGAGTGGCTCATGTTTACCGGCCGGGTGCTCTCCGGGGTGTCCATCGGTATTGCGATGACTGCGGGAGGGTCGTGGATTAAGGAACTTTCCACCCCCGCTATGGATCGCACCGCCAAAGCTGACTCTGGTGCTAAGCGGGCAACCATGTCCCTTACCGGGGGATTCGCCATTGGTGCCCTGACTGCCGGGCTGCTGGCCCAGTGGGCGCCGCTGCCCGCCCAATTGCCCTATGTCGTGCACGTCGCTTTATCCGTGGCCTCCCTAATAGGGTTGCTGCAGGTCCCGGAAACCCGCCAGAGCGCGCACCTTCGGGTGAAGGGGTCGTTCTGGTCCGACCTGTTTGTGCCCACGGCTAAGCATCCCCGTTTTTTGCTGGCTGTCATTCCCGTGGCCCCATGGGTGTTCGGATGTGCTGGGGTGGCCTATGCCATCATGCCGGCCCTGTCCCAAGACCGGGTGTCCGCCGCGATTGCTTTTTCTGCGGCAGTCACCGCTCTGTGTCTGGGGTGCGGATTTGGGATACAGCAATTCGTGCAGTACCTCACCAGCCCGCGTTCTGCCAAGGGGCAGATTATCGCCCTGTGCCTCGTCATTGTTGGCATGTCCCTGGCCGCTTGGGTGGCTGCAAGCCGTTCCATTCCGGGCGTGCTGGTTGTTGCCGTGCTCCTCGGCGGCGGTTACGGCCTCTGCATGATCTCGGGGTTGTCCGAGGTCCAGCGCATCGCCGGTCCCGACGATCTGGGTGGTCTCACTGCGATCTTCTACGTGGTGACTTACATCGGGTTCCTCTTCCCCATGATTCTCACGAAGCTGTCCCAGTGGTTCACTTACCCGATAATGTTGGGGTTCGGCGTGGTTATGGCAACCTTGGCTCTCGTCGTGGTAGTTCTCAATTCCCGACGCCACCTACCTAGCGCCGCCTGAAGCACCGGCAGCGCCGGGTTGCGGAGCCGGGCGTCCAAAAGGGAAGAAAACGGGGGCGAGATTAAGTGCCATTCCTGGAAAATGAGCGCAACAATGGGCAATGAGCACAACAAGTTCTTCGGCATCCCGCGTTTCCACCAATCCCAGTGGGTGCTCCGAGGTCCGGCGCCCATTCGTACGACTGGTGCCGAAAGAGGCTGAACCCCCGGGGCCCTTGAGGGCAAAGCGCTGACGGGCGCGGGGTGGGCTTACTTCGCCGGGTGCAGGCCCGCCATCAGAACCGGCTGGAAGCTGCGCAGGTCCTGCTGCCAGTAGCCCCACTGGTGGGTGCCCAGCGGCCGGAAGTTGTAGGTCACCGGGATACCCAGGGAATTGGTCCGGTTGGCAAGGTCGTGGGTGCAGGTGTTTGTACCAGCTTCGATCACGCCGCCCTCGACGATGACTTGGCCGGAGGCGGACAGGTTGCCGTTGATCCGCGGGGAGGTGGGCCAATCGTATTCGCCGGCGATGCCGGTGCCGTTGGACACGTAGATGTTCGGCTGACCCCGCAGCTTTTCGGCGTTGAGCAGCGCATCATTGTAGCGAGCGGTGTCCGTGTTGAGTCCGCCCCACATCTGGGCCGGGGTGGCCCCGCCCCGGTTAAGGGTGAGCTCTACGAAGGACGGAGCCAGGCCGGTGGTCGTGGCGGCGCAGCCGGAGAAGGATCCGACCGCGTCGTAGGTGCCCGGGTTGTGCTCGGCGTAGAGCAGGGAGGATGTCGCGGACATGGACATGCCCGCGATAGCGCGGTTGCCATTGGCCTTAAGGGCCGGCTCGATGGCCTGCGGCAACTCCTTGGTCATAAAAGTTTCCCAGGCCTGCTTTCCGCCCAGGGAGGGAGCGTCCTGGATCCAATCGGAGTAGTAGGAGAAGGCCCCGGCCATGGGCATGACGATGTTCGCCCCGATGCCATCCGATACTTCCCCGGCGGCCGGGTTATCGTTGCCGCCGTAGTACTGCACTACGTCCGTCTGATTGATCCAGTTCGCCCGGCCCTCACCGCCGTCAGCGCCGTTGAGCAGGTACAGGGTGGGGGCGTTATCGCGCAGCTCGGGCTTCTTCGGCTGTATGACAACCAGGGGGATGTCCCGGTTCATGGCCGGGGAGTGGGCCCACACTTCCTGAACGTTGTCGAAGCCCGACTTGCGGAACTCCTCCAACCGCCCGCGCCAGCGATCCTTGCCTTCGATTCCCGGCGTGGGCTGACCAAAGGTCAGAGTGGCCGGAGCGGCACCGTGGGCCTGCTCGGCTGCGCTGATGGCGGAGGCCTGGGCTGCTGGGGCGGCCAGGGCCGTGGCGCCGATGGGTGCGGCGGCGGCCAAAACCGCTGCGGCAATTCGGCGGATGCTTCGCTTCATGGTGGGGGATGTCCTTCTACCGGGGGGGTTGCAGGGGAAAGAGGAGGTTGGTGACGCGCGGGGGTTGACGCAGGCCACATGACCGGGGGCCGAGCTTGGAAGCAGCCCGCAGGGGATTGCCAGGTTCCGGCAGGCCGTAGTTCATGGGAATTTTAGCGTGTCAGAGCGGGCCCCGCTAGCCGAAAAATGGTTGGTGACATGGCAGCGGGCAAAGGACGTAAGCTAAAGAACCGTGGCTGAACAAAATGAGCATTTCGACGTTGTAGTACTCGGTGCCGGCCCTGGCGGCTATGTCTGCGCCATCCGGGCGGCCCAGCTGGGCTTGAAGACCGCCGTCGTGGAGAAGCAGTACTGGGGCGGGGTGTGCCTCAATGTGGGCTGTATCCCCTCCAAAGCTTTGATCCGCAACGCGGAGCTGGCGCACACCATTACCAAGGAAGCGAAGACCTACGGCATCACCGGAGACAACATCTCCATGGATTTCTCCGTTGCCCACGCCCGATCCCGGAAGGTCTCCGGGAACATCGTCAAGGGCGTGCACTTCCTCATGAAGAAGAACAAGATCCAGGAGATTAACGGTCGGGGGAGTTTCGTCGACGATCACACCATTGAGGTCTCCGACGGCGATGACGCAGGCAAGACAATCACCTTCGACAACGCGATCATTGCCACGGGTTCCGTTGTGCGCTCGCTGCCCGGGGTCGAACTGGGCGGGAACATCGTTTCCTACGAGGAGCAGATCCTCGATAGCAACAAGCCGGAATCCATGGTAATCATCGGCGCCGGAGCCATCGGAATGGAGTTCGCCTACGTGTTCTCCAACTTCGGGGTGGACATCACCGTGGTGGAGTTCATGGACCGGGTGTTGCCCAACGAGGACAAGGACGTGTCCAAAGAGATCGCCAAGCAGTACAAGAAGCTCGGCGTGAAGCTTAAGACGGGGCACAAGACCACGGCCGTGCGCGATAACGGCGAGGGGCAGGGCGTGGAGGTGGATATCGAATCCGCCGATGGTTCCAAGCAGGAAACCCTCAAGGCCGACCGCGTCATGGTCTCCATCGGTTTTGCGCCCCGCACCGAGGGCTACGGGCTGGAGAACACCGGCGTGCAACTCACCGAGCGGGGCGCGATCCAGATCGACGATGAGATGCGCACGAACGTCAAGCACATCTTCGCCATCGGGGACGTGACCGCGAAACTTCAGCTCGCCCACGTGGCTGAGGCCCAGGGTGTGGTGGCCGCGGAGGTCATTGCCGGGGCCGAAACCGAACTGCTAGGGGATTACATGATGATGCCCCGGGCAACCTTCTGCTCCCCGCAGGTCGCCAGCTTCGGTTACACCGAAGAGGTGGCCCGGAAGAAGGCCGAGGAACAGGGCCGCGAGATCAAGGTGGCGACCTTCCCCTACACGGCCAACGGCAAGGCCCAGGGCCTCGGGCACGCCGTGGGCTTCGTGAAGATCGTCGCGGATGCGGAGTACGGAGAGCTGCTCGGTGCGCACATGGTCGGCCCGGACGTCTCCGAGCTGCTGCCGGAGCTGACTCTCGCCCAGCGCTTCGACCTCACCGCCGAGGAAATCGCCCGCAACGTGCACACCCACCCCACGCTGTCGGAGGCCATGAAGGAAGCTGCCCACGGTATCGCTGGGCATATGCTGAACCTCTAGCCAACGCCGCGTGACCGCGGCGCCGGGGCCCGGGCGGGCTAGCCGGGCCGCCTCGGGCGCCGCTCAGTACGGGGTGACGGCAGAGCGGTGGGCATCGATCTCCACCGCTCGGTGGATAGGCGGGAAGGCGCGCTGGGGGCAGCGATCTCGCGGGCACAACCGGCAGCCCGAGCCGATAGGCGTGGCCGCGGAGGCATCGTGGATGTTAAGCCCATCGGAGTACACCGTGCGCTCGGCGTGGCGCATCTCGCAGCCCAACCCAATAGCAAACATCTTCCCGGGCTGCCCCCATGCCGCGCGATGATGGTTTACTGTTCGCGCGATCCATAGGTACGTCCGCCCGTCGGGCATCTGGGCCATCTGCCGCATGATCTTGCCGGGGTAGCTGAAGGTCTCGTACACATTCCACAGCGGGCACGTCCCGCCAGAGTTGGATAGGTGCAGCCCGGATGCCGACTGCCGTTTGGACATGTTCCCGGCCCGGTCCACGCGGACGAAGGTCCACGGGATCCCGCGCAGGCTAGGGCGTTGCAGGGTGGAGAGGCGATGGCAGACCGTTTCGTACCCCACGCCGTACTCCCGCATGAGGAATTCCAGGTCGTAGCGGGATTCCTCGGCGGAGGCGTGAAAGGTGCGATAGGGCAGCAGTAGCGCTGCGGCCCAATAGCTGGCCAACCCCCTGGTTGCGAGGGTGCGGGAGGCCTGGGAGGTGAAGTGCCCCAGCTCCACCAGGCTGGTGATGGTATCCCCCGCCTCGAGGTGGGCTAGCTCGCTGGCCAGGCGGAAGGCGATCTGCCCGGGGCGCATCTTCGCGGAGACGAACAGCTCCCGGCGTTCGGGGATGAACTGATGTTGGGTATCCCCCAAATCCCGTGAGTAGGTCACCGTGATGTCGTGGCTTTTCTTGAGCCGGTCCACAATGATCTGCTCAGTGAAGGGGATCTGCAGCTTTGCTATACCGATGTGTTCGGAAAGGCGCTCGGCCTGGACGTCCAAGATGTCCACATAATTCTGCCGCGCATAGAAATAGTCCCTGACCTCCTCGTGGGGCATGGAAAAGGCCTCCGGTCCCGAGGCCCGACCGAATAGTTCGCCGCGCGGGGTGATGGACAGCACGGCGGAACCCTGAATGCGTTCTTCCGTGGCGAGCGAGAGTTTGTCGGAAACGTTGCGATAGCGTGAGTGCATGTCCACCATGGCCCGCGCCAACGTGGGGTGGTTGCGGACGAGTTCCGCCAGTTCGGTGAGATCCACGGGGGTGGGGCAGATCTCCTTATCCAGCACCACGTCCTGCACTTCGGCCAGCAGCCGGGTGGAATCCTCGCGCGCAAAGAATGTGGCGTCCACCCCGAAAGCATCGGTGATTTTGGTCAGTACCGACAAGGTGAGCGGTCGGCTGTCGTGTTCGATTTGATTGATATAGGACGCCGATAACCCCAGCGTTTGGGCCAGCCTCGCTTGGGATATATCCCGCTCCTTGCGTAACTGGCGCAGACGGGACCCCACGAATGGGCGATCCTCCTGATATGCATGGGTCGACTGGCTGGGCTGAGGTTGGGTCATAAGCCAAAGATACGTAGGGGGGAAAGTACGTAGCCCACGAACAGCGATCTACTTGAACAGGTCGCCAAGGCCAAAAGTTGTCCTGCGGTACACGGCGTTATAGGCGGCTCGTTTAGGGTCGCGCAGCACCCCCATCCCCTTCCGGCCGTATCCGGGGATAAGTTGGCGCTTCACCGATCGCTTCAACCGGCCGGTGGTGCGGGCAGAGATGGATTTCCGCAAGCTGGGGGTGCGCATTCCGAACTTCATGACTCGACCCTATCGCAGCTCGGGAGCCGGTTTTTGGGCTGCTCGCACCTCGCTGAAGCGTAGGGGATCGAAAAGGGAGATGTCGTGTGCGGTCTCGCCCGTGAGGGCGAGGTCCGCGAGGATCTCGCCGACGACGGGGACGAATTTGAAGCCATGGCCGGAGAAGCCACAGGCGATGGCGGTATTCGGCGAGTTCGGGGAGGGATGGGGGCCGATGACGAAGTGTTCGTCGGGAGTAGTGGTGTACATGCAGGCTTTTGCGTCCACGAGGGCACCGGCGGCAAGGGCGGGCGCGAAACTGGTGAGGCGTTGCTGCATCGCGGCCACTTCCTCCTCGGTGACGACACGATCGACCTCATCGGGGTCCGTCGGCCGCCCTTTTCGGAAGAACGCGACCTTCGCCCCTCCCTCCGGGCCGTCGGACGCAGGAAACCCGTAGATCTGGGCGGTATCCGTAGTATCGTGAATGTAGACCGGGCCGGAAGCAAAGGTCTCGGCCAGGGCCATCGGATCACCTTCGGCATCCGTCGGGGTGAACCAGTACATCACCTGGCGTTCGGCGAACTGGGGGATACCGGCACTTTCGAACATCTTGGGGGCCCAGGCCCCAGCCGTGATGATGGCCTTGGGGGCACGGAAGGTGCCCTCCTCCGTGGTGACGGCTACTCCCTGGGGCCCTCCGCTATCGGTGACCTCACGGACCTTTTGGTTGAACCGGAGATCCGCCCCATGTGCTGCGGCACGGCGCAACTGCAGCCCCACGGTCAGCTCGGGGCGGACGAACCCGGCCTTCTTCTCGAACAGGGCCACCTCCTCTTTGGCGAGGGTGAATTGGGGAAAGCGCCGGTTGCACTCATCGGCGGTGAGCAGCTCTACGTCCAGGCCGTGCTCCCTGGCGGCGAGCAGGGACCCGGCGTAGGTCGCGCAATCCGGGGAGCCGGCGTACAGCCCGCCGCAGTAGTGAATCACCCGCTCCTCTCCTTGGGATTCGGCGTAGCCCTGCAGGTCATCCCACAACTCGAAGGCTCGTCGCAGGAGGGGGACGTAGCTGGGGTGCTCGAAGTAAGACAGACGCACGATGCGCGAGCCGCCGTGGTGGGAACCCAGTTGGTGGACCGGCCCGAATTGTTCAAAACCCAGAACGTTCACTCCACGAGCGGCCAAGCGATCCACTGCGGCCGAGCCCATGGAGCCAAGTCCTACGACAATGACGTCCGCATCCATGGGGCTCGCGCCCTCCACATCGCTCATTCTCGTCGTCCTTTTCGTGTAGTCCCGTCCGTCCCTCGGCAGGGGAGGAAGAGGCGGGGAAAGTGCCCAGCCGTGAGGCCGTGAATTTTCTCAATAGTGCCCGACTACCCCCCGATTGTGGGCCGAAAACCCCAGTACGGCCCGTATATTTCATCTGCCGACAATAAACGACCCGTTTGTTGTGCCGGGGGACCCAATGGGGAAACGAGCACGTAACAAAAGGGTCATTGCACGGCAAAATGGGCTATTTACGTTCGTCACTGCGGCAATTTCTGCACGCTGATTCCTACCGCGCCGATTCTCAACGCCCCGGTTCTTGCCGCACTCCGTTTGCGCAGGACCCCACCGCACGCCCCTTCTCCCGCAGCACCCGCCCACCGCCCATGGCTACGACAGGAGGCCCCGCCGTGACCATCGTTCGCTCTCAGGAGCACTCCGGCACCACCTCGCCACCGTCACCTCCGGTCGTCGACACGGCTGCGGCCGCTACCGTGTCCCCCGCGGACCGTCGGCGAGCGATCGGTTCCTCTTTCCTGGGCAACCTCGTGGAGTGGTTCGACTACGCGGTCTACGGTTACCTCTCCACCGTCATTGCCACCGTGTTCTTTCCGCAGGACACGGGGCGAACAGCGCTGGTGAAGACCCTCGGCCTGTTCGCCGTTTCCTTCCTCATCCGGCCGATCGGGGCGGTGGTGTGGGGGCACATCGGGGATCGCCGGGGGCGCAAGTCTGCCCTGACGTGGTCCATCGTGATGATGTCCCTGGCCACCTTCGCCATCGCATTCTTGCCGGGTTATGCCGCGATCGGAGTGGCTGCCCCGGCGGCGCTGTTGCTGCTACGGTTAGTGCAGGGATTCTCGGCGGTGGGGGAGTACGCCGGGGCCTCCACGCTGCTCACCGAGCTCGCCCCACCGGGCAAACGGGGGTTATTCGCGGCCATCGTCCCCGCCAGCACGGGGGCTGGCCTGCTGCTGGGTTCCGTTTTCGCCACCGTGCTGAGTAGCCAACTGTCCGCAGAGCAAATGGCTAGCTGGGGTTGGCGCATCCCGTTTGCCCTCGCCGGACCACTCGGCTTCATCGGCTTGTACATCCGCTTCCGGCTCCGTGAGTCTCCGGTCTTCGATGACGCGGGTAGCGGGTCAGCACACAGCGCGCCGCTGCGGGAGGTCTTCCGAGAACGACGAGCCCTCCTCGTATGCTTCGCCGCCTGCCTGTTGGACGCGATCGGGTTTTACATTGTGCTCAGCTACCTGCCCACCTATCTGTCCGGGGAGCTGGGCCGCAACAAGACAGAGGCCTTCGCCGCGTCCAGTGTGGCTCTGCTCGCCTATGTCCTCGCTGTCCTGCTCACCGGGCGCGCCTCGGATCGGATTGGCCGGAAACTGACGATGATCGCCTCCGCCGTGGCCTTCATCGTGCTGACTGTCCCCGCCTTTTTACTCATCGGCCGCGGCGGTTTCGTCACCATCATCGCCGTAGAAGTGGCTATGGGTGCGGTGCTGGCGCTGAATAATGGGGTGATTCCGGCCTTCTTATCGGAGCAATTTAGCACTAGGGTGAGGTTTACCGGTTTTGCGTTGACATTCAACGTTGCCAACGCTGTGTTTGGTGGCAGTGCTCCGATGGTGGCAACTATCCTCATTGGGGCCACCCACCAGGTCATTTCCCCGGCTTATTACGTGGTTTTTGCAGCGCTGATAACCCTCATCGCCGTCACGCGTTTCGGGGCTAAACCGGTTGCCCCGAAAGGGCCAACTGAGAGGGAAATCTCCTCTTAATACTTTCGATATGGCCGCGTAACCCCCGGCCCATATTGTGAAATGAATTCGCGCCAGGGCTCCCCTGGAATTCTATCTGGTTGCTCCTACAGCAACCGCCGCCGTCCGACCATCAGTTGCGGTACGGACGGCAGATGAAGGAGATGACCGCGATGTCCAATCCTCCCCACCAACCCCCAACAGCCGTCGTATCCCCAGCTCTGGCCGGGCCCGTTCCCCTCTCCCCGGAGGTCAGCGCCCACGACCGGCGCCGCGCGATCGAGTCCTCCTTCCTGGGCAACTTCGTGGAATGGTTCGACTATGCCGTCTACGGCTACCTCTCCAGCGTCATCGCGCAGGTCTTCTTCCCGGAGGATTCGGGCCGCACCGCTCTGGTGAAAACTTTCGGCCTGTTCGCCATTTCCTTCCTCATCCGGCCGCTCGGCGCCTTCGTCTGGGGCCACATCGGGGACCGCTACGGCCGTAAGACTGCGCTGAGCTGGTCCATCATGATCATGACGGGGGCGACCTTCTGCATCGCCCTATTGCCCAGCCACGCGACGGTGGGGGTGCTGGCCCCGATCCTGTTGCTGCTGTTGCGCCTGATCCAGGGCTTCTCCGCCGCCGGTGAGTACGCTGGGGCTTCCACGCTGCTCACAGAGTACGCCTCCAACGGCAAGCGCGGCCTGTTCGCCGCCGTCGTGCCCGCTAGCACCGCCAGTGGTCTGCTGCTCGGCTCCATCCTGGCCACGGTCCTCACTAGCCAGCTTTCGGAGGCCGACGTCAACTCCTGGGGCTGGCGCCTGCCCTTCCTGTTGGCCGGGCCCCTCGGCCTGGTCGGCCTGTACATCCGTAAGCACCTGGCGGAAACTCCCCAGTTCGAGGCCGCGGAAAAGGAGATCGCCCACTCCGTTCCGCTACGCGATGTCCTGGCCGAGCCGAAGGCGCTGGTCATCTCCCTGTTCGTCGCCCTGCTCAACGCGATCGGCTTCTACGTCATCCTCAGCTACCTGCCCACCTACCTCACTGACGAGTTGGGCCAGGATCGTACGCACGCCTTCATGGCCTCGACCATTGCCCTGCTGGCCTACATCGGCAGCGTGCTGTTGACCGGGTGGCTATCGGACCGGGTGGGTCGGCGCACGGTGATGTTGGTGTCCTCCGTAGCCTTCGTGTGCACCGCGATTCCCGCGTTCCTGCTGCTGGATAAGGTCGGTTTCGTCCTGCTGGTCCTCATCGAGGTTTTCATGGGGCTTGTGTTGGCGCTGAACGACGGGGTCCTCCCGTCCTTCCTCTCCGAGCAGTTCAGCACGAAGGTTCGCTTCACCGGTTTCGCCCTCACCTTCAACATTGCCAACGCCGTGTTCGGTGGTACCGCGCCAATGGTCGCGACCCTGCTGATCGGGTGGACTGGCAGCAAGCTGGCACCGGCGTTCTACCTCATGCTTGCGGCGACCATCACCTTCGTCGCGGTGCTGCGGGCCGCGGAAACGAATAAAGAGCATCTCCGGTGAGCGGCGGCGGGAGCGGGTTCGATGCGGCAGATGGGCACGTGGTGCGGTTGTTCTTCTTGGGGACGCCACCCCACCGCGCGCGGCCCGCCGGCACATCGCGAGGGTGCGAGCGGCGCTAGGTTCCTGGCGTCCACAAGCACAAATGAGCCCACCGTTTGAACAACCAGAATTGCCGAGGTGAGAACAATCACATGAGCACCCCAGTGTTGGATACCCACAGCTTCCTCCACGAGCGCATCCGCGACGGACGCAACGGCGAGAAGCTCCCCCTGACCTTCAGCGACGCGGAGATGAATCGTCGGCTGCAGGCGCTGCGCAGCCACATGGCCACCGACGGCCTGGACGCGGTCGTGCTGACCAGCATGCACAACATCAAGTACTACAGCGACTTCCTGCTCACCTCCTTCGGCCGCTCCTACGCCATGGTGGTAACGGAGGACTCGACCTGCACCGTCAGCGCCGGCATCGACGCCGGTATGCCCTGGCGGCGCAGCATCGGCGACAACGTGGTGTACACGGACTGGAGCCGAGGCAACTTCCACGCTGCAGTGGGCAAAGCCGTGCGGGACATGCTGGGGTTCACCGGCCCTAAATTCCGCGTGGGCATCGAACACGACACGATGACGATCGCGGGGCTCGCCGCACTCGAGGGGGAGTTTGGGCCGGGCGTGGAACTCGTCGACGTCGGTGCTGCGGCCATGCGCATGCGGATGGTGAAGTCTGAAGAGGAGATCCAGCTCATCACGGATGGTGCGCAGGTTGCGGACATTGGCGGCGAGGCGATCCGGGAGGCCCTGTGCGCGGGACCCGCCCGCAGCGAGTATGAGTTCGCGCAGATCGGCACGGCGGCGATGGTGGAGGAGATCGCGCGGCGCTACCCCGGGTGCGAACTGCGGGATACCTGGGTGTGGTTTCAATCGGATATCAACACCGACGGGGCGCACAACTGGCCGACCACGCGGAAGGTGCAGGAGGGGGACATCCTTTCCCTGAACTGCTTCCCCATGATCAGCGGGTACTACACCGCCCTCGAACGCACCATGTTCTATGGCACCCCGGATTCCGAGCACCTGCGGTATTGGGAGATCAACATGGAGGTCTACCGCCGCGGGTTGGAGTTGGTCCGACCGGGTGCGGTGTGCAGCGAGATTGCCAAAAAGCTCAACGGGATCTACGCCGAGCACGGGGTCCTGGGGTTGCGGACCTTTGGGTATGGGCACAGCTTCGGGGTGCTCTCCCACTACTACGGGCGCGAAGCCGGGCTGGAACTGCGGGAGGATATCGACACTGTTCTGGAGCCGGGAATGGTGGTTTCCATGGAGCCGATGCTCACCGTCCCGCACAATCAGCCCGGCGCCGGTGGTTATCGGGAGCACGACATCCTCGTGGTGCGGGAGGACAGGGTGGACAACATCACCGGGTTTGCTTCCGGGCCGGAACACAACGTGTTCGCGGCGCAGTAGCTGGGGCGGGCGGGTTGCGGAAGGTAGGGGAGGACGGGTGCGGAAGGCTAGCGGCGGTGACGGGCGGAAGCGAGCGCGCTGGGTTGTTAATGGGAATAGTTCCCATTAAATTGGGGAGGGTGACGCAGCTTTCTCCCACGCAACCCCTCGATAGTGGCCCGCATAACGCATCTGGCTATTGCAGCTCGTTGCCGCAACCGCTTGAGGCACTGGCGGAGCTTCTGGCCGCGCGATTGGATGCGGCATTCGGCTTCACCGGTGGACGACGGGCCCAGGTGTGGTTGGCTCTGGCTCGATCCCTGGCGCAAGGGGAGGGTGGCACGCCGGTGCGCACCGATAGCGTGCGTTGCTATGACATGGGACCGGGCGGCGTTTCTCCTGGTGAGGCGGACATCATCCGCTCCTTTCCCTGCACCCAGTGGGACGATCAGGGACGGGTTGTAGGCAGCCTCATCACGGGCATTCCCACTCCGCATCGGTTGGTGCATCCCGGGGGAGCAGCCTGGACCTGGTGCATCTTCGACGCGATGCTCGCCGGGCTCGTTCTGCCCGGTCCGGTGCGGGTCCAGTCGACGTGCCCGGCTAGTGGTCGGGAGGTGGGGTTGGACGTCCGTCCCCTGCGCGCCGGGCGTGGTTTCCGCCGATGCTCCGAGGGGAACCGGTCAGCAGCGGGGCCTTGGCGGATCCGGGCCACGGAGGCAGCTAACTGGGTCACGGTGCCAGCCGCCTTCGAGCCTGGGATGGACCTGCGGGCGGACTTTTGCTGCCGCACCCGGCTGTGGGCGCAGCGCCCGGCCGCCATCGGTTCGGAGAGCGCACCGGTGGCGTGGCTGGCCCCGGACGAGGCCTTCGCTGTGACCGTGGAGGTCGCCCGCCGGCTGCGGCTGGTGTAGGCGGGCAAGATCGAAAAGATTAGAAAGATTAAAGGAGATGAAAAGGCTTCTCACGTAGGCTGCAAGCCATGAGTGCTGTAGAAAATCTGCGGCAGGCTAGTTGACCTAGAGCACCCCCTGCGAGGCGTTGTAGAACCTGGCCGAAAGAAGAACGGGGCGGCTCATGCAGGTGCATGAGCCGCCCCATTTTGGGGTGCAGCGGTGGACTAGCGGGGACTTACACCCGTGGCCTCACCTCTGCGGGGAGAAGTGGCCTAGTGGAACTGGCCCTCTTCGGTGGAGCCCTTCAGGGCGGTGGTGGAGGAGTTCGGGTCCACGGTGGTGGCGATCCGGTCGAAGTAACCGGCGCCCACCTCGCGCTGGTGCTTCACAGCGGTGAAGCCGCGCTCCTTGGCTGCGGTGAACTCGCGGTTCTGCAGTTCCACGAAGGCGGACATCTGGTTGCGAGCGTAGCCGTAGGCCAGGTCGAACATGGAGTAGTTCAGGGCGTGGAAGCCAGCCAGGGTGATGAACTGGAACTTGAAGCCCATGGCGCCCAGCTCGTTCTGGAACTTGGCGATCGTGTCGTCGTCCAGGTGAGCGGACCAGTTGAAGGACGGGGAGCAGTTGTAGGCCAGCAGCTGGTCCGGGTACTCGGAGCGCACGGCCTCGGAGAACTTTTTGGCCAGCTCGAGGTCGGGGGTACCGGTCTCCATCCAGATCAGGTCGGCGTAGGGAGCGTAGGCCTTCGCGCGGGCGATGCAGGGCTCGATGCCGTTCTGCACGTTGTAGAAGCCCTCAGCGGTGCGGCCGCCGGTCAGGAACGGCTTATCCCGATCGTCAACGTCGGAGGTCAGCAGAGTAGCGGCCTCGGCGTCGGTACGAGCAACGACCAGGGTGGGGGTGTTCGCAACGTCAGCAGCCAGACGTGCGGAGTTCAGGGTACGGATGTGCTGCTGGGTGGGGATGAGCACCTTGCCGCCGAGGTGACCACACTTCTTCTCAGAAGCGAGCTGGTCCTCCCAGTGGGTACCAGCGGCACCGGCCTTAATCATGGCCTTCTGCAGCTCGTAGACGTTCAGAGCGCCACCGAAGCCGGCCTCGCCGTCGGCAACGATCGGCACCAGCCAGTTCTCGACGGAGGTGTCACCCTCCACGCGGGCAACCTCGTCAGCGCGCTTGAGAGCGTTGTTGATGCGCTGCACGACCTGCGGCACGGAGTTGGCCGGGTACAGGGACTGGTCGGGGTAGGTGTGACCAGCCAGGTTGGCATCGCCAGCGACCTGCCAGCCGGACAGGTAGACGGCCTTCAGGCCAGCGCGGACCTGCTGCACGGCCTGGTTACCGGTCAGGGCGCCCAGGGCGTTGATGTAGGAATCGTCGCCCTTGTTCACGGCCTCCCACAGAATCTCGGCGCCGCGCTTAGCGAGGGTGTGCTCCTCGACGACGGTGCCCTGCAGCTCGGCGACCTGCTCAGCGGTGTAGTCGCGCTCAACGTGAGCCCAGCGGGGGTTCTCGTCCCAGTCCTTCTGGATCTCCTGAGCGGTACGTGCCTTACCGACGTTAGACATCTAGTGTTCACTTCCTTTGTGAATCGCGAAGTTGTGCATGTGCACGACCCGAAAGGGCTCCCGCGCCACCCCCGCCATCCGGGGGCGTGCAATATGCCTGCAATGAGCTCGAAACTCCTGCCGGGCATGCCGCGAAGACGGCGCCCTTCGTTGTCACTTGCCACTGTACCAACGTAAAGATGCACGTCAACGCACATCGCGAACTGTTTTTTGTGTAGGGGTAAAGGGGGGTTTTGTGAAGTTTGCAAAGTTCCACCGGTGTAGGTTCCCGTTCATATTTCCGCCAAATACCTCTCATGCAGGGGTAATGCGCGGGTAGGAGCGTGGATGTTTCTGGCGTCCACAAGAAGAAAAACGCAACAGACCCCCACCGTGAGCTGACCAGGTGGGGGTGACAATGTGTGTGAAGATACAAGATTGATGCCGTCGGTGATGGGGGTCACCTAATCTAGACGGTGTACAAACGGTACTAAAGATGCCGAAGCGTGACCTCACACGTCGGCAACTACTGCACGGGGCGAGGTGCCCGCGCACTGCCGCGCCGCCCTCGCCTGCCATAAATATGCGAAGGAGCCCACAATGACCCAGCCCCAGCAGACAGAACGCGTCACGGCGGGCGGCCTGCAGGTCGCCAAGAAGCTCTACGACTTCGTCAACGGCGACGTACTCCCCCGGATCGGCAAGAGCTCCGCCGAAGACCAACAGGCCTTCTGGGACGGCTTCGGCAAGATCGTCGAGGAGTTCACCCCCCGCAACCGCGAGCTGCTGGCCAAGCGTGACGAACTGCAGACCAAGCTGGACAACTGGTACGCAGACCACAAGGGCGAGCAGAATCCCGAGGAATACACCGCCTTCCTCAAGGAAATCGGATACCTCGTCGAAGAGCCCGGTGACTTCGAGATCAACACCCAAAACATCGACTCGGAAATCGCCGAAACCGCCGGCCCGCAGTTGGTGGTTCCCGTGCTCAACGCGCGCTTCGCCCTCAACGCCGCCAACGCCCGCTGGGGCAGCCTGTACGACGCGCTCTACGGCACTAACGCCATCTCCGAAGAAAACGGCCAGGAAAAGGGCACCGGTTACAACAAGGTCCGCGGAGACAAGGTCATCGAGTGGTCCCGGGACTTCCTGGACCGCGCCGTGCCGCTGGACGGCGGCTCCCACCGCGACGTGACCAAGTACTCCATCGCCTCCGGCCAGTTCACCGCAGAGGTGGAGGGCAGCGAGCTCAAGCTGCGCTCCCCCGAGGCCTACGTGGGATACCAGGGCGATTTGAACGACCCCAGCTCCATCCTGCTGCGCAACAACGGGCTGTACATCGACATTCAGATCGACCCCGAATCCCCGGTCGGCAAGACCGACAAGGCAGGGGTCAAGGATGTGGTCCTGGAGTCCGCCGTGTCCACCATCATGGACTTCGAGGACTCCGTAGCTGCTGTGGACGCCACCGACAAAGCGCTGGGATACGCCAACTGGCTGGGGCTGAACACCGGCGAGCTGGCTGAGGAAGTGAAGAAGGGCGACAAGAGCTTCACCCGTCGCCTCAATGAGGACCGCGTATACACCTCCCGGGATGGCGGAGAGCTGCGCCTGCATGGCCGCTCCCTCATGTTCGTGCGCAACGTTGGCCACCTCATGCAGAACCCGGCCATCCTAGATGCCCAGGGCGAGGAGGTTTTCGAGGGCATCATGGACGGCGTGATCACCTCCGCCTGTGCCATCCCCGGCCTGGCCGAGGACAACGACAAGGGCAACTCCCGCACCGGCTCCATCTACATCGTGAAGCCCAAGCAGCACGGGCCGGAGGAAGTGGCGTTCACCAACGACCTCTTCGCCGCCATCGAGGACCTGCTGGACCTGCCGCGCTACACCCTGAAGGTGGGCGTGATGGACGAGGAGCGGCGCACCACCGCCAACCTGGACGCCTGCATCGCCGCCGTTAAGGACCGCCTAGCCTTCATCAACACCGGCTTCCTGGACCGCACCGGCGACGAGATCCACACCTCCATGGTCGCGGGGCCCATGATCCGCAAGGGCGAGATGAAGACCGCCGACTGGATGCTGGCCTACGAGGACAAGAACGTGGACGCGGGCATTGAGCACGGCCTGCCCGGCAAGGCCCAGATCGGCAAGGGCATGTGGGCCATGACCGAGCTGATGGCTGAGATGCTGGAGCAGAAGATCGGTCAGCCGAAGCAGGGCGCATCCACCGCGTGGGTGCCCTCTCCCACCGGTGCCACGCTGCACGCCACGCACTACCACGAGGTCAACGTCTTCGAGGTGCAGGAGAAGCTGCGCACCGAAGGTCGCCGGGACACGCAGGGCAAGATCCTCACCGTGCCCGTCGCCAGCGCTGCCAAGGGCGAGGGCGGGGCGAACTGGTCCGCCGAGGAGATCAAGGAGGAGCTGGACAACAACTGCCAGTCCATCCTGGGCTACGTGGTCCGCTGGGTGGAGCAGGGCGTTGGGTGCTCCAAGGTGCCGGACATCCACGACGTCGACCTGATGGAGGACCGCGCTACGCTGCGCATTTCCTCCCAGTTGCTGGCTAACTGGCTCAAGCACGAGATCATCACGGAGGAGCAGGTCATCGAGGCGCTGGAGCGGATGGCCAAGAAGGTGGACAAGCAGAACGAGGGCGACTCCGCCTACCGGAACATGGCCCCGAACTACGACGATTCCGTGGCGTTCCAGGCCGCTAAGGACCTGATCCTGAACGGAACGAATTCCCCCTCCGGTTACACCGAGCCGATCCTGCACGCGCGGCGCCGCGAGTTCAAAGAGAAGAACGGGATCGCTTAGGTAGGTGTTGGTGCCCGGCAGTCCCCCGGGGGTGCGTTCGCCCGCATCCCCGAGCCCAGGGGGGCTGCCATCGCCCCATTTTCGAGCCCAGTTGGGGCGTCTCCGCCCTCACTCCTGAGCCCGGCTGAGGTTTTTACCGGCTTTGTGACGGTTTCGTGGGGTTTAGTGACACGGGACTGGTAAAAACGGCGGCTGCAGGCGTGCACTGCGGCGCGGGGCGGTATAGGACCGGTAAAGCCGGTGGCTGTAAGTGTGCAGGGGAGGGGTTTGGCGGCGTGAGGTCGGTTGAAACGGCGGCTGCAGACGTGGGGGGGTGAGTGCCCGGGTCCTTTCTTGGGGGCGGGGTTTCTACCGGTTTGGTGACGGTCCTGTGGAGTTTGGTGGCATGGAACCGGTAAAAACGGCGGCTGCAGACGTGCAGTGCGGTGCGGGGTGGCATGGGGCCGGTAAAAGTGGCGGCTGCTGGCGTGCTACGGCGGCGGGCGCAGGCCGCATCGGGCACAACGCCAGTTGCGCCCGGCAGTGTTGCGCCCTTGGGTGCTAGGCCCAGTGTTGCTTCATTAGGATGGGTCGGGTTCGTGGCGTCCACGTGGCAACGCCCTGCCCAACGGACCACCCAAACACCCAGCCCAAGACACGAAGCACCACCCAGACCAACGCCAACCCAACACCGGAAAAAGGGGACTCACCACATGACCAAGGACGCCCGCCCCATCCTCAGCTACAGCGCCCTCCTGTTCGACCTCGATGGCGTAATCACCCCGACCGCTGACCTGCACCGCGCCGCCTGGCGGGAGATGTTCAGCGAGTTCCTCGACAGCCGCAGCGCCAAACCCTACGAGGAGCAGGACTACTTCGACTACCTCGACGGCCGCCGCCGCGACGAGGGCGTGGCCGCGCTCCTCACCAGCCGCAATATCGAGCTGGAACTCGGTACCCCGGACGACTCCGCCGCGCAGGACACGATCCACGGCCTCGGCGCCCGCAAGAACGAGAAGTTCCTGGAACTGCTCGCACAGGGAATCGACGCCTACGAAGGTTCCGTCGACCTCCTAGATGCGGTTGCGGCTGTTAATCCGGCGCCGCGCATCGCCATCGTCTCCTCCTCCAAGAACGCCAAGCCGGTCCTGGAAGCCGCGGGCCTCAGCGATCGCTTCGAGCTCATCGTCGACGGAATCGTTGCCAAAGATAACGATCTAGCCGGCAAACCCGCCCCGGATACCTACGTCTACGCTGCTGATCAGCTTGGCATTCCCGTCGCCGAGTCCGTTGTGGTTGAGGACGCCACCAGCGGCGTCGCCTCGGGTAAGGCCGGGAACTTCAGCCTCGTTGTGGGCGTGGACCGCGGCGCCGGGGCGGAGGCCCTCCGGAAGGCCGGCGCCGATGTGGTGGTCAGCGATCTCGCGGAGCTGCTGGATTGACTGTGGCGAGCGAAGGAAACGCAATCAAGCAGAACGTGGGGTCCGGCGGGAACCCGGATGGTGCGGCCCGAATTCCGGGGGGTGGCGTCGAGAATCAAGAGAATGGATTTATCGACGTCATGAGTACGGCGCTCGACAAACAGCTAGCGCACGCTGACAATTGCATCACCCAACAGTGGTCCACAGCAATTGTCTGGCGACAGCCGATACATACGGTTTACGTACCGGCTCATTGGCTGGTCGGGGAGGGCGCGGCGCCTGCGGGCATGCAGGAGGAACACCTTTCGTTCCGCCAGCCCGCAACGGACCAGCCGACGGGCACCCAGCCCGCCCCGCACCAATCCACCCCCGAACAGCTCCCGGCCGTGTGGGCCAACTACTCCCGCTCCGCCCTGACCGCGGCTTTCGGCACTCGAGACCTGCCCGCCGCCGTGCGCAAACTCGCCGGGGAATTGCAGATCCAGCACCCGGCAGAGGTCGCCCAGCTCACCGCCGCCAAGCTCAACAGTCAGCCGATCGAAGACCTCCGGATTGACTTCGAGGACGGATTCACCCAGCGCCACGTCGCCCCGGAAAACCGCGACGCCGACGAGGACCACCTCATCCCCGCGGCCGCCGCCGCGGTGGATGGTTGGCTGCGCCCGGGAGGCCCAGCGGCGTCACCCACGTTCGCCGGTATCCGCTTCAAGTCCTTCGATCCCGGCACCCGGCGCCGTGGCATACGCACCTTCAGCCGGTTCCTCACCGAGCTGCACGAACGCGGCACGCTCGCGGCGATCCTGGACCCCCGCAGCCCCGACTACGCCCCGCGCGCCCTGCGGCTGACCTTCCCCAAGGTGCAGCACCCGGACCAGGTCCGCGCGCTCGTCGGTGTGTTGCAGCAAGTAGAGGAGCGATTCGGCCTCGCCCAGGTGGGGGCGCGGATCCCCTTCGAGATCCAGGTGGAAACCCCGCAGGCCATTCTGGGGGAGCACGGCGCGGTGGCGGTCACTGAACTCATCGAGGCCGCCGAGGGCCGTTGTCTGTCGATGCACTACGGCACGTACGATTATTCGGCTTATTTGGGTGTGGACGCCACCTACCAATCGCTGGCCCACCCCGTCGCAGATGCCGCAAAGGGGCTCATCCAGATCGCGTGTACCGGCCGGGGAGTGGAGCTCTCCGATGGATCCACTAATCGCATCCCCGTGGGCGGCGTGGCGGAGCTGCTGCCCTCCTGGAGAAACCACCGCGAGCTAGTGACCCGTCACCTGCAGCGCGGCATCCGGCAAGGCTGGGACCTGCACCCGAATCAGCTTGTCACCCGGCACTTAGCGACGATCGAGTACTTCCGGGTCTCCGCCCAGGAATGCATCGAGCGGACTCGGGACTACGTGCGCGGAGACACAACGACATGGATGGACGAGCCGGCGACAGCTAAGGCGATGGCGGGCTACTTGGTGCGTGCCCACGATTGCGGGGCGATCACCCCAGCGGAGTTCGCGGAGACGGGCGTGAGCATGGCGGACATGCAGCAGCTACGAGCGACCGGGAGGCTCGACTTCGAGGGATAACGGCGCCCGGCCGTCGAGCGACCGGTGTTTTGATGGGCGTGGAACACTAGTCAGTGACCGCAGAAGGTAGCAGTAGAAACTAGCCCAAGAACCTTAAGCCAGCCAGTAGATCGAACAGCAAGGAGTGTCCCGTCTGATGCCCGCCTCCACCACCGTTTTCCGCGCCCACTCGGCCGTCTACGAGGATCCCGCCACCGGGCGTACGGTCACTGGCCCGGCGGAAATCTTCGTATCCGATGGGATGATCACCCAGATTCGATCGAAGAGCTGCGGTGCTAGCCCGGAGGTGGACCGGCAAGGGGAGGCTCCGGCGGATTCGGCTTTGGCTGCGCAGGTGCCGCCCGACCAAACCGTGGACGTCCCACCGACACACGTCCTCATCCCAGGCCTGGTGGACACGCACGTGCACGTCAACGAACCCGGACGGACGGAGTGGGAGGGTTTCGCGACCGTCACCCGGGCCGCGGCGGCAGGAGGTGTGACCACGCTGCTGGACATGCCGCTAAATTCCATCCCCTCCACGACAAGCCTGAAGGCCCTCGCGACGAAGCGCGAGATCGCGGCCCAAAAGGCGAAAATCACCGTCGGCTTCTGGGGCGGGGCAGTGCCGGAAAACGTCGGCACCGGCGAGCTGCGCGCGCTATGGGAAACCGGCCGGGTCTTCGGCTTCAAGTGCTTCCTGCTGCATTCCGGCGTGGATGAATTCGCCCCGCTGAACCGCGACCAGCTTTACACTGCCATGCGGGAAATCGCGGAGTTCGATGGGCTGCTTATAGTCCACGCGGAGGACCCGGGCGTCATTAATGAAACAGAGCAGGCCCAACAGGAAGCCGGGGGAATAACAGAGGTCTACCGGACATTCGAGCTTTCCCGCCCCGATTCCGCCGAAACCGCCGCGATCCGCACCGTTATCGAGGCGGCAGAGGCCACCGGCTGCCGTGCCCATATCCTCCACCTGTCCAGCGCGCAGTCCCTGCCGATCATTCGGGACGCCAAGAACCGGGGCGTGCGCATCACCGCGGAAACATGCCCTCACTATCTGTCGCTGTTTAGCGAGGAAATCCACAATGGCGCCACGCAATTCAAATGCTGCCCGCCGATTCGTTGCGCCGAGAATCGAGAGGAATTGTGGAAGGGGCTCGTCGACGGGGTCATCGACATGGTCGTGACCGATCACTCCCCGTGTACCGCGGAGCTCAAGAAGTTTGCCGCCGCGGCCCGCGACATGCGGGATCACGCCTTCAGTGCCGTCGCCAGCAGCGGAAACGACCTCGGGGGAAAGGGCGCGGACGCGCGGGGCGCACAGGGCTCTTTCGGGGACGCCTGGGGCGGGGTAGCCAGCGTCCAACTGGGGTTGCCAGTGGTGTGGTCCCAGGCTCGGCGACGGGGATTAGACCTTTCGTCGGTGGTGGGTTGGATGTGTACTAAGCCAGCGCGCTGGGCGGGCCTGCCGGATCGCGGAGCTATACGCGTCGGCGCGCGGGCCGATTTCGCTGCCATTGCCGCTGACGATGCCTTCGTGGTACTGCCAGAATGCCTGTATCACCGCAACAAAGTCACCGCCTACGCCCAACAGGCCCTGGCGGGGCTGGTCACCCACACCTGGATCGCCGGGTCCCTCGTGTACCGCCGCCCTCAAATAGCAGACGACCGCAGCGATGCGAATGTTTTCCCGCACCCCATTGTCCCGCTATTGTCCCGACCGGAAGGAGAATGAATGAAGCACGTTATCCATAAGGAATTCCAGCACTTTCCGGATCTCGCGAACCGCGCCCTGGCCGCATCCGTCGTGTACGCGACGGACGAGTCCTTCGCGGAGCGGGAAAACCTCATCATGCCCCACGAGCCGCTCTTCGACCCGGCGGAATTTGGCAACAAGGGCAAGGTCTACGACGGCTGGGAGACCCGCCGGCGCCGCCACGAGGAGATCGGGGACTACGACTTCGCCATCGTGCGCCTGGGCATCCCCGGGCAAATCATGGGCGTAGTTGTGGATACCGCCTGGTTCACCGGCAACTTCCCCCCGGAGGTGGCGGTGTGGGGAACCTGCCAGGATGACCTGCTCACCGGCCAGGAATTGGCGGACCTGCCCGCCGATCAATGGTTCGAGCTGGTCCCCCGGACCCCCGCGCAGGGCGATCACCAGCACCTATTCGAAGTCCCGGAGGGCCACCCCGCCCGGCAGCGGCGCGTCACCCACGTCAAGCTGGACATGATCCCGGACGGCGGCATCGCTCGCCTGCGCGTCCACGGCCGCCCCGCCCCGGACCCCCGGTTCCTGGCTGGCACCATCGACGTCGCCGCGATGGAAAATGGTGCCCGTGTCACGGAGTGTTCGAACATGTTCTACTCCTCCCCGGCCCAGGCCATCGGCCTGGGCCGGGCGGTGAACATGGGCGGCGGCTGGGAGAACGCCCGCCGCCGCGGCGAAGGCAACGACCACTTCACCGTGGAGCTCGCCGCCGAATCCACGCTCCGATGGGTGGAGGTGGACACGAGCTACTTCGTGTTCAACGCCCCCGGCGACATCCGGCTGACCGGCATCGCCGCCGACGGCACCGAAGCCACCCTGGTGCCCACAACGCGGGTGCTGCCGGATACGCGCCACCGTTTCCTTATTGAGGACGCCACCTCCACCGGGCGCTTCACCCACGTCCGATTGGATGTATACCCGGACGGTGGGTTGGCCCGCCTGCGGGTGTGGGGTGAGCTGACCGATAAGGGCGCGCAAGACATCGCCGCGCGCTGGTAATCAGCCGGTAACACTTTTGAGCCGCCCGGGAAACACGGGTTCTCTAAAGTCCGCAAGGGAACAGTGGACGGAGCTGTCTACGTGGATGTGGATCCACGCGGCCGCTGCGGTCCACACCCCCAGGATCTTTAAGGAGAACCCATTCGTGAGCGGTGGAGCAGTACAACACAACGAGGTAGCGGTTCCGCCCGGCGCGGATCCCCAGCTCATCAACGACGATCTAGCCCCGCTGAAGCAACAGACATGGGGCTCCTACAACATCTTCGCCTTCTGGATGTCCGACGTGCACTCCGTGGGCGGGTACATCACCGCCGGAGCCCTGTTCGCGCTGGGGCTTACCGCTTGGCAGGTGCTGCTGGCCCTGCTCATCGGCATCACCATCGTGTACTTCATGTGCAACCTCGTCTCGCTGCCCTCGCAGCGCACGGGAACCCCCTTCCCGGTCATCTGTCGGGCTGCATTCGGGATACAGGGGGCCAAGCTGCCGGCGATGATTCGGGGGCTCATCGCCGTGGCCTGGTACGGAATTCAGACCTACCTGGCCAGCCACGCTCTCGTCGTGTTGCTGGTGAAGATATGGCCCGATTTGGGCCCCTATGCGGATAAGGACATCCACGGATTCCTCGGATTGTCCCCAGTGGGTTACGTGGCCTTCTTCGCGTTGTGGCTGGCCCAGGCCTTGGTGTTCTGGAGGGGGATGGAGGCCATTCGGCGCTTCATCGACTTCTGCGGGCCGGCTGTGTACGTGGTCATGATGCTGCTGGCCGGTTACATGATCTACAAGGCGGGCTGGTCCAACATCAGTTTCAGCCTTGCGGACCACCAGCTCAGCGGTACCGCGGCCGTCTCCGCATTCTTCGTGGCGGTGGCCACCGTGGTCAGCTACTTCTCCGGCCCGATGCTGAACTTCGGGGACATCTCCCGCTACGGAAAGAGCCAACAGGTGGTCAAGCGGGGCAACCTGCTGGGCCTGCCGCTGAACTTTCTGGTCTTCTCCGTGCTCGTGGTCGTCACGGCCTCCGCGACCCTGCCGGTCTACGGCAAGCTCATTTCGGACCCGGTGGAGACCATTGCGCAGATGGACAACACCGTGGCCATCGCTTTCGGCGCACTGACGCTGGTCATCGCTACCGTCGGCATCAACATCGTGGCCAACTTCATTGCCCCGGCCTTCGACTTCTCCACGATTGCCCCGAAGCGCATCACCTGGCGGGTCGGGGGAATGATCGCCGCCGTTGGCTCCGTTTTCCTCACCCCCTGGAACCTGTACAACTCTCCCCAGGTCATCCACTACACGCTGGATACCCTGGCCGCCTTCATCGGACCCTTGTTCGGCGTGCTCATCGCCTACTTCTACGTCATCAACCGCGATCCGGTCAGTGTCCCCGGGCTCTTCGATTCCCGGGAAGGGGCACCCTACAAATACACCAACGGCGTGAACCGCAACGCTGTGCTGGCCACTGTCGTCGCCGGAGCGGTGGCTCTGGTGATGGTCATCGTGCCCGCGGCCAAGGAGTTGTCCTCCTACACCTGGTTCATTGGCGCCATCCTGGCTGCGGTCCTGCTCATTGTGCTGGAGAAGCTTGCGCCCACCCAGCACCGGCTGCGCCGGGGACTCGCGGCAGATGACCTCGGAAGCGCGGATCGTGGCGCTGCCGAGCCCGCCGGTGTGCTGTAGTAGAGCGAAGACCGGCGCAGGCCAGGCAGTTTGGCAGTACGAGAGCAGGAAGGCAGGCCCCCACCACCGATGGCTAACGAGGACACTGGGACACCGACACGATCCCCGCAGCCCGCGCAGGAGGGCCGGGCGTCCATAAGAATCGGCATCGTCAACGTTAACACCTCCGAGAGCATGACACAGACGATCCTCGCTGCCGCCCGCAGTGTCGCAGCACAGGGCACGACGGTCCTCGGCCTCACCCCCGCCATCGGCCCCGCGAGCGTGGAAAACCATGTGGAGGCCATTCTCTCCGCCACCGGAGTGCTGAGCGCCGTCCGCGAGTACACCGCCGACCCCACCCGCACCCCGGTGGATGCCTGGATCCTCGCAGGCTACGGTGACCAGGGCAAAGAGGCCCTGATGGAGCTCGTGGACGTGCCCGTCGTGGACATCACCGAGGCCGCCGCCGTCGCCGCGATGGCCATTGGGGATCGCTATGCGGTGGTGACCACGTTGGATCGCACGGTGCCGATGATCCGCGAACGCCTGGCCGCCGCTGGGGTTGCGGCCCGATGCGCCTCGGTGCGGGGGACGGGGCTAGGGGTTTTGGAATTGGAGGAGGACGCCACCTCCACCGATCGTGCCATCCTGGCGAGAGCAGATGAGGCACTGGCGCAGGGCGCAGAGGTCATTTGCCTAGGTTGCGCGGGCATGGCCGGGCGCGCAGGGGAGCTGAGCTCTCGTCTGGGGGCACCCGTTGTGGATGGGGTCGCCGCCGCAGTGGGGCAGGCGGAATCGCTGGTCCGGCAGGGGTTGGGGACGTCTCGGGTGGGCACGTATGCCCCGCGATCCCCCAAGCCGCTGGCGGGGTTCGGCGAATTCGAAGTGGAGTAGCCACCCAGAGATCCTTGACTCACAGGAAATGATTAGGAGGTCGTATCGGCGAGGTTGCGCCGGGTATCACTTGCGGCGCGCAGAGGGGGAACAAGGAAAGCTGGTCGGAGTTAATACTGCCGAAATAGAAGCGATGCGATAGAGGAAACAATCGCGGCTTAACGTCGAAAAACATGACCACCTCGCTCGACAATTCCTCCGACTCCCCGGTCGAGGAAACCACCGCAGAACAACCCCTGTCCATCGCCCGGCCGGAACCCCGGTCTGCCGACCAGGCGGAAGCCGCGCTTCGCGATCTAGCGCAACAGGCGCGCCGGGAGATGGACGTCCTCGGCCACAATCACGATTGGGTACCCCGGCAGCCGGATGGTGCCTACAACGTCCTCATCATCGGCGGCGGCCAGGCCGGACTCGGCGCGGCCTTCGCCCTGCAGCGCCACCGCATCGGCGGGGTGAAGGTGCTGGAGGCGGGGCCGGAGAGCTCCATCGGCTGCTGGGATCGCTACGCCCGAATGCACACCCTGCGGAGCCCGAAGAACATGAAGGGCATCGAGCTGGATATCCCCTCCCTCCACACGCAGCGGTGGTTCGAGGCCAAGTACGGCCCGGAGGCTTGGGCCGCTACCAACCTGGTGCCCAGGCTGGACTGGCACGACTATCTGGCGTGGTACCGCAAGACCACGGGTGCCAACGTGGACTTTCACACCTGGGTCTCGGCCGTACATGCGCCCACCGAGCCGGAGGGGATGTTCACCGTCACGGCTGAACAGGGCACCACCGAGGGGCAGAAGACCACCGTGACCTACCGGGCTCGGCGAATCATCTTCGCGTTGGGCCTCATCGGCGGGGGCTCCACCTTCCTGCCGCCCGCGGTGAAGGCGCTGCCGGATCACGTGCGAGCGCACACGGAGGATGCCATCGATTTCGCGGCGCTCAAAGGCAAGAAGATCGTCGTCCTCGGCGGGGGAGCGTCCGGTTTCGACAACGCCTCTGCTGCCCTGGAAGCTGGAGCCGGGGAGGTGGAGATGCACGTTCGCCGCAGCGAGATTCCCCGGCAGAACTCCCTGCGATGGATGGAATTCCCCGGCATGCAGGAGCACTTTTTCGAGCTCAGCGACGAGCAGAAGTGGGAGTTCAGCCTGTTCAACGGGGGGCTACCGCAGCCGCCGACACAGGCGGCGGTGTGGCGGGCCTATGCGCAGCCCAATTTTCACCTGAAGACAAACACTCGGTGGGCCAGTGCAGAATACGTTGAAGATGGCTCCGCTAAGCCGGTGCGCATCACCACGCAGGACGGGCGGGTACTGGAGGCCGATTATGTGATCTCGGCGACCGGGTACACCGTGGACCTGTCATTGCGGCCGGAGCTGGCAGAGTTTCTGCCGGATATCGCGCTGTGGTCCGACGAGTTCGCCCCTGCCGCGAATGGCCACCCTCTAGGCAAGTGCCCCTACTTGGGCGAGGGCTTCCAGTTCCAGGCGAAGTCCGGGGCCGATTCCGCTGCCAAGGAGTACATCCCGCGCCTGTTCCACTTCTCCACGGGAGCTCGGGCCTCCCATGCGGTGGCGGGAAATCAGCTCTCCGGCATCTACGCGGGGCTGACCCGCTTGTCCCGCCGCATCGCTGGCGACATCACCCGGGAGAACTGGCCCGCGATGTTCGAGGAGTTTAAGGCCTTCGACTACGAGGAGGTGGGCAGTATCGGAGAGCACCGCCCCGGGGTGGACGTGCC
Source organism: Corynebacterium heidelbergense (assembly GCF_028609845.1). Lineage (NCBI taxonomy): Bacteria > Bacillati > Actinomycetota > Actinomycetes > Mycobacteriales > Corynebacteriaceae > Corynebacterium > Corynebacterium heidelbergense. The sequence continues at coordinate 2,107,219 of NZ_CP063191.1, read as the reverse complement.
TTATCCGCAGGGGCCGCGCTACTAGGGGCGATAACCGAAGGCACGTTCGTGGCGAGCGGAATTGCCTAACTTGCTCATCTATCCGCACCTCGCTCTACGCTTTACGTGTCGCACCCCGCCCGGCCGTCACCGTGCGGCTGACAACCCGTTCGTCTCCCAAAATCCACAGTGCGAACAGCACCTCCTCCAAGCTGTCTGCGTGGCGCACCCGGGATCGCAACAGGGCCCCGCCCGCCTGCGGGTCCACAACGGCGATATCCGCCTCCTTCCCGACCTCGAGGCTGCCGGTCTGCTCGGCCACGCCCAGGGCGCGGGCACCCCCCAGGGTTGCCGCATGAAGCAGCTCGAAGGCATCCATCGCCGCCCCGGAAAGCCGGGAGGCGGCATAGGCCCCACCCATGGTCTGTAGCGGGGACAAGCTGGTGCCAGCCCCGATGTCCGAGCCCAGTCCCACCTCCAGGCCCGGCACCGCCGCAGCCCGTCGATACCCGAAGTGACCGGAGCCCAGGAAGGCGTTGGACGTGGGGCAATGCGCTATCCCGGCCCTGGCCTGGCCCAGGCGGGAGAGCTCCGAATCGCTGAGGTACAGTCCGTGGCCGAAAATGCTGCGGCGCCGCACCAACCCGGCGCGCTCGTATACCCCGGTGTAGTCGTGTACATCCCCAAAGTTCCGGTCGCCGTCCGGGAGGGGGAACAATTCGGCGACCCACTCCACCTCCGCCACGTTTTCCGAAAGGTGCGTCTGGATGGCCACATCGGGAAACTCGTGGGCAAGTCGGCCCAGCAACTGCAGCTGCTCCGGGGAGCTGGTCGGCGCGAAGCGGGGGGTGATCGCGTACTCCAAGCGGCCCTTGCCATGCCAGCGCTCGATGAGCTCCCCGGACTGCTCGTATGCCTGCCCGGCGGTGTCCAGCAGGGCCTCCGGCGCGTGTCGGTCCATACACACCTTGCCGCACAACACCCGCTGGCCGACATTCTCGGCTGCGGTGAAGAGGGCATCGACAGACTGGGGATGCACCGTGGCGTAGACGGCGGCCGTTGTCACGCCGTTCGCCGTCAACTGCGCGCAGAACTCCTCGGCCACCTCCTGGCAGTGTTCCGCATCCGCGAAAGCCATCTCTGCGGGGAAGGTGTAGTTCTCCAACCAGCCCAGCAGCTCGTGGCCGGGGGAAGCCGTCATCCGCAGCTGGGGGTAGTGGACGTGGCAATCGACGAACCCGGGGAGGATGAGCTGGCTCCGGCAATCGGCGATGTCTACGTCGGGAAACTGGGGCGCGATCTGCGAATAGTCGCCGAGCGCGCGGATGGTGGCGTCGTACACAATGAGCCCGTCGGGGAACTCCGCCACCGTCCCCTCTCTGGTGGCGGTGACCACATGGCCCCGGATCGCAGAAAACATCTCCGCCTCCTCCCCGCCTTACACGTCCACGGTCAGGCTGGGCGTGCGGGAGCGCGAGCAACACACGTTGATCAGCTGGTTGCTGGCATGTTCGGCCTCCGACTGCACCACATCCCGGTGCTCCGGGATGCCCGCCTTCACCCCAAGGATGCAGGAACCGCACATCCCCTGCTCGCAGGACAGCTCCACCGGGTAACCGGCGGCCAGCAGCACCTCCGCGATGGTCTGCTCCTCCCCGACGGGCAAGCGCTGGCCGGTGGAGGCCGCGACGACCTCAAAGCTCCCGCCCGTGAGATCCAGGGGTTCCTTTAAGACGAAGTGCTCCACGTGCACCGAGGATTCCGGCCAGCCGTCGGCCGCCGCGAGGGCCTTGGCGGTGTCCAGGAAACCGGGCGGGCCGCAGAGGTATAGCTGCGCGCCGGGGGTATAGGGCCGGGGGAGGTGGTCGGCAGTGCGCAGGGAATCACCGCTGCTGGAGGCGTGCCAGTGCAGCCGCCCCGAGTGGTCCGCCGACGCTGCATCCCCGTGCTCGAGGGCGCCCTGCAGGTATTCGTACAGGGGGAAGTCGGAGGGCTGGGCGGCGTACACGTCCAGGCTGAACTCGGCATTCCCGAGGTGGCGGGCCATCGCGGCCAGCGGCGTGACCCCGACCCCGCCGGCGAGTAGGACGTGGCGCGGGGCCTCCACCAGCTCGAAGTGGTTGCGGGGCGCACTGATCTGCAGTCGGTGGCCCACCCGGAGCTGTTCGTGGATGGCCTTGGAGCCGCCGCGGCTGGTTTTCTCGCGCAACACGCCAAGGACATAGCGCTGCTGCGCAGATCCCGCGATGCCGGGGGCCTCCACCAGCGAGTACTGGCGAACCAGCGGGCCGATGTGCACGTCGATATGAGCGCCGGGGCTCGCGGCGGGGAGCTCCGCAGGCTCAAGGGGCCGCAGCTCGATGAGGAGAATCCGGCTGGAAGCTTGGGTGATGGAGTGGACCAGCACATCCAACAACGGCTGCTCCGCCGCAGCGGTGTTCGTCCCCGCGCGGCCCGGCGTGGCTGTGGTGTCGCTCATGCGGTGAAGAACTCCGACAGGCCGATGTCCCGCAGTGCCCGCCGGTAGGCGATGGAGGACTTATCCGCGGGGATGTGCACCTCCAGCTTCGGATCCAGGGGCAGGTTCTCCGGCTTCTGGGCCTCCACCATGGCCCGATCCTCCTCAAAGATCTGCTTATTGAAGGCGTAGACGTCCTCCACCGGCTGATCCGTGTCGAAGTTGCGGCAACGGGCGTCGAACAGGCGGGTCTGTTTGGCGCTGACTGGGCTGGCCGCGTTGAGCATGGACAGCCGGGCGCCTTCGGGGAAGTGGACCACCAGGGAGGCGCTGAAAGGAACGTGCAGGTGGAAGTGACGCAGCCATAGGAAGTCGTCGGGTACGTCCATGTGAACCCCGTGGGGGATGTTCGCCATGGTGGACCAGTAGTCCGTGTGGAAGCCATCGGGTGTGGGCACGGGGTTGTAATCCGGAACTTCCGGGTTATTGGCGTCCGCAAAAGAATCCGCATGGACGAAGGCGAAGTGCGCCACATCCAAGAAGCCCTCCACTTGCCGCCCGGCGAAGGCGGCAACGTCGATGTACGGGCAGTTAATCTGCTGGAAGCCCTCATCCTCCCAGTGGGGCACCGGGGGAATGGCCACCCCCTCCTCTTCCCCGGCGCGCCGGGCCAGGCACGTCCACACCAGCCCGTAGCGCTCCACCGCGCCATAGGCTCGCAGGTGCATCTTCTCCGGGATCTTGTTGCGCGGGTGTGCGGGGATGGAGGTGCACTTGCCCTGCGCTCCGAACCGCAGCCCGTGATAGGGGCACTTGATGCCGCGGCCGTCGTGTTGGTCCTCGCCGAGGCTCAACAGCATCCCCCGGTGTGGGCACAAGTCATCGGCGACCACTACCTCCCCGTCCACGCGGTAGACAACGAGGGGCTTGTCCAACAGTGTCACGCCGAGGGGGCCCTCGGTGACGTCCTTGCTCAAGGCGACCGGGTACCAGTACCGGGCGAGGATCTGCCAGTCCGCGGGGTCGAAGGTCAGGTTGCGGGGAAGGGGCAGTTCCCCGGCCGCGCCGTTTGGGGCGGCGTAGGGAGCGGCGGAGGTGGCGGAGGCCGTAGCGCTTGCGAAACCGGCGGGCGAGGCACCGGGGGAGGCGGGTGGTGCTGGTGCGTCGGGCTCGATGACGGGGGAGAACTGTGGGGCAGCGCTAGTGGTCATGAGTGCTCCTTGAGGTACTCGTCGGAGATGTGACCGTCATCCTCGCGGTTGAACAGGAGGTTCAGCACGATCACGCAGATGGCGGCGGAGGCGATGCCGGAATGCAGCACCATGGCGAGGTTTTTCGGCACGTGGTTGTAAAAAGTCGGCACCATGCTGGGCAGCAGGGCGATGGAGATGGACACGCCCACGATGAGCGCCCGGATCTCCGTCCACTGCACCGTGGCAAGTGTGCGGATCCCGGAGGCGGTCACCATCCCGAACAGCGCGACTCCCGCCCCGCCCAGCACCGGTGCGGGGATGGAGGCCACCACTTCCCCCATCTTCGGCAGCATGCCGAGGATGATGAGGATGACACCGGCGGCGGTGACTACGTAGCGGGAGAACACCTTCGTCAGGCTGACCAGGCCCACGTTCTGGGCGAAGGCCGTGTAGGGGAAGGTGTTGAAAACGCCGCCGAGCAGGGTGGACAGGCCATCCGCACGCAACCCGTCGGCCAGCAGCCGCCCGTTGGCAGGCCGCCCGACGATCTTGCCCACGGCGATAATGTCCCCGGAGGTCTCCGTCATGATCACCAGCCCGACGATGAGCATCGTGATGATCGCGGCGGGCTGGAACGTGGGTAGACCGAAGAAGAAGGGACGGGGCACGCCCACCCACGCGGCGTCCCCCACGGAGGCGAAATCCGCCTTGCCCACGAGGAAGGAGACGAGCATGCCCACGATGATGCCCACGAGAATGGCCATGGACTTGTAGGCCTCCGGGGCATAGCGGTGGAAAAGGATCACTGCGATGAGGGTCACGCCGGCGAGAAGGAAGGTCACTCCGGTGCCCTGTTCTTGCGCCGGGGCGTTGGCGTCGATAATCCATCCCCCGGCCACGCTGACCAGGGACAGGCCGATGACCACCATGATCGTGCCGGTCACCAGGTTCGGAAAGTACTTCGCAATGGTGGAGAAGACCGGGGCCACGAGCATCATGAACAGGCCCGCAGCAATGACCGCGCCGTAGATCGCGGTGATGCCGTGCTGGGAGCCGATGGAGATCATGGGCGCCACGGAGACGAAGGACACGCCCTGGATGAGGGGCATCCGGGAACCGAATCGCCACAGCCCCACGGATTGGATGATGGAGGCCAGGCCCGCCACGAACAGGTCGGCGACGATGAGGTGATGCAGGTCGGCCGCTTGAAATTTACCGGCGCTGACGAGGGCGCCGCCGACGATGAGGGGCACGGCCACGGCCCCGGCGTACATCGCCAGGACGTGCTGGAGGCCGAGGATCGCGAGCTTCCCCAGTGGTGGGCGGTCGTCCACGCCGTAGACCTCGGGAGCGGTGGGATCGGCTTCGGCGCGGGCCACGGCCGGGTTGTCGGGGGTGACCGTGGCGGTCGCGATGTGTCCCGTGGGGGAGGCGCCGTCGCGGTGGGGGGTCGGGTTGCTCATGGGCGTCGCTGGCTTTCGTCGGAAAGGGGGAGAGGGAAAAAGGGGGAGGAAGAGCACCAAGCGGGCGAAGAAAAGAGTGGGGAGCCCCGATTCGGGGTAGGGGGTTTCCTCAGCTGCCGCGGTAGGTGGTGTACCCAAACGGGCTGATCAACAGGGGGACATGCAGGTGGTCCCCCTGCCCGCTGTGGACGGTGAAGGTGATGTCCACGTGGGGATAGATCGTTTCGGTGGAGCTGCCCGCGAAGTAGGCGCCGGTGTGGAAGCGTAGGCGGTAGGTTCCCTGGGCCAGGGTGGTGTCGAAGGCGTAGCGTCCGTCCTCGTCGGTGCGGCCGTCTTCGGCGATATCGGAGGAGTGAGCTTGGACCGGGCCGCCGTCGGCGGGGGAATCGGAGGCCACAATGGTCAAGGTGAAGCCCAGGTCCGCTGCGGGTTGTCCCGTGGCGGTGTTGAGAGCATGGGTAGTGAGTTTCACGAGGCGGCCTCCTGGGTCCGTGGAGCGGAATGCTGCGAGGAATTGTGCGTAGGGTTGTGCGCCGGGGTGGGGTGGGCAGGCTGATGGTCCGCGATGGCGTTGTGTAGGCGCAGATCATTTATGGACGCCAAGTTCTTGCGGGTAATCAACCATTCGCTGACGTCATCGTTCCTCATCCGGGAGGTCAGATCCGCGAGGATGTCGGCGGCGTTGAGCCCGGCGGCCCGGACGAGGTAGCGGTACCCGAAGCGCTGCTCGTAGTCTGCGGAGACTTGCCGAATGCGGGCGAGGGTATCGCTGGTGGATTCGGCCCCCTGGTCCTCGCCGCTGCGATGAGGTGCGGAGGAACCGGCTTGGGAGGCGAGTGCTTGGGACTGCTCTTTGGCGGAGTGGGAACCGGGGGCGACCTTGCCGCCAATCGTGGGATGGGCATTGACGGCATCCCTAACCACCTCGTCCGGCAAGCGAAACAGCGCGGCATCGGCGTATTCTGCGGCTTCCTCCACGCTGCCAAACGGCCGGGCGAGAACCACGCGGACGGCGAGCTCGCGGGAACAGAAAAGATCCTCCAGCATGGCGACGATGAGGGAATCCGCTGCCATATTGAAGCGCTCGAGGGGGATGCTTTCGGTGGTCATGACTGCGAGTATCGCCGCGTGATGTTTCTGCCGTGTTGCCGCGCAGTTAAGGCCCCCGTACAACTGCACAACTGCTTTTGCGCCGAGCGAGGTGGGCGCAGACCCGGTAATTTAAGCGGAAGGAGAAACCCGCTAGCATCACGTAGTGCTGTGTGAAGGCTTTCCTGGGTGGCACGCCCGGGTGGTGCTAAACATCAGTGACGCACGAATAGACCGCGTGGGCCGGGTGGCGGAGGACAGGCCGAGACCTACCCCCCGCCGGTGCCGGCCCAACCGCCCCACCGAACAGCCCCTGTGCGGAAGGAACCACCAGCCATGAGCGCCAAATTCAAGCGGACGGTGCAAGCCGAAAAGTTGGAAGCCTTCTTCTCCCGCCGCCGCGAAGGCCGCGCCACGGGCCCGTCCCGGCCCATCGACGGCGGGGACATGGTGGGTGTGGGCTATCGCGCCGATAAGCACCACCACACCCTGGACCCCAAGGAGCTCATCGACCGGGAGAACAACCCGGTCAACGAATGGGGTTGGGTGGAGACCAAGCCGAACCGCATGGACCTGGGTGTTTCCGAGACGATCTTCGCCGTGTCTAACGGTTACTTGGGGATGCGCGGCAACCCGGAGGAGGGCCGGGATTCCACCGCTCACGGCACCTTTATCAACGGCCTGCACGAAACGTGGAAAATCGATCACGCCGAGGATGCCTACGGCCTGGCCCGGGAAGGGCAGAGCATCATCCAGGTGCCGGACGCGAAAGCGATGCGCCTCTACATCGACGACGAGCCGCTGCGGCTGGGCAACGCGGAGGTGTCCTCTTACCGGAGATCCATCGATTTCCGGGAGGGGGTGCTGCGCCGCGACCTCATCTGGCGCACGCCGGGGGGCAAGCGGGTTCGGGTGACCTCCGAGCGCATGGTGAGTTTCCAGGAAAAGCACCTGGCCATCATGTCCCTGGAGGTGGAACTGCTCGATGACGATGCTGCCGTGGTGATCTCCTCCCAGGTACTCAACCGCCAGGATGGGGAGGGCGAGTTCCCGGACAACAACGCCCGGGCCGCGGCCGAGGAGGCTTTCGATCCGCGGAAGGGGGAGCAGTTCTCCGAGCGCGTGCTGCTGCCCCGCTATCAGGCCCAGCCGGAGCCGGAGCGGGCCACTTTGGGTTACCAGGTCAATCACTCTGGAATGACTGTGGCCTGCTCGGTGGACCACGTGTTGGACGTGTACAACCCCACCGATCACTCCGCAGACGGCTCCCACGACGAGGGCGTGGAGATCTCCACCGATGTGGAAGAAGATGTCGCACGGGTGGTTTACCACCTCAACGGCAAGCGGGGCATGCGGTTGAGGTTGGAGAAGTTCGTTTCCTACCACTCCTCGCGGCACGTGGCCCCTCAGGAGCTGGCCTTCCGCTGTGCGCGCACGATCAACCGCGCTAAGGCGGTGGGCTTCCGGCACCTGGTGGAAAACCAGGCGGAATGGCTGGCCCGGTTCTGGGAGCGCTCGGACGTGCGCATCGAGGGGCAGCCGCAGCTCCAGCAGGCCGTGCGGTGGAACATCTTCCAACTTATCCAGGCCTCCGCCCGCTCGGAGATTAACGGCGTGCCGGCGAAGGGCATGACCGGTGCCGGTTACGGCGGGCACTACTTCTGGGACACGGAAATCTACGTGATGCCGTTCCTCAGCTACACCAACCCCGCCTTTGCCCGCAATGCGTTGCGCTTCCGCCATGGCATGCTGCCGGCGGCCCGGGACCGGGCGATGGAGCTCTCCCACGATGGGGTGCTGTTCCCCTGGCGGACGATCAACGGCCGCGAATCCAGTGCCTACTACGCCGCCGGGACGGCCCAGTATCACATCGATGCGGACATCGCCTATGCCCTGATGAAATACGTCTACGCCACGGGAGATACGGACTTCTTGCTGGAGCAGGGCATCCACATCCTGGTGGGGACCGCGCGCTTCTGGATGTCCCTGGGGTTCTTCAACTCCAAGAGGGACCGCTTCGAAATACACTCCGTGACCGGCCCGGACGAGTACACCACGGTGGTGAACAACAACCTGTACACCAACGTGATGGCGCAATATAACCTGCGCGTTGCGGCCGCTGTGGTTCGGCAGATGCGGGACGCCCGCCCCAAGGCCTACGAGGACCTGCTCGCGCAGACGAAGCTCACCAACACGGAGCTGGAGCGGTGGACCCAGGCCGCCGATGTGATGTACATCCCCTTCAACGAAAAGCTGCGGGTCAACCCGCAAGACGATCAGTTCCTGCAGCGGGAGGTGTGGAACCTCGACGACCCGGACGGCCCCCTCAAGCGCCCCCTGCTGCTGCACTATCACCCGCTGACGATCTACCGCTACCAGGTGCTCAAGCAGGCCGACGTGGTCCTGGCCCTGTTCCTGCAGGGGCAGGATTTCGCGACGGACATCAAGCGCGCGGATTACGACTATTACGACCGGTTGACGACCGGTGATTCCACGCTGTCCGCCGTGGTGCAGTCCATTATGGCCGCGGAACTGGGTTACGGGAAGACCGCGGAGCACTTCTTCTACCGGGGTCTGTTCGTGGACCTCGCCGATTTGCACCGGAACACCGTGGACGGGGTTCACATCGCTTCCTGCGGCGGCGTATGGAGTGCGCTGGTCTACGGCTTCGGTGGCCTGCGGGACCACTATGGGCGGTACTCCATCGATCCGCGGCTGCCCGCCGGGTGGAAGTCCCTGGAGTACTCCATCACCCTCCGGGGGGTGCGGATTCAGGTCACGGTGGTCCCCGGGGAGGTCACGCTCAAGGTCGTGGCCGGGACCGGACGGCTGGATCCCATCTGGGTGCTGGGCCAGGGGGTGGTCTTCGATGACGACGGCATTGTCACCGTCAAGGGAGACACCGTGCTGCGCGACGAGGATGAGAGCGCCAACGAGCTGCAGCATCGCTCCTTGGACGGTTCCGAGTGGTTCGGATCCTCCGCGCCGGTTCTGGAGGATGAAAAGGAGGGAGAGGACTACGAGGAGCTGTCCAACTCCCACGACGTGGTTCCGCAGACCCCCGACGGCGGGCCGACCTCCGGGGACAACTAACCGAAATCTAACCGGTCGGGGATCACCGGGCGGAGAAAACCGTTGCGGGGCCTTGCGGGAACGGTCGAAGTGTGTATCGCAGCGAAACCGCAGGTGAAGCGCGCCGCTCCTAGCGTCCCAAACAGAATAAAGCAACATGAATGTTGCCTAAATGATGTCGCGTTCCCCCTATCCGGGGTGGGCACACTGACGGAAACCTGCCGCAAACTAGTGGCTTAAGGTGGTCAAGTCGTACAGTTACTGTGACACTGGAGGTGCCATGACTGTGAAATACGACGACCGGGACGCCATCGTCCACGGAAAGATAACAACCAAGCCCCTACGGAAAAAGCCGGGGTTCCCCTCGTGGGCAATGAAGATGATTATGGCCGTTACCGGCATCATTTTTGGTCTCTTCGTGCTGGTCCACATGCTGGGCAACCTGAAGGTCTACGGCGGTGAACACGGCTTTAACGCCTACGCGGACTTCCTGCGTACCTTCGGCTACCCCCTGCTGCCGCACCAGAGCTTCCTCTGGCTGTTCCGCATCGTCCTGCTGATCTGCCTGGTGCTCCACGTTGGCTGCGCCTTCGCCCTTATCGGCCGGTCCAGCCAATCCCGCGGTCGCTACAAGCGTAAGGGAATGCGCAGCACCTGGAACACCTTCAGCGCCCGCACCATGCCCATCACCGGCATCGTGCTGCTGCTGTTCATCATCTACCACATCCTCGACCTCACCCTCGGGGTCAAGCCCGCCGCTTCGAGCCACTTCCAAAACCCCGACGGCGGCCACCACGCGGCATACCAAAACCTTGTCTCCTCCTTCGAGCGCCCCGGAGTGGCGATCTTCTACATCCTCGCGATGTTCATCCTCTTCGCTCACCTCTCCCACGGCATCTGGACCGCATCCTCCGACCTCGGCATCACCGGTCACCGCACCCGCCAGGTCATGCTCTGGATCTCCTACCTGCTGCCCGCCATCGTGCTGATCGGCAACATCTCCATCCCCCTGGCCGTCATGTTCGGCGCAGTTGACCAGGTCCCGTTCATGCCGCACGCCGGGCACTAGTCCGCGAGCCCACAAAGGAGAACACGCACATGAGTGAATCCAAGAACCACCCCCATAACCAGGGCCCGGACTTCGACTACGACAAAGCCGTCGCCGCCTTCACCGCGCCCGATTCCCAAGTATCCGGCGTGACGCTGGGCAAGGTCCTCAAGGACAACGCGCCTCACGCCACCAGCCAAGACAAGCAGTGGAAGTACGCCAAAGAACACTTCGGCATGGTCTCTCCGCTGAACCGCAGCAAGTTCCGTGTGCTCATCGTGGGCACCGGCCTGGCCGGCGGCGCTGCGGCCGCGGCCCTCGGCGAGCTGGGCTACGACGTGAAGGTGTTCACCTACCACGATTCCCCCCGCCGCGCGCACTCCATCGCGGCCCAGGGTGGTGTGAACTCTTCGCGCGGGAAGAAGCTGGACAACGACTCCGCTTACCTGCACACGAAGGACACCGTCAAGGGCGGGGACTACCGCTGCCGTGAGAATGACTGCTGGCGGCTGGCGATGGAATCCCCGCGCGTCATCGACCACCTCAACGCCATCGGGGCCCCCTTCTCCCGCGAGTACGGCGGTACCCTGGCCACCCGCTCCTTCGGCGGCGTGCAGGTTTCCCGCACCTACTACACCCGCGGCCAAACCGGGCAGCAGCTACAGTTGGCCACCACCTCCGCGCTCTACCGCCAGATCGGCGCTGGGCACGTAGAGATCTTCACCCACAACGACATGGTGGACCTCATCGTGGACGAGGGTGTGTGTCAGGGCGTGGTGATGCGCAACATCATCACCGGTGAGCTCACCGCCCACACCGGGCACGTCACCGTCCTCGCCACCGGCGGGTACGGCAACGTGTACCACATGTCCACGCTGGCCAAGAACTCCAACGCCTCCGCGTTGATGCGGGCCTACGAACTGGGCGCCTACATGGCATCTCCCTCCTTCGTCCAGTTCCACCCGACCGGCCTGCCCGTGAACTCCACCTGGCAGTCCAAGACCACCCTGATGTCGGAATCCCTGCGCAACGACGGTCGCGTGTGGACCCCGAAGAAGAAGGGCGACGACCGGGATCCCATGACGATCCCGAAGGACGAGCGCGACTACTTCCTGGAGCGTCGTTACCCCGCCTACGGCAACCTCGTGCCCCGCGACATCGCCTCCCGCGCCAACGCCCAGCAGATCAACGCCGGGTACGGCGTGGGCCCGATGAAGAACTCCGTGTACCTGGACCTCACGGACGCTATCGAGCGCCTGGGCAAGGACACGATCAAGGAGCGCTACTCCAACCTCATCCAGATGTACGAGGAGGTCACGGGCGAAAACGCGTACGAGACCCCCATGCGCATCGCCCCCACCTGCCACTACACGATGGGCGGCCTGTGGACGGACTTCAACGAGATGACCTCCATCCCGGGGCTGTTCTGCTCCGGTGAGGCCTCCTGGATGTACCACGGCGCTAACCGGCTGGGTGCGAACTCCCTGCTGTCCTCCTCTGTGGAGGGCTGGTTCACCCTGCCCTTCACCATTCCCAATTACCTCTCCCCGCTGCTTGGTCAACCCATCCCCGATGCGGAATCCCCCGCAGCCAGGGAGGCCCTGCGGCGCGCGGAGCAGCGGATCATCGACCTCATGTCCATCGAGGGCCCCGAGCCGCACGGACCGGAGTACTACCACCGTCAGCTCGGCGAGATCCTCTACTTCTCCTGCGGCGTGTCCCGCAACGTGGAGGATATGAAGCAGGGCATCGAGAAGATCCGCGCGCTGCGCAAGGACTTCTGGGCCAACGTCAACGTCCCCGGGGAGGCCAATGGCCTCAACCAGACGCTGGAGTACGCCACCCGCGTCGCTGACTACCTGGACTTGGGCGAGCTCATGTGCATCGACGCTCTGGACCGGGATGAGTCCTGCGGTGCCCACTACCGGGACGACCACCTCTCCGAGGACGGCGAGGCCGAGCGCGACGACGACAACTGGTGCTTCGTCTCCGCCTGGGAGCCGGACGGCGAGAACAAGTTCATCCGCCACTGCGAACCGCTGTACTTCGACCAAATCCCGCTGATGACAAGGAATTACAAGTAATGAAACTGCATCTTGAAATCTGGCGTCAGGCGGGCCCGAACGCTGAAGGCCACTTCGAGTCCGTGGACGTGACAGACGCTGAACCCCAGATGTCCATCCTCGAGCTGCTGGACCACGTCAACAACGGCTACGTGGAAAACGGCAAGGAGCCCTTCGCCTTCGCCTCCGACTGCCGCGAGGGTATCTGCGGCACCTGCGGGCTGATGGTCAACGATCGCCCCCACGGCCCCGACAAGAACAAGCCGGCCTGCCAGCAGCGCCTGCTGAGCTTCAAGGACGGGGACACCCTCAAGCTGGAGCCCATGCGCTCTGCAGCGTACCCCGTGATCAAGGACATGATCGTAGACCGCTCCGCTTTGGACCGCGTCATGGAAAAGGGCGGGTTCGTATCCGTCATGGCGGGTACTGCTCCGGACGCCGATAGCCTCATCGTTAACCACGACGATGCGGAGAAGGCCCTGGATCACGCGGCGTGTATCGGCTGTGGCGCGTGTGTTGCCGCGTGCCCCAACGGCGCTGCCCACCTCTTCACCGGCGCCAAGCTGGTGCACCTGACACTCTCCCCGCTGGGCCGGGAAGAGCGCGGCCTGCGCGGCCGCAAGATGGTGGACGAGCTGGAGGAGACCTTCGGCCACTGCTCGCTGTTCGGCGAGTGCGCCGATGTGTGCCCGGCCGGCATCCCCCTCACCGCCGTTTCCGCCATCACCAAAGAACGGTCCCGTGCTGCTTTCCGCGGCAAGGATGACTAATCTTCAGCTAAGACACGTTTCACCGTAGGAGCACGCAATGCCGAAAATTACCGAGGACCTCTACGTAGACAAGCTCTACGGTGAGGGCTACGTTCCCTCCAGCTTCGATTCGCCCCACTCTTCCCTCCACAGCAGCATCACGTGGATCGGGATGGGTCTGGTGCTGTCCTCCCTCGCCGGTTTCGGGACCATGATCTTCGGCCTGTCCGGCATGGTTTCGGATCTGCACCCCTGGGCCACGAACCTGGCCATCGGCGGCGCGATCCTCGGGTTCGGCCTGCTGTTCAGTGGTTTCCTGGCCGTGCACATCGGCCGGAAGAACTACCGCGAGTACAAGAAGCGCACGGGCCGAATCCACTAGGGTTCCGCCAGTCCGGACACCGCTTCCAAGACTGCCCGTAGAAGGCGGCCCGCTGGGGCCCCCACCCGGCGGGCATAATGGTGAGGTGACTTTAACCCCCACCCACGGCGCGGCTGCTCCGCTTCCCGTCCCCGGACCCAGTCCGGAGATGGAGGCTGAGCGCCGCGCTTCATTGCGTAAACACAAGGCTTTCGCCACCGGCCTGCTGATCGTCGCCGCGGTGATCTACATTCTCTGCCGCAGCCTGGGCACCCAGGGCGGAACCCACACAGCCGCGTGGATCGGTTATGTGGAGGCCGCAGCGGAAGCGGGCATGGTCGGCGGCCTGGCGGACTGGTTCGCCGTCACCGCCCTGTTTAAGCATCCCCTGGGCATCCCCATCCCGCACACGGCGATCATCAAGCGGAAGAAGGACCAGGTCGGCCACTCCCTCAGCGAGTTCGTCGGCGAGAACTTCCTCAACGCCCCGCTCATCAGCGAAAAGATCCGCGGGGCCCGCATCCCAGAGCGTACCGCGACCTGGGTGGTGGAGCCGGGCGGGGCCGAGCGCGTTTCCCAAGAGCTGGGCCGCCTCGTGGACGTCGTGGTTCGGGGCATCAATGCCGCCGAGGCGGAGGAGGTGCTGAACTCGCTCATCGTCGACCGCCTGCGGGAGCCTATGTGGGGGCCGCCGCTGGGCCGGGCGCTGCAGCAGCTCAACGAGGAGGGGCGAACCGAACCCGCCGTGGAAGCGGTGGTGGTGTGGCTGGACGATAAGGCCCGCAGCAGCGAGGACTTCGTGGTCCGGCTCATCGATGAGCGCACCCCCACGTGGGCCCCGCGGTTTATCCGCGATCTCGTGGGCGCCCGGGTCTACCGCGAGCTTGTTGCCTTCACCTCCGATGTGCGCCGCAACTCCAATCACGATGCCCGCGTGCAGTTGCGGGGTTTCCTCACCCAGTTGGCGGAGGACCTGCAGACGGACGAGACGATGATCGCGAGGGTGGAGAAGTTCAAGGAGGACATTCTCGGTTCCGGCCCCGTCCAGGCCTTGCCGGGGAAGCTGTGGGAGTCCGTTCGCGGGACCCTGGGGGAGATGGCCGCGGATCCGGAATCCATTCTGCGCCGCAAGATCACCGCGTGGGTGCGGGAGTTCGGGCTGCGCACGCAGCGGGAGGCGGATCTGCGCCGGGACTTGGAGGACCGGCTGGTTCGGGCCGTGAGCTACCTGGCCGATAACTACGCGGGGGAGGTCACCAGCATCATCGGGGAGACGGTGCAGCGGTGGGACGCGGAGGAAGCCAGTGATCGGATCGAACTGATGGTGGGCAAAGATCTGCAGTTCATCCGCGTCAACGGCACGGTGGTGGGTGCCCTAGCCGGGCTGGCCATCCACGCCGCTACGGAGTTGGCGAATTACGTGGCCACCTGGTCCGGCTAGGTACGATGGTCCCCATGACGCAGACAATCCAGATGGCGAGCTACGCCTTCCTGCTCTTCGATCGGGGATTGAGCCTCGCGATTTTCCTACTGGCAGTGGTGGGGCTCGTCCTGGTGTTGACAACCCGCGAGGACGCTTTTCGCGCCTGTGATCGCCAGAAGCAGACGTGGTCCCTGCTCCTGGTGGGGGCTAGCCTGGCGGCGGGCTTGGCCTTCTACGCCAGCGGCTCCATGATCCTGTGGGTCATCGCCGCGGTGATTGTGGGGGTGTACTGGCAGGATACCCGCCCGGCCATCAAGGACGTGCTGGCTAACGAGGGCGGTATTTGGTGAGTGGCGCCCACCCCGCGGCGGATATCGATCCCGCCCGGGTGGATCTGATGGCGCTGTCCGCGGGGTTGGGCCCGGCAGGCGTGGGGGAGGTGGTCCGCCTTGCCGCAACCCATGACTGTGGTGGCATCGGGGTGTGGCCATCCCTGGTCCCTGCCGTAGTTGCGGCCGTAGCCGCAGCGGGCTGTTCCGATGGGGTGGGGACACCCCCAACCTGCGCGCCGGTCATTGGCCTCCCTTTCGGCCGTAACCACAGTCTGCTCAAGGCCACGGAGGCACGTTTCGCCGTAGAACAGGGGGCGGACAGGGTGGAAGTGATTGCCGATTGGGCGGCGGTGGCGGCCGGGGACACCAACGCCGTGCTGTCGGAAATTCTCACCTTGCGCGAGGCGGTACCACCCCCGGTGGAGTTGGCATTGGTGCTACCCGCCCGGGCGGTGCTCGAGGCCGTGGACGCCGACGAGGAGGGTTCGCCGGAACCTGGCGGAATGGGCCGGGACGGCCGGCTGGCTCAGGTGTGCGCGAACTTCGCGGCGGCGTGCGCCCGTGGGGGAGTCTCGGAAGTGGTGTGGTGGGAGGGGGACGTCGACGCGCGGCTGGGCCTCGGCCCGATGGAAGCGCAGCACGCCGCAGAGGCTACGCTGACGGCCGTGTCGGCCATGGCTGGGCAGTTGGCGCAGATGGGGCGCGCGCCTTACCGCGGGGCGATCCCCCAGCCGGGGGCGACCTCCGTGGGGATCAAGGTCACCGGGGTTTTATGCTCCGCGGGCGAGGCCGGTCGGCTGCTCTCGGCGGGGGCTACGCGGCTGGGCGTAGCGAATCCGGCTGCGCTGTTGGCTGGCCCTGGCCTAGAGCCTGGGTCCCCTGCTGAGCCTTGAGGCTATCCGTCATCCGCTTCATGTCCACGTCCGTGCCGTGCAGCGTGAGCTCGAGGCCGCCGTCCACGACTTTCGCGGAGGTGAACTGCAGGCCCTCCGGCACGTCCGTCTGCCCGGCGGCGGAGGCCAGCGAGTCGCGCAGGCGGGATGTGAAGCTCTCCGGCACGTTAAAGCCGAAAATCTTGGCCCCCTGCACCTCGAACTGCATCTGACCGCCGCGCACCACCGGTTTCATGCGCAGTTGCGCGATCCCCCCGGAAATTTCGAAGTCCAGGCTCTGATCTTGCGGGTTGGGCCGGATCCCGGAGATGGTGATGAGCTTCGCCACGGGGCTAGCCTCCGCAGCGGGGCTGTTCGTCGTGCTCTTGCGCACCTCCGCGAGCATGAGTTCCGGCGGGATGGTGGTGTTCACATCCAGCTCCCCGAACGTCGCGTTGTCCGACCCCTTCTGCGGTTTCAGGTCGGTCCCGGTGATGTGGACGGCGGGATTGCCCTGGACCACTGGCTTGGACTTGTCGTTATCCACGTAGCTGATGTTCAGCGTGGACGGCAGGTTTAGGTCCAGGTGGGGGATGGTGCCCTGGGCCATTCCCAGCAGCACCGGGGAGGTACCGAACTTCACTTCCGGGTCCGCCTCGATGCGGGCCCCGGATTCCGCCGCGCTGTTCTGCACGGAGCTGATGATCTGGTCGCGCATGTACCAGCGCATGCCAAACTCTGCGAGCAGCAGAACCACGGCGAGGACGGCGAGGGTGATCGCCAGGATCTTGCCCAGGGAGCGGCGCGGGCGCCCCCGACCTGTCCCGGTGCGGCGGCTGCCATCGCCGGGGGCGGGGTGATCGGCGGGCCTGCCGGGCTGCCGCCCTGCCGCGCGTAGCCCGCTACTCGGGCCGCCGTGGGAGGGATCGCCGGAGGCGAGCGGGTACATCGGTTTCGTGTTCATTACGCACCAGTGTGGCACATCCGAGGTGGGCTAGTCCGCCACAGCGGACCAGGGCAGCGTGAGGCTGTTGTCGCTTAGCCGTCGGCGGGGAGTGAGGCGGCGGTGTTGGCCCGGGTGGTGCTCGGCCGCGGGGCCGAGGGTCGTGCCGGCGCTGATGTTGGTGGCGTCGTGAAAAATGTCGAGTGCCCCCCGCCACCGCACCCGGGGGCCGAAAACGGCGAGGTGAGCGGCGCGATCCCACGCGTCATCCATTTGCCGGAGGACCGCATGGATTCGGTGGCCCGGGGTGTTGCAGTGGATGAGGGCTTTCGGGAGGCGCTCGGCGATATCGGAGGGCTGGGCCACATCGGCCGGGGCCCAGGCGAGGGTGAGGGTCTGTGGACCGCTGGCATCCAGGCATACCCACGTGGCTCGCCGCCCGATCTCGTCGCAGGTGCCCTCGATGACGATGCCACCGGGGCGCAGACGGCTGCACATCATCTCCCAGGCGGCGGGGACCTCGCTGACGTCGTACTGGCGCAGCACGTTGAACGCGCGAATGATGTCGGCGCGCATCCCGGCCAGCTCGAATCCGCCGAGGGCGAATCGGACTCCCTCCCGCTCGGGCAAAACGCGATCCGGGTCGATCTCCAGACCCACGACCTCCACGTCTGGGGTGATGGTCCGCAGCCAGCGGGCCCACTCCACGGTTGTCGTGTGGGAAGCGCCGTAACCCACGTCCACCGCTCGGGGGCGCCGCTGTTCGTGGACCACCGCTGCTCGTAACAGGGCCTGCACCTGGGGCTGGGCCACTAACCACCGGTCCGCCTTGCGCAGGCGGTTGTGCGCGGTGGTGCCGCGGGTGCGCACGCCGACGGGCCCGGATCCTGCTAGAGACCAGGACCGGACCCGTTGATTGTGCGCGTGATCTGGCAAGGAGCGGGGGGAAGGGAAGGGAAAGAGAATCTGCCGGCGGGTTTAGTGCTCGGCGACCCACTTTTCGATCAGGGCGGCTTCCTCCGTGAAGAATTCCTGCACCCATTCGGCAACCTTGGGTTCTAGCACGCCGCCCATCATGGGAATGTTCACGCTGATGGCGGAGTCCGCCGAAAGGAGGGTGGTTTCGCCTTCGCCGCTGAGGGTCAGGTCGGAGCGGAAGATCACGGGGGCGCCCTTGACCTCGGCCGTAACGTCGCCGGTGGTCTTGTCATCCTCCAGCGGGCCGAAGGTGACGGTGCGCTTGAGCTTGAGGGCCTGGGGGATCATGCCACGGACGGCCTCCGGAAGCGCGGAAGCGGGAAGCACCTCGTGCATTACGGCCTCGATGGTGGGAGCGCCCGTGAAGGAGGCCACCTCCCCGGCCTCGTCGCCGACGTTTTGGGCCTCGTAATCCCAGTATTCCCGGGTGGAAAGGGCGGCGTACACCTTGTCGATCGGAGCGTTGATCGTTGCCGTGTTCTCGCTTTTTGTCGTCATGTGGACAGACTACCTTTGGTGGGGTGAAAGTTTTTGGCGATAAGCAATCTGCCACCGATCCGTTGACGCTCGCGACATTGCGCCCCCGGCTGGTGGAGGCCATCGGCGCGGTGGACGGTGCCCACCTGGATCCCCGCACCTTCCGGGAGCTCACCACGCTGCGCATCGGGGGTGCCCCGGCCGCCGTGGTGGTGTGCCGTCACTCCACGGCGTTGGCGGAGGTTGTGAAGATTTTGGACGCCGCCAGCCAGGCGCTGATCGTACTGGGCGGCGGCTCCAACCTCGTCGTGGGCGATGGCCCGGAGGTGGCGGACCGGGTGGTAGTCCTCGCCGAGGCGGACCCGGCGGTCGACCCAGAGCAGTCGAAGGCCATCGCTATCGATGCGGAGTCCGGGGTGGCCCGAGCGTACGCCGGGGTGAACTGGGACGTGTTCGTTGCTGCGACTGTGCGCGCGGGGTTGGGGGGCTTGGAATGCCTCAGCGGGATTCCCGGGTCCGTGGGGGCCACCCCGGTGCAGAACGTCGGCGCCTATGGGGCGGAGATCGCGGACACGTTGAAAAGCGTGTACCTCTACGATCGGCGCACGACCCGCAGTAGCTGGGTGACGCCGGACGCCTTAGGTTTGAGTTACCGCTACTCCAACCTGAAGTTCACCCAGCGGGCGGTGGTGACGCGGGTGGAGTTTCAACTGGATACGGAGGGGTTGAGCATTCCGCTGCGGTTTGGGGAGCTGGCGCGGCACTTGGGGATCAGCGCGGAGGAGGCGGCGCAGGGGTCCCGGGCGGCTCGGCGGCCGGTGGCGGAGGTACGCGAGGCGGTGCTGGAACTGCGCCGGCGCAAGGGGATGGTGTTGGAGGAGGGGGATTACGATACGTGGTCCGCAGGTTCCTTCTTCACCAATCCCATCGTGCAGGGCACGGCGGCACGGGCTGCCGTGCGCGCTGCGGTAGCCGAGCGGGTCGGGGAGGCCGAGGCCGAGCGGATGCCGGTGTTTTCCGTGGGCTCGGAGGAGCAGCCGGCGTTTAAGTTCTCCGCGGCGTGGTTGATCGAACGCGCCGGGTTTACGCGGGGTTGGCACTTGCCGGAGGCCCCGCAGGCCGCTTTGAGTTCCAAGCACACCCTGGCGCTGACGAATCGGGGTGGGGCTAGCAGCGCGGATGTTGTGGCGCTTGCCCGGGCCGTTCGAGCTGGGGTGTTCGAAGCCTTTGGGGTGGAGTTGGAGCCCGAGCCGGTGTGGCTCGGAGCGCAGATCTAACGACCCCTACCGGGCTAAGCGGCGCCTACCAGATTTATCGGCGCCTACTTGGAGCCGTCCTCCAGCATGGACTTCACGAGGTCCTTGACTTCGCGGCGGCGGATCTTGCCGATGAGGTCTGCGGGCATCTCGTCCACCACGAAGAAGCGGCGGGGCACCTTGTACCGGGTCAGGCCTTCCCGCGCCCATTCCTTGATGCTCTCCGCATCGAACTGGTCCTCGCTGACACCCTCCGGCAGGGTGACTGCGGCGACGACCTCCTCAGAGCCGTCCTCGCCCTCGATGCCGACCACCCCGGCCTTCTGAATCTGCGGGTGGTCTTCGAGGAATTCCTCCACCTCCGCCGGGTACACGTTAAAGCCACCGGTGATGATCATCTCCTTGATACGGGACACGATGCGGATGAAGCCGTCGGGCTCCATAACGGCCATGTCCCCGGTGCAGAACCAGCCCTCGTGGAAGGGTTGCTTCTCCTCCGGCAGGTTGATGTACCCGTTGAAGATCTGGGGGCCGCGGACCAGCAGCTCACCTGCTTCCCCGTCGGGCATGGTGCGGGAGAGGTCCTCCGGGTCGGCGACGCGCACCTCCGTGTCGGGGAAGGGGATCCCGATATACCCGGCGCGCCGGTCGGGGGTAATGGGGTTCGCGACGATGATCGGGGAGGTCTCGGTGAGGCCGTAGCCCTCGATGATCTTTCCGCCGGTCTTCTTTTCCCACCGTTCGGTGGTTTGAACGGGCAGGGGAGCCGCACCGGACAGGGCGTTGGAGATGCCCTTGAGGTCGATATCGTGCTCCTCGGCGGCTTGAATCACCTTGTCGTAGAGCGTCGGGACCCCCGGCATGTACGTGGGCAGTTCCTTCTTTAGTTGGTCCACGATGAGCGGCACCTCCGGCTTGGGCAGCAGGACGAGCTTGCCTGCGGTGGAAACGCCCAGTGCGGCGGTGAGAGTGAGCCCGTAGACGTGGAACAGGGGGAGCACAGCCAGGTACTTTTCTTGCCCGCCCTTGCCCAGTTCCTTGACCCAGGCCAGGCCTTGGGTGACGTTGGCCATGATGTTGCGGTGGGAGAGCTCGGCGCCCTTGGGCTTGCCCGTGGTACCGGAGGTGAACAGGATGATGGCCCCGTCGTCGGCGCTCATGTCGGGGTGGCGCACGATGTCCTTGCCCAACCCGCCGATCTTCTTGCCCATGAGGTCGCTGAAAGCCACGGTCCCCGGGGCGGGGGCGTGTAGCAGGTCCCGCTTCTCCTTAATGGGGCCGAAGGGAAGTTTCAGGGCTAGTCGCTTGGTGCCGGGCATGGCCTCGATCATGTTGACGGAGATGATCTTCTCCAAGGGGGTCCGCCCGGTCAGCTCGCCAACGGTGCCGGCCACTTTGTCCCAGACGATGGCGACCTTGGCGCCGTGGTCCTCGAAGGGCCCCTCCAATTCCCGGGCGGTGTACAGCGGGTTGTGTTCCGCGACGGTTGCGCCCAGCTTCAGCACGGCGAAGAAGGCAATGAGGTGCTGCGGGCAGTTCGGCAGGACCAGGGCGACACGGTCCTTCGGCTTCACGCCGAGGCTGCGCAGTCCCGCTGCGGTGCTGTTGACCTGCTCGGCGAATTCGGCATAGGTGGTGGTGGCCCCGAAGAACTCCAGCATGGGCTGGTCCTCGTTGGCGGCGATGGTCTCCTCCAACATGTCGGTAAGGGTCTTATCGCTGTACTCCAGGCTGTGCGGGGTCCAGTCCGCGTAGTACTTGAGGTAGGGCTTGTCCTTCCATGCCGTGCCTTGCGCACCGGTGCTGTTCGCAGCGGTTTCTGCGCCCGTCGCGCCGCCCGGTTCCGCGCTGGTGGCGGGAGAGGAAGACGGGGAGCCGGCGGCGGTGTGCGTGGGGTTAGTCATGAACAGTCCTCTGGGTTTCGAATCGCCTTGGCGCCGCGAGAAGCGCCGATGTACCCCAATAAGAATAGGCAAGGAAAACTGTTTAGGGGCAAAAAATGTCAAAGAAAAGGCCCCCCAATGAGGTGTGCCACCTGCCGGTAAGCTCTGCTGCATGCGTATTGCAATGATCTCCATGCACACCTCCCCCCTGGAGCAGCCGGGGACGGGGGACGCGGGGGGGATGAACGTGTACATCCGCAACACCGCCGAGCAGTTGGCGCGTTTGGGGGTGGAGGTGGACGTGTTCACCCGAGCCACCCGGCCGTCGCAGGGGGAAGTGGTTCACTGCGCCCCGGGCTTGCGGGTAATCAACTGCGTCGCGGGCCCTTACGAGGGCCTGGCGAAGTCCGAACTGCCCACCCAGTTAGTCGCCTTCACTGGCTCCGTTCTTGCTTTCGCCCGCGAGGATGGCGCCCACTATGACGTGATCCATTCGCATTACTGGCTTAGCGGCCAGGTGGGTTGGTTGCTGCGGGACTTGTGGAACATCCCATGGGTCCATACGGCGCACACGTTGGCGTCCGTAAAAAATAACGCGCTGGCTGATGGCGACGTCCGCGAACCAGAAAGCCGACGCATCTGCGAACAACAAATCGTGGATAACGCGGATCTGTTGATCGTCAACACGCCTGCTGAGGTGGACGATCTTGTCCGCGGTTATGACGCGCGCACCTCACGGATTGAAGTGGTGATGCCGGGGGCGGACGTGGCGCGGTTCACCCCGGGCTCCGATCACGCGACAGAGCGGACGCGCCGGGAGCTGGGCATCCCGCTCAACGCAAAGGTGATTGCGTTCGTCGGGCGTATCCAACGGCTGAAGGGGCCGCACATTTTGCTGCGCGCCGTCGCGAGGCTGATCGAGGAGCACCCGGAGGAAAAGATCCGCGTCGTCATCTGCGGGGGGCCCAGCGGTTCGGGAACGCAGCAACCGGAGGCCCTGGAAGAACTGGCCCGGGAGCTGGGCATTGCGGGCTACCTGCGGTTTCTTTCTCCGCGCCCGCCGGAGGAGTTGGTGAGCGTGTATCAGGCGGTGGACATCGTGGCCGTCCCCAGTTACAACGAATCCTTCGGCCTGGTCGCTTTGGAGGCACAGGCCTGCGGTACGCCGGTGGTCGCCACGCGCGTGGGGGGTCTGCCCATCGCCGTGGAGGAGGGACAGACCGGCCTGCTGGTGGATGGTCACGATATCCAGCGGTGGGCCGACACGTTGGGGGAGTTGATTGTGGACGACGCTAAGCGCATAGCGTTCGGCGAGCATGCCCCGCAGCATGCCGCGAAATTCTCCTGGAAAAACTCGGCTCGCAGCCTCGCCGATCTGTACTGTTCGCTGACGAACGTGGAGAGCCAGCAGCTGCGCCCGCCCCGCCAACCCGCCGGTTAGGGCCCAGG
This sequence comes from Corynebacterium heidelbergense, assembly GCF_028609845.1. Lineage (NCBI taxonomy): Bacteria > Bacillati > Actinomycetota > Actinomycetes > Mycobacteriales > Corynebacteriaceae > Corynebacterium > Corynebacterium heidelbergense. The sequence continues at coordinate 2,084,131 of NZ_CP063191.1, read as the reverse complement.
GGGGGTGTGGGGAAACTGGGTGTACCTTGGGGCACATGAACACCCAAGGGATATGCGCGCTGCTCGATGAGGCAGGGGTGGAGTACTCGCAGGGCGATGGCGTGGTTGCCGTGACCCTGCCGGGCGAGAAGCGGTTGAAGACCCACTGCCTGTTCATTCCCCAGGAGGGGATGATCCGGGTGGAGGCGTTTATCTGCCGTGCGGTGGAGGAAGCCCACGAGGATGTGTACCGGTTGCTTCTCCAGGCGAACCGGCGAACCTTCGGGGTGCACTACACGGTGGATGCCAGCGGGGATATCTACTTGGTGGGGCAACTGCCGGACTCGACAACGTCGGAGGACCTGGAGCGCGTACTGGGGCACGTCATGGAACGGGCTGACGGGGACTTCAACCGGATTCTGGAGCGTGGCTTCGCCAGCTCCATCCGCCATGAGTGGGCCTGGCGCCTGTCCCGGGGGGAGCCGACGTTCAACCTCGCGGCATTTGCGCGTCTGAAGCCTTCCGATCAAGAGATCGCGTTGTTGGCGCCGCCGCCGGGTTCGCACTTGCCGGATGAGGCTGCGCAGCCGGAGGGGGAGGCGCAAAAGCTGACGGATGACGAGGAGCGTCCGGAGTAACACCTTTTGATCTGCTGAAAAGGGGGAATTTGGCGAACACGCGCCCGTCAACTGCTCGGCGTAGTCACCCGTGTTCCGCAGAGAAGGGATCGTGGAGGGGATCTCGCTGAACGTTTAGTTCCAGGCAGCGTGCAGCTGTCGCCGCAGCGTATTCTCCGGCGTAATGGGCGATAAGGGCGTAGGTCATGTCCATGCCGGCGGCCACCCCGGAAGATGTCCATCGGTTTGCATCGACGACCCAGCGGGCGCTGGTTTGCCAGTCCACTAGGCTCGATTGGCTCGAGACCCAGTCAAGAGCCATCTTGTTCGAAGTTGCCTTCAGGTGGTCAAGAAGGCCCGCACGGGCGAGAAGCGCCGCACCGGTACAGACGGAACTGACGACCGACGCGCGTTCGCCCAAAGCGGCAATTGCTTGCAAAGTGTGGTCATTATTCACCAGGAGTCTGGTCCCTGGGCCGCCCGGAACAAGCAGAATGTCGACCACTGTCGATGCGCGCAGGTCATCTAGCGACGCAGTAGGTATAACTGAGAAGCCTTGGGCGCTACGAACCGGGCTACGTTCAGGGTGAACACCCACATACTCCACTTGCCAGGAGGGGACGTGACCAATGAGGTCAGCTGGCCCGAAAGCATCTAGGGCCTCGAACCCGTCGAACAGGACTATGGAACCTCTCCGTTCGACTCCGTGTGAAGTTTGTTCCGCAGAGGGTTGTGACACTGTCTTCTTGCTCCTTTCGTGTCCGACTAACCGACGCGGCCCTTCGATGCTTCGACTTACCTAGATGCGGTGCCCCCCAATGGAGGTAATCTCTACGAGATTGGCGTAGTACGTGCGGATCATAGGATGTTTCAGGGACCGCTTGGCCCAAGAATGAAACCTGCTGGCCCGCTCATGGAGCGGCCAATGAAAAGTTTACGCCTAGTTTCCGGGTTTAGCGGAAGCGTTCGCCTCGTCGGCTTTGGGCAAATGCCCATCGCGAGTACATGGGGGAAGCATGATGAGTAGCGACAAGATGATCCAGCCAAGGAAAGGTACCACGGCGATTAGAAGGAGGGCGATTGAGAACCCTGCGTCATGGAGGCGCCTACACGTTAGGCTCAGCCAAGGGATCGCGGTAAGAATGCTCAATCCCTGAGCCAGCCTTAAACCAAACTGGTTGTCAATCCAGGCGACCGGGAACGAGATAGCCCAGAAGAGTCCGGTAACTATCCAGAATTCACTCCTGGAGGCAGATCCCCTAAAGTCGAAGGACTTGGCGAAGAATCGATAGGCGGCCTGTCTGATGGTGGCCCCGTAAAGAGGTCGAGAGGGGAGGTGTTTCACTTTGGGCTCAACGTACGGATGGGCTGCCACAGAGGTCCTTTCGACTGCGCGCACTGCCAGCGACACATCTGGCTGCTATATTCCAGCCTAGCGGAGCAGCTTCGGGGTCTCATCTGCCGCAGCAGCAGAGCAAAAGCACCACTGCCTGTGCCAGAAGTCCTGGGGCTATCGGCCGGTTGGCTAGAAAGTGGTCGCAAGCCGGTCGGTGACTGGATTTATAACAAGCTTGGGACAGGTGGAACGGAGAAGTGAACTTGGTAGAACTTGGACGGCGAAAACGGAACTATTTGGGACTACATCCCACTCCCACCCGGAAACACCTCTTGTGGGCGGGAGGTTTGTTCCTATCTCCATATCTGCCATTCTTAACGGCCTTGGCTTTCTTCCCACTTTTCAGAGATGGGTTAGGTTCGAAAGCTGAGCTCGTTCTCAGTGGCACTTTTCTCGCCGCTTCATTTAGTGCTTTACTCATTCTTTGGATCGGTCTGATTCGGAACTGTCGGTGGAATCGGGTGCAACTGGGGTTCTGTAAGGCGCGTCGTTCCTTATGGCACATCCTGTGGTGGTCCCCAATCGCGATAGTTTTAGCGGCTAAGGCTACGGCGATTGTAGGCAGTGTCCTTGGTGTTGAGGCGCAGGGGACATCCGAGAAAACCGCTTTCGGTGGGCTCAGTTGGGTAGCGATTGTGCCCGCAGTTTTCCTGTATGTTTTAGTCGGACCTTTATTGGAGGAAGTTGTCTTTAGGCGCGTTCTCCTTGATTACCTACTGGGAGTCTTGCCTCGGTGGGTTGCCGTCCCGATCGTAAGCGCCTGTTTTGCTTTGGTGCACATCGCCCCTCCGCTGATTGTGTACAATTTCTTCCTCGGGATCGCCCTTGCAATGGCGCGATTGTGGTTCCGGAGTCTGTGGGGCCCATTTCTGCTCCACGTATCGAACAACGCACTCGTCACTTGTGGCGTGCTTCTGGCCCTTTAGGGGGCTTCTGGCCGGGAGCGAAACCTTCGGGGTATGCCGGTGGGCAGACCATGCGGCCGCCAGCGTGGCAAGATGAAATGTATGACCGACACCTCTCAGGCAAACCCCCAAGAAGACCACGGCACTCTCATTCTGTTGCGCCACGGCCAGAGCGAGTGGAACGCCTCCAACCAGTTCACCGGGTGGGTCGATGTCGCCCTGACGGACAAGGGCCGGGAAGAGGCCGTTCGCGGCGGCGAGATGATTAAAGAGGCTGGGTTGACCCCCACGATCCTCTACACCTCCTTGCTGCGGCGCGCGATCACCACGGCCAATATCGCGTTGGATACCGCCGATCTGCACTGGATTCCCGTGATCCGGGACTGGCGCCTCAACGAGCGCCACTACGGGGCCCTGCAAGGCCTCAACAAGGCGGAGACGAAGGAGAAGTACGGAGAAGACCAGTTCATGGCGTGGCGCCGTAGCTACGACACCCCGCCGCCGGAGATCGACCCGAACAATGAGTACGCCCAGACCTCGGACCCCCGGTACGCCAACCTGGACCGCATTCCCGGCACCGAGTGCCTCTTGGACGTCGTTAAGCGGTTTGTGCCCTACTACGAGTCCGAGATTGAACCTCGCCTCAAGCGGGGGGAGACAGTCCTCGTCGCAGCTCACGGCAACTCCCTGCGTGCGCTGGTCAAGCACCTGGACAACATCTCCGATGAGGACATCGCCGGGTTGAACATCCCCACCGGTATTCCCCTCGTCTACCGGCTGGATGCGCAGGGCGAGGTGCTCAACCCCGGTGGGGACTACTTGGACCCGGAGGCCGCTGCTGCCGGTGCCGCCGCCGTGGCCGCGCAGGGCCAGGCCTCTAAGTAATCATCGCGATGATTCTTGCCGCCGGGGGCGGGTCCCCCACCCTCGAGTGGATGTGGATGCTCATCGGGCTCGCCGTGGGCATCCTCCTCGGCATGGCAGTGATGTGGGCCTACCGTCGACGCATGAGGGCGAAGCGCAACCAACGTGCCCGCCAGGAGCTCGAGGGCAACCGGGTCTCCACGGTGACCCAGGTGCTCCATTTCGCCATCCAATCCGCCCCGGAAGCGATCGCCGTGGTGGACCACCGCCAACGCGTTGTCTTATCCAACCCGCGGGCCCACGAATTGGGTTTGGTTCATGAGCGCATTCTCAATCCCAACGCGTGGACCGTGGCAGAGCGGGTGCTGGGGGATCACGAGCCCCGGGAGGTGCGTTTTCTCCCCCCGCCGCGGCGCGGTAACCGCCCTGTCATCTCCGTTGCCGGTCAGGTCCAGTTGCTCACGCTCATGGACGATCGCTATGCGGTGGTGTACGCCACGGATGACTCGGAACACGTCCGGATGGAATTTGCCCGGCGGGATTTCGTGGCCAATGTCTCCCACGAGTTGAAAACTCCGGTGGGGGCCATTTCGCTGTTGGTGGAAACCCTCATGGAGGCCCGGGACGATCCGGATTCCGTGGAGTACTTCGGCAAGCGCCTGATGAACGAGACGCGCCGGATGTCCCAGATGATTTCCGAGCTCATTTCCTTATCTAAGTTGCAGGGTGCTGAGTCCCTCCCGGACCCAGAGGTTCTGGACGTGGACGACATTGTCGAGTGCGCGTTCGACCGTTGCCGCCTGGCTGCGGAGGCTGCGGGAATAGACCTCGTACGGGATTCCGAGGTGGGCGCCAATGTGATGGGGGATAAGAACCTCCTCGTCACCTGCCTGGCGAACCTCATCACCAATGCCATCAATTACTCCCCAGAAGCCACGCCCGTGTCGGTCTCCCGCGCGGTGCGGGACGATACGGTCATCATTCGCGTGACCGATCGCGGAATCGGCATCGCCCCGGAGGACCAAAAACGCGTTTTTGAGCGCTTCTTCCGGGTGGACAAGGCCCGCTCCAGAAACACCGGTGGCACCGGCTTAGGGCTGGCGATCGTCAAACACGTCATGGCCAACCACGGGGGAGCGGTTTCCCTGTGGTCTCGCCCGGGCACCGGCTCCACCTTCACCCTCGAGCTGCCATTGTGCGTCCCCGATGCGACCGGAATACCCGGTCCGCGTATGGAAAGCCCGGTGATTCCGGACGCCAAGAAACTGCGCGAAGAAGCACGGGAAGCGGAGCGCTAGACCGTACCCGGCGCCGGCGGCTCTCATTTACTTCCCGTGCACCCGGCGGCTACCCAGAAGTCGAGTCCCCGCCGTACTGGGTGGGCGACACCGAACCGCGACGGCGGATAGCCCGCTCTCGGTTGCGGTGAGATAAACGACAACGCAAAATTAGGTTGACATTTCCCCAACTGACTACCCGCCGAGCTGGCGAAAAGGAACGGGTTTCCACGTGACCAGTGTGCTGATCGTCGAGGATGAGGAATCCCTCGCCGAGCCCCTCGCCTTCCTGCTGAAGAAAGAGGGCTTCGACGTCCACCTCGCCGCCGACGGCCCCACCGCGCTCAACACCTTCGCCCAGAAGCACATCGACATTGTTCTGTTGGACCTCATGTTGCCGGGAATGTCTGGTACCGAGGTGTGCCGCCAACTGCGCCAGACCTCCAGCGTGCCGGTCATCATGGTGACCGCCCGCGACAGCGAAATCGACAAGGTTGTGGGCCTGGAGCTGGGGGCCGATGACTACGTCACTAAGCCCTACTTCGCGCGGGAACTCATCGCCCGCATCCGAGCCGTGCTGCGCCGCGGTGGCGAGTCGGACGCGCTCGACGATGGCGACGACGGCCTCGTGCTGCGCGAAGGGCGGGTCGTCATGGATGTAGAGCGCCATATCGTCACGGTCGACGGGGAGAAAGTCCCCATGCCCCTCAAAGAATTCGACTTGCTGGAATACCTCATGCGCAATAGCGGGCGCGTGCTTACCCGAGGGCAGCTCATCGACCGAGTGTGGGGTGCGGACTACGTGGGGGACACCAAAACCCTGGACGTCCACGTCAAGCGATTGCGCTCGAAGATCGAGCGCAATCCCTCCCAACCGGAAATCCTTGTTACTGTCCGGGGCCTGGGCTACAAGTTCGAAATCTGATCCCGGGCTGCGGCTGTTGCCGGGTGAATCGCTAAGAGGGGTTGGCCATTGGGGGCCGTAGCGGTCCGGCGCTGACAATGCCGCGCAACGTAGGCGTAAGCATCCTCACCTAGCAGTGCCGTGAGCTCTTCCTTGTGGGTCTCCCATAATGGGCGGGTGCCCCGGTGGCAGGCGGGATCGGAGGTGCAATACCAATGGAAATCCTCCCCACCCCCGCCCCACGCCCGTCGAGTGTACTCCGTGATGGTCGTGCGCACCACCTCCGACCCATCCGGCCGGGTTTCCCACGCCTCTAAACGGCGGATGGGCAACTGCCAGCACACTTCCGGCTTAGCCTGCGGCAGCGGAATACCCCGTTGCACTGCGAATGCGTGTAGTGCGCAACCCACTGGGCCCGCAAACTCCCCGTTACTGGACCGGGCCCGGTTGGCGAAGATACAGGCCCCCTCCAGCACCCGGGTGCGCAGTGTGGGTTCTGCGATACCCTCATCGTTCTCCAGCTCATCCCACTCCAGCCATGGTTCCAGTTCCCCCTCTGGGCCCGGTCGATCCACCCCAGCGGGGCCACCGTTGTCCGGGTGGTGCTGCCACACCTCCGGGCTGAGTTGGCGGGCAATGCGCCCCACGGTCTCCTTATCCTCAGCATCCGTGAGGAAAGCCCCGTGGGCACAACAGCCCGCATCGGGGTTGGTGGCGTCGATACCCCGACAATCACCGGAACCGAAACGGCACCTATACGTGGACAGCAACCACGTGAGATCCACCGAAATAACGTGGGCGGAATCGTTGGGATCCATGAACTCCAGCCATTCCCGCGGATGATCGGCCGCAACTTCTCGGCCACTGCGCACCGCCCGATCGGCGGCGGTATCGCGCGGGTAACCCGTGGGTTTATCGGAGGCATCGCTGGGAGCAGTCACCTTCCCAACGCTAGACGGGATAGGGTTAACGCTGTGCGATTAGGTGTCCTGGACGTGGGAAGTAATACGGTGCATTTGGTGGTTGTCGACGCCATGCGAGGTGGCCCGCCAACCCCCATGAGCAATTGGAAAACCCCCATGCGGCTGGTGGAATACCTCAACAAAAAGGGGGCGATCAACACCAAGGGCATCGAACGGCTCACCAAGGGGGTCGTGCTTGCGAAGGAAATGTCGGAGCAATTCCGCTGCGAGGAGATGCTGCCCTTCGCCACCTCCGCAATCCGCTCCGCGAAAAACGCAGATGACGTGCTAGACAGCGTGGAAAAAGAAACCGGGGTTCGCCTGGAAATCCTCAGCGGGGAAGAGGAGGCCCGCCTCACCTTCCTGGCCGTCCGCCGTTGGTACGGCTGGTCCGCCGGGCGCATCCTCGACCTCGACATCGGCGGTGGTTCCCTGGAGATGTCCATCGGCGGTAACGAGCGGCCAGACGAAGCCCTCAGCGTGAACCTCGGCGCCGGGCGACTCACCCGGGAATGGTTTGACAGCGATCCGCCGACCAAGGCAGCTATCGCCGAACTGCGGGCATTCATCGACGCGGAGCTGGAGGCGCCGGTGGAGACTCTGTTGAGCACCGGGCCTTTCGATCGTGCCGCGGGGACCTCGAAGACTTTTCGCATGCTTGCTCGGCTCACCGGCGCGGCGCCGAGTTCGGCGGGACCCAGGGTGCAGCGCACGCTCACTCAATCCGGGCTGCGGCAGCTCATCGCCTTTATTTCCCGGATGACGGCGGCGGATCGTGCGGAACTGGAGGGGGTCAGCGAAGACCGTTCGCATCAGGTGGTCGCCGGGGCCTTGGTGGCGGAGGCCGCGATGCGCAAACTCGGTGTCGAAGAGCTGCACATCTGCCCCTGGGCGCTGCGAGAAGGGGTGCTGTTTAACAAGATGGACCAGGCGACGGGGTGGTGAACGCAACCGGGAAACATCCTTCTTCGGTTAGGGCAGCCGACGGTGCCAAGGTAAAGTTGACGGCCAGCTACCGGTGATTTGATTGATGGGATCGATGGATGAGTGAAAAGCTGACGGTCGCAGAACTGTTGGCGCGCAATCGGCGCGAGGATGCGGACGGGGCACAGCCACCCCGGCGCCGTCGCCACCGCAGCATTGAGGGCGGCGGTATTTCCGTCGCCGAGCTCACCGGATCCATACCCGTCGTCAAGACCGACGAAGCCGGCCAGGCCGTTGCCGAGAAAGATCAGGCGGACGAGGTGGCCCAGCAACGGGAGCCGGAAACGCCGCGGGAGGCCGAGCCGCAGCACGACTCGCGGGATCAGCAGCGAGAGCCCGCCGCGCAGAGCACCGCTAAACGGGAAAAGCCTGGTGAGCGCACCGCTGTGATGCGCCCCGTCAGCTCCGCCCCCAGCCCCTCTGCGGCCCAGACGGGGCAAACGCCGGTGGTAGAGGGTGACGATTCCGGCGAAGCTTCTAGGGGCCTCTTCCGCGCGCGGCGGCGTGAAAAAGCTGCCCAGGCTGACGGCAGCTCTTCGGCGAAGGCGGAGAAAACGTGGGGGGACGTCGCCAAGCTCGAGAACACCCAGCGGACGGACGCTGCTGCGACGGATTCTGCTGCGACGGAGGATGCGGAAGACCACGGTGCCGCACGGAGTGCGGACAGCCATGCTGAAACGAAGGGGCCCGGCCTGGCGGCCCGCCGGGTCAGTCGCGAGGCACGCGAGGAACCACGCGGGATGGGTTCGGACGTGGCTTACGCCGAGCGGGATACCGCAGCCACTGCGGTACCCGCAGAGACCGCAGCCACTGCGGCGCCCGCCACGAATGCCGGCGCCGAAACCGTTGGCACCGAACTCACCGGCGTCCAGACAGCCGACGCCGAGCAGGACCCCAACACCGAGCACGGCACCACCACCGATGCAGAGGCCACCGACAACGGCCGCCCCACCTCGGACATCGCGGAGCTGGAGGAGAACCTCGACGACGATGAGATCATCGAGTACGAGGACAACACCATCTCCTGGCCGGCCCTGATCGGCCAAGCCATCCTGGCTATCGCCGCCGGTGTCGGGGTGTTCTTCGCGTTCAACCTGTTGTGGGCCAGTATGCCCACCTGGGTTGTTCTGCTGCTCTCCCTCGCCGTGACTTTGCTGCTCGTGGGCGTGGTGCACGTCTTGCTGCGGCACAGCCACCGGGTGCATCTGCTCCTGGCTTTCCTCGTCGGACTGCTGCTCACCCTCGGCCCACGGTTCATTCAGGGGATATAACTCTCACCTAGGGCCCATAATCCGCCTCTGTGCCACCTAGTTAGCGCTCGAGTGGTCTTCCTGGCACGCTGGGAGGCATGACTCGTATTGGAATTATTGGCGGCGGAAATATCGGCGAGGCCCTGCTGTCGGGCCTGGTGGCGAAGGGCACTGACCCCTCGGCCATCACGGTGGCGGATCGCTCCGAGCAGCGGCTTGGCCTGCTCGAGCAGCGTTACGGGGTGAAGACCTCCGTGGAAGCCACCGACGCTGCCGAGGATGCCGACGTTCTCATCAATTGCGTGAAACCCGATGTGGCCCTCGGGGTCTTCGAATCGGTCTCCGATGTTGTGGACGCCAATCCCAGCGCGACTATTGCGGTATCCGTGGCGGCGGGAGTGACCTTGGAGGCCATGGAATCCGTGCTGCCCGCAGGCACCCCTGTCGTACGGGTGATGCCGAATACCCCCATGTTGGTGGGCAAGGGCACCAGCGCCCTCGCCGGGGGTCGTGCGGCCGAACAATCCCACCTGGAGCTGGTGCGGGATGTGTTCGCCAAGGTGGGCCGGGCCGTTATCGTCAAGGAGAAGGATATCGACGCGGTGACCGCCGTGTCTGGGTCCGGCCCGGCCTACTTCTTCCTGGTCACGGAGGCAATGGTGGACGCCGGGGTAAACCTGGGCCTGCCGCGCGTATTGGCCGAGGAGCTGGCGGTGTCCACGGCTGAGGGCGCGGCGGCGATGATGGCCGCTGGCCTAGATGATGAGGAGAACGGGGATGGGCCGGTAGACCTTCGGGCGAAGGTATCCAGCCCCGGGGGTACTACCTCCGCCGCCACCCGGGCGCTGGAGGAAAATGGGATCCGAACCGCCTTCTTCCGCGCTATGCAGGCGTGCAAGGATCGCTCCATCGAGCTGGGGAAATAGGCTAAATAGAGGCACAAGCAGGCCCCGGAATAGCCGCGTCGGTGTGCTCGCATGTCCTGTGACCTCAACAGTCACGGAAGGTTACAAAAGAATAATGTTCCCCCTCGATGCGCATAAGCCACAAACTTCACGGTACACTAGCCCGGTAGCGATCACGTGTGACGTCCTGCGGGAGGGGAAGCCTGCAGCGCATGGAGAGCGCGAAGAAAGTGAAGACTATCTATGGTTAGCAAAGACAACGGAACGTTTCTCACCGTCGCTGAGGTCGCTGAGCTCATGCGCGTGTCTAAGATGACCGTCTACCGCCTGGTGCACTCGGGCGATCTGCCTGCCGTGCGGGTGGGCCGTTCCTTTCGCGTTCACCAGCAGGCGGTGGAGGAGTACCTGGGGTCCTCCGTGTACTCCGCCGACAAGACGGGATAGTTCAACGCTCTCCCCTTCGTGTAAATCTCCGTGCGACGAGCGGCTTTTTGTTCCACAGCGGGGCGGGGCGGTAACATTGCCCCCATTCGTGCGCCCTGGATGAGGCACATCAACAAGAAGTTGTCCGCACTAGCCGAAGAGTAGAAGCGAGGTTCGTCGCATATGGGTTCTGTCATCAAGAAGCGCCGCAAGCGCATGTCCAAGAAGAAACACCGCAAGATGCTGCGACGGACGCGCGTGCAGCGACGGAAATTGGGCAAGTAAGCCCTGCGCCCGGCCGCTGACGCGGTCGGAGCTGCCCGTGGAACCCCCTGGCTTTCGCCGTTAGGAAGCAGGGGGATTTTTGCTGCCTGCGGAAGGTCCCACGGTGCGGTCCCCCCGAAGGTCACCTCACCGACCGGGGATCAGCGTCGGATGATCCAGTAGCCCCCGGCGGCGCTTGCGGCCGCTGCCGCTGCGGCCGGGGCCCCGAACCGCTTCACCGCGCGCCTGCCGCGCCGGTAGTCCCGCACCTCCCAGCCTCGGTCATGGGCCCGCTTCCGCAAAGGGGAATCGGGGTTGATAGCCACGGCGGTTCCCACCGTGGACAGCATGGGAATGTCGTTGACGGAGTCCGAGTAGGCCGTGCACCGGGAAAGGTCCAAGTTTTCGTACGCGGCCAGGGCCACAACGGCGTGCTTCTTGCCCGGGCCGTGCAGGATGTCCCCCACCATGCGCCCGGTGAAGCGACCGTCGCGGACCTCCGCCACCGTCCCCAGTGCCCCCGTGAAGCCCAGTTCTCGGGCGATGATCTGCGCCAACTGCACCGGTGTGGCGGTGACCAGCCACACCTGATGGCCCGCTTGCAAGTGCATGTTCGCCAGTTCTTTCGTGTCCGGGAAAATGCGCTCTGCGATCGTCGCCGCCCAGATCTCCTCCGCCATCTGGATGACCTCATCCTCCCGCCGCCCCCGCACCAGGGCCAGCGCCTCCTCCCGGCCAGACGCGATATCGCTGGGGTCCTCCTTTCCAGAGGCCCGGAACTTCACCTGCTTCCACAAGAACCGGCAGATCTGCCCAACGGTGAAGAACCGCCGCTTTGCCAACCCCCGGGCGAACAGCAGGATGGAAGCCCCTTTAATCAGCGTATTGTCCACATCGAAGAAGGCGGCCACTCCCGCGTCTTGAGGGATGGTGGGATCCGGATCGTTGAGCCGGTTGTCCCCGCCCGCCGCGGCCTGGGCTCCCCGCACGTTGCGCAGCGCCGTGCGCAGTTCCTCCTCAGTCAGGTCGTGGAACTGCGCCAACTGGTCGATGGCTTGCCCGTGTTCCGCATGATCCGAATCCGGGTCGATGCTCCGTGGATCCACCGGGGGGCTTACTCGGGTGGCCACGGTGCCTGCGGGAGCCCCAGGGCCCTCCCCGTCGGGGGTTAGCCCGTCCAGGGCGGTGAGCACTGAAGCCTCCCCGGCCTCGCGCTGGGCCGAGTCCCCACGGGTGGGGAAAATCCGCTGGCTCAAAATGGCACGAACAATACCCCGAACAGCCAGGATGCTGTCCGAGGTACTGTTTTGGACCTGATGCGCCAACCGTCGGCGTTGGCTGCGCAGGCGGTCCGCGTAATCCCGCGGCTGCTCAGTCACAGTGACTAAACTACCCCGCCGCCCGCTCCCGGTACCGCCCCACCTCGTTATCCTCGGGGCTGTGTTTCCCTTCCGCACGTCACGCAGCCGAAAAGCCCCGCAGGCCCATGCCTCCCCCGGGTCGAGCCCGGATCAACCCTCCGGCGGGCACGTGGTCACCCTCCTCACCCGGGCTAGCTGCGGGTCCTGCGCCCGGGTCCTCGAGCAGATCCGGCCCGTGGTCGACCGGGCCGGCGCCACCTTGGAGGTAGTGGACGTGGAGTCCCCCTCTGCGTTCGCCGGGGCGGCGGCGGAGTTCGGGGATCGGGTGCCCGTCGTCCTCGTGGACGGTGCCGAGTTTGCCTGCTGGGAAGTCGATAACGAGGACCTCGCCGCGGCGCTCGGCGCCGCCGAATGATCCGGTTGGTGGCGTTATATAACAAAACAGCCCTCGCGTTTTGTCATTGGGGTGGGCTTAGCGATACCGTAGGTACCCGTATTCACCCCGCCAGTTGCGCGGGGTTTTGCCGGTAGCCACCAACCCCAGACCCGCCACCGGCCAGCCCGTCGCCCCGGACTTCGCACAGCCCCTGGCCCCCTTTTCCACGTGGGGGAGCCCCGGACGGAAGAGTGAGCCGGGAAGGATAAGAGGGGCGAAAAGCAGGCTGCACAGGCCTTCGCCCCTCGATGAAAGAGGGGGCCTTGAGCGGAAGGCCCGTCGACGAATAGCAGGAGGTAGACGAGCGCGTATGTCAGGCAACGCCCGTACCGGTTCGGCCTCGGTTCTGCTCGTCGGATTGTCGTTCCGCTCCGCCCCGGTTCCCCTGTTGGAACGCGTGAGCGTCGTGGACTCCGAGCTGCCCAAGCTGCAATTGGCGCTCGTGGATGGGGAGGTCATCTCCGAATCCCTCGTGCTGTCCACCTGCAACCGCATGGAGTTCTACACGGTGGCCAACGCCTTCCACTCCGGGTTAGATCACGTGGTGGAGACGGTCGCGCAATTCTCCGGTGTTCCGGCAGAGGACCTCGAGCCGCACCTGTACGTTCACTACGCCGATGCCGCCGCGGAGCACATGCTCAATGTGGCCTCCGGGTTAGATTCCATGGTGGTGGGGGAGCAGCAGATCATCGGTCAGCTTCGCAGCGCCTATCAGTCTGCCTCGGACACCGGCACCGTGGGGCGGACCCTGCACGACCTCACCCAGCGGGCCCTGCGGACGGGCAAGCGGGTGCATTCGGAAACCACCATCGATGCGGCGGGGGCCTCTATGGTCTCCTTTGCCGTGGATCGGGGGTTGCGGATTCTCGGTCTTTCGGACGCCAGCCCCACCAGCGCGCCCCTGGCCGGTCGCCGCGCGCTGATCATCGGCGCCGGTGCAATGGCTTCCCTGGCCTCCACCTACCTCGGCAAGTTGGGCATCGACCACGTCACGGTGGCAAACCGCACGCTTAGCCGGGCAGAGACCCTGGCTGATCACGCGGCCCAGGCGGGGGTGAGTGCCACCGCCGTGGCCCTCGGCGATATGCCCGCAGCATTGGGCGGGGCGGACCTCGTGGTGTCCGCGACCGGAGCGGTGGAAACCGTCGTGACCAGGGAGCATGTGGCTGCCGCGCTGCCCGGGCGCGTCCCGGGGCGCCCCCTGGTGCTCATCGACTTGTCCATGCCCCGGGATATCGCCTCCGGCGCGGGGAATTTGCAGGACGTGGCCTTGCTCAACATCGAGCAACTCACGACGATGGCCGGGGAGGCCCTGGAGGACGAGGCGCCCGCGCGCAGCATCGTGGCCCACGAGCTCGCGGAGTTCCTGGAGCAGCAGCGCGTGCAGGCGGTCGTCCCCACGGTGAAGGCCCTGCGCCACCGCGCGGCGGATCTCATGGCGGAAGAACTCCTGCAACTGGAGCGACAGACGGAGGGCATGGACCCGGCCCACCGCGCGCTGGTGGAACGATCCATGCGGCGAGTCGTGGACAAGCTGCTCCACACTCCCACTGTGCAGGCGAAGAAGCTCTCCGCGGCGGGGCAGGCCGTGACCTACCCGGATGCCCTTGCGGCCCTATTCAACTTGCCCACGGGGATCGTGGATTCCGTCACCAACCCGCAGAGCTCCGACCTCCCCAGCGGCGGTGTCGCCGCGCTGCGGTCGGTGGCGTCCAGCCGAACAAAGACGACCGCCACGGACCACCGGCGCCCGGGAGAATCAGCATGACCCTCAACCGCACCTTGCTCATCGGCACCCGCGGCTCCCTGCTGGCCACCACGCAAGCGGGACACGTCCGCGATGGCCTGGCCGAAGCCGGTCACACCGCCGAGCTGCACATCGTCCACACGCCCGGGGACGCCTCCCAGGCGGCGCAAACGCCCGTGGAGCAGATCGGCATCGGCGTGTTCACCGAGACGCTGCGGACCGCCCTGGCCCGCGGCGAATGCGATATCGCCGTGCACTCTTTCAAAGACCTGCCGACGGCGGCGGACACGCGTTTCCGCACGGTCGTGCCCCGGCGGGTGGATCCGCGGGAAGTGCTGATCAGCGTGGATAACCGCCGATTGTTGGAGCTGCCCAGCGGGGCCAAGGTGGGAACGTCCGCTCCCCGCCGGGTCGCTCAAGTGCTGGCCGTGCGCCCGGATCTCAAGCTGCTGCCTCTGCGCGGCAACATCGGTACCCGCATGGGGCGGGTCGGCCAAGACTTAGATGCCGTGATCCTTGCCCGGGCTGGTTTGGAACGGGTGGGGCAGTTGGATCGCGCCGCCGAGTCCATAGACCCCGCCGTCATCATGCCGGCCCCCGCCCAGGGTGCCCTCAGCGTAGAAGTGCGGGTAGCAGACCAGTTGGCCTGGGCTGCGGTGGAGGGACTGGATCACCGGCCGTCGCATCTGAGGGCTATCGCGGAGCGAGCCGTGCTGGCCACGCTCGAGGCCGGGTGCTCCGCCCCCGTGGCCGCCCATGCGACGCTAGCGGAAGACGACAGCACCCTCACCATCACCGGAGGCGTTTTTGCGTTGGATGGCAGCGACAAACTCGTCACGCAACGCAGGGTGCGAATACCCGCCGAAAGCTGGAAGAAGGCGGCGGAGGCCGCCGGAGCGGACGTGGGCAGGGAACTGCTCGGCGCCGGGGCGGACAGGTTGATGGCCACCGCCAGGTGACCGGGCTCCACAGCCGCGGTGGCACCGGTCGATCAGATCCCCGGCTGCTTTTCCCGCCCGCTCCCACCAGAAGAACACTCTCCCCATCCCCATCCTCCCCCGAGCACACGAAAGTCCACTTATGACCACTGCCGGAATCGCCCCCACCGGGCTGGGCCGCGTCCTCTTTGTCGGCGCCGGCCCCGGCAACCCCGACCTGTTGACTGTCCGCGCCCGCGAGGTGCTTGAGCACACTGCCCACGCTTGGGTGGACCCCGCGGTCCTGCCCGCCGTCCGGGACCTGGTTGCCGCGAAGGTGCCCGTGCCCCAGGAGAAGCTGGACCGGGTGGAGGCGGAGTGGGTCGCCCAACTGGAGGAGGCAAAGCAGGCCGGTGCCCGCCGCAAGCCACCGCGCCCGGAGCCCCCGACCGCCGCCGAGATCGTGGCCGCCGAACCCGGCGAGGCCAGCGGGGACGTTGCCCGCCGGATGGGCGAGTGCGCGTCGCAGGGGCACGACGTGATTCGTTTGGTTGCCGGCAATCCGCTGAGCAACCCGGCTGTGCTGGAGGAACTGCGCGAGGTGGAGGCCTTGGGCGTGGAGTTCCAGGTGGTCCCGGGGATGACGGGCTCCGTGGCCGTGCCCGCCTTCACCGGCATCGCCGTAGGCCCGGATGTCACCGAGGCGGACGTGCGCGGCGGAGCGGACTGGGATCAGCTGGCCGGTGCGGGCCTCCCCCTGATCCTCACCGCCGCCCCGGAGGACCTCGCGGACATCGCCGCGGAACTGGGGAAGCGGGGGGTGGGTGCTGCCACGCCTGTGACGGTGACGCTGCACGGCACGACCCGTCGGCAACGCAGTTACGATGCCACCCTCGAGTCCTTGAGGAACGTCGTGGCTCCCACGGGCCCCGCCGCAAAGGAGGGGGATATCCCCGAGGAGCTGCTGGTCACCATCGGTACGCAGGTGGATAACCGCAGCAAGTACTCCTGGTGGGAGAACCGGGCCCTGTACGGGTGGACGGTATTGGTGCCGCGGGCGAAGAATCAGGCGGGCCCGATGAGTGCGCGCCTGGCTTCCCACGGTGCGATTCCGGTGGAGGTGCCGACGATCTCGGTGGAGCCGCCGCGCACTCCGGCTCAGATGGAGCGCGCCGTGAAGGGCCTGGTGGATGGGCGCTATCACTGGATCGTGTTCACCTCCGTCAACGCGGTAAAGGCGACCTGGGACAAGCTGCAGGAATTTGGTCTGGACGCCCGGGCCCTAGCGGGGGTTCGCGTCGCCGCAGTGGGGCCCAAGACGGCGCAGGCGGTGCGGGATCTGGGCATCACCCCCGAACTACTGCCTGCGCGCAATTCCCGCAACGCCTCCGGCCTGGTGGACGTGTTCCCGCCGCACGACCCAGACCTGGACATGGTCAACCGGGTTCTCCTACCCCGGGCGGATATCGCCACGGAGACCCTCGTGGAGGGCCTGATCAAACTCGGTTGGGAGGTGGAGGACGTGGTGGCCTATCGGACGGTGCGCGCGGCCCCGCCGAGCCCGGAAGTGCGGGACATGATTAAGACCGGCGGCTTCGACGCGGTGTGTTTCACCAGTTCCTCCACGGTGAAGAACTTGGTGGGTATTGCGGGTAAGCCCCACAGTCGGACGATCATCGCCTGCATCGGCCCCATGGCCGCTCAGACGGCACGGGAGCATGGCCTGCGCGTGGACGTAATGCCGGAGGCCGCGGGCGTGCCGGAGCTCGTCGACGCGCTCGCCGGCCACGTCGCAGATCTGCGGGCCAAGGGGCAGCTCCCCCCGCCGCGGAAGCGCCGTCGGCGCCGGAAGCCCGCCGAGGCCGCCGAGTAGCATCGGCGGGCATGAGCCTGAAGAACCAAATGAGCGGCGCAACCGGCGCTGCACCCAGCGATAACCCCCAGGACGGAGAGCGCGGAGAACTGAGCATCCCCTCCCGCCGCCCCCGCCGCCTGCGGACCACCCCCGCGATGCGCAACTTCACTGCGGAGACGGACCTGAACCCCAGGAGTTTTGTCCTGCCCATGTTTGTGGCGGACGGTATCGCGGAGCCCAAGCCCATCAGCTCCCTGCCCGGCGTGGTGCAGCACACGACGGATTCCCTCCTGCGCGCCGTGGAGGAAGCGCTCGCTGCGGGCGTCGGGTCTATTGACCTCTTCGGCGTTCCACAGGAGCAGACGAAAGACGCGCTGGGTTCGGCGGGCATCGACCCCCATGGTGTGCTCAACCGGGCGTTGGCGGATGTTCGCCAGCGCTTCGGCGACGACATTGTCCTCATGGCCGATACCTGCCTGGACGAGTTCACGGATCATGGCCACTGCGGGGTGCTGGGCCAGGACCGCTACGGCAACCAAATCGTGGACAACGACGCCACACTCACCCAATACGCGGACATGGCTGTGGCCCAAGCACGGGCCGGGGCGCATGTCGTGAGCCCCTCGGGAATGATGGACGGCCAGGTGCGCGTCATCCGCGAAGCCCTCGACACGGCCGGTTACGCGGATGTGAGCATCATGGCCTACTCGGCGAAGTACGCCAGCGCCTTCTACGGCCCCTTCCGAGAAGCCGTGGGGTCCTCTCTGGTGGGCGACCGGAAGACCTACCAGCAGGATCCCCGCAATCGCCGGGAGTCCCTGCTGGAAACCGAGCTGGACGTGGCCGAGGGGGCGGACTTCGTCATGGTTAAGCCCGCGATGCCTTACCTGGACGTGCTGCGGGAGGTGGCGGCTGCCAGCCCGGTGCCGGTGGCCGCGTATCAAGTGTCGGGGGAGTACGCGATGATCAGCGCTGCGGCAGCTAACGGATGGATCGATGGGGATGCGGCGATCCTCGAATCGCTGACGAGCATCCGCCGGGCTGGGGCCGATATCGTGCTCACCTACTGGGCAACCCACGCGGCGAAGCTGCTGCGGCAGGGCCGCTAGCGCCAACCGGGCCGCGGCCAGGCAGTAGGCTAGGACAGGTATGCAGCCTCAAACCCCGCCGTCACAGGACCCCACCCCATCTCAACCCACCCGGCCCCCGAAGATCGGCCGCCCGGGTGGGTTGGCGCGCTCCGTGAAACCGGCGCCGGATGATGTCCGTTGGGGGATGTGGTGCTGGTTGTCCGTCTCCAGCATGCAGGTTCTGCTTGCTGTCGTGACGTTCGTCAGCAACCTCGTCGACCGGCGGGCTCTGCGCCAGCAGGTGGCCGAGCAGGTGAAGTCCAACGGTCCTCTGGGTGCCGGCCTGCCCAAGGGGATGAGCGTGGATAGCCTGACCACGGCGATCAATGGGACGATGCTGGGATGGTCCGTTGTCATCGCCGCCATCTGCGCTTATCTGACCTTCCGGGCGGGGCGGGGTGGCGTGTACTCCCGGCTGTTTCTCAACATCGCCAGCGGTTACCTCATCCTGTCCGCGATCTTCCTGCTGTTCAGTTCCGCCCCGGCCACCACGCCGGTGGGGTTTGTCCTGCTCACCGGGATCATCACGATTCTCTCGGCCGTCGCGGCGGGCTTGGGGATGTACTTCATGTCCCGGCCGGGAAACGCCGATTGGTTCGGGATTCCCAGCGCGGCGGAAATGGAACGCTACGCCAATGCCGTGGAGGCCCAGCGCCGTCAGCGCCAGCAGGAACGGCAGGACAAGCGCCAGGAAAAGCAGCAGGATAAGCGGCAGGGGCACCACCGCCCAGAACACCGGCAGCAGCCCCAACAGAGCCCGCCTTACCCCCAGGGTCCCGCGCCTGTCCCCGGTCCCCGGCCCACCTCCGGGCGCAACCCCAAGCCCACCTCGGGGCACAACCCCGGGCCCGGGCCGGGTGACGTCACCCCACCCAGCGGCGGCAAACACCACCGCCGGGAATAGCGCGGAACTGAACAAAGCGGGCAAGTCCGCAGATACGTTGACAACCAGGACCCACAACAACCAGGCCCCCCTTGCACCCTGTCCCAGAGGAGACTGCCCACCGTGCCCACCATGTTCCCCTCCCTGGTCCCGCCGGAGGGCGATCGCAACCGTTCCGTCGAGGAGTGGAAGGCAGGGGACCCCACCCCTCGCCAGGTCGTGATCGCGTTCGTCTTGTTCATCATTGTGGGCTGCGCCATGGTGCTCAGCGCGGTGGGAATGTTCCAGCTCAACTGGAACCGCACCGCCGCCAGCCCCCAAGAGCAGGAACGCATGGACTTCGTGGTCCGCAATGTGCGCCTGCTCGGAGTGCTGCTGATTTTGCTGGGCGTTCCCATCGTGGGTCTGGCTCCCGGGCTGCGCAAGGGATCTAACGGGTGCAGGCGCATCATCCTCGGCCTCAGCGTGCTCGCGATGTTTTTCATGCTGGGGGGTTGGGTGCTCAAGATTGCAGCTACGGGGCAGGCGGTGCTGGCTCTGTTGCTGGCCGTGGCATGCCTGCTGATGTACCGCCCGGGGCTTCAAACGTTCTTTGTGCGGCACAGCCTGTGGCGAGACCCCCTGGATGATCCCCCGGGCAACCAGCGAGACCGATGAACACCCAATAGAACCGGATATCCATCGTGGCCACCCATTCTCAACCCACCGGGGAGCCCTCGCGCTCCGCAGCGGAATCGTCCGGCGTTCCCATTGTGGACGCCCCGGTCCGGCGCGCGGAACGGGCCATCGCGGAGGCTCGAGAGGCAGCGCGCCGGGCTGGCGTCCGGCTCTCAGACACCGACCGCACCGCTTCCTCCCGCCGTCTTGCAGAACGCAGCGGGCGGGGGCTGACCTCTTTCGCGTTCCGCATCGACGGCCTGGACAATGCCGTCACCGCGTCCGCCCTGGAACGGGATCTCAACATCGTGGAGGGCATCGAGGCGGTCGTTGTGTACTCCACGAGCACAGTGTGGATCTCCGCGCAGGACCACATTGGCCCGGACGCGATCCGGCAGCACCTCGAACGCTTTGGGGTCACCGGGTATCTCACCCCGTCCTCGTTGCGCCGGCGATCGGCTCGGCTGGACCTGCCGGACCCCCGCCGTCGGATGCGCCGCCACTCGGACGCCCACAAGCGGGCCGCGATCGAAGCTGAGCGGCGCAAGCGCGGCAGCACCCCACTGCTGCTGGGATCCCATCGCCCCTCCCCCTTTGAAGGCACCGAGGGCTTGCACACTGCGCGGGAGCTCATCACCCCCACGAAGTTGCTCCTCGCGGTCCTGCTGGGGACCCCGGTCCTCGTGCTGCAGTTGAACAGCGGTTGGCAGTTCGACTACTGGCAGTGGGTGTGCCTGGCGCTGGCCACGCCGGTCGTCTTCTTCTGCGCAGCCCCCTTCCACCGGGCCATGATTGGCGGGGCTAGGCGGGGGCAATCCGCGCTGGACGGTGCCAGCAGTATCGCGATCATGGCGGCCTACGGCTTTTCGGTGCTGTCCCTGCTCAGCACCCGTGCCGGGGATCCCACGTGGCGCAGCGTGCAGGTGTGGCTGGCTCGGGGGTGGTTGTATCGCCCCCACGCAGAGGCCATCTTTTTGGACGTGGCCTGCGGGGTAACTATCCTCCTGCTCTTTGGCCGGTTGCTCTCCCGGCGTACTTTCCTGCGCAGTAAGTCCGCATTGAGTATCTTGCAGCCCCCAGCCGCCCACATGATCACCGTGGTTCGCCGCGGCCGGAAGTCGACGCCGGTGCGCAAGGAGGTCTCGACCACCGAGATCCGGCAGGGCGACGATATCATCGTGGAACCGGGGGCCGTGTGCCCCAGCGATGGGGAGGTCATCAGCGGTAAGTCAGAGGTGGATTTGGGCCCCGTGGGTGGGGTTAATCGCACCGTGCTACTGACGGTGGGGGAGCCAATCTTCGCCGGGGCCACGAATCACGGGGATGCTCTCAAGGTGCGGGTGCGAGCCACGGGTTCGCGCACGCGCCTGGCTTCCATGTATCGGTGGGTGCATTCCGCAGCCCGGGACGAGAATCACGTGATGCACCTGGCTAACCGGTCGGCCAGCCTGCTGGTTCCGTGGGCAGTGGTGTTGGGCTTAAGCAACTTTGGCATTTGGTGGCTCGTCGCTGGATCGCTTACGGCAGCGGTGGCGACGACCCTGTCCATCCTCGTCGCAGTGGCTCCCGTGGCTTTGGCGGTTTCTGCGCCGCTGGCGTTGCGGTTAGGGGTGGGCCGGGCCGCGGCGCAGGGGGTGCTGTTGCGGGACACGGCGACGATCCACCGCTTGGCGGAGGTGGAATCCATCATCTTCAACCGGGTGGGCACCCTGACCAACGGACCCATGAAGGTGACGAGTGTGACCCCGGCGGCCGGGGAGGATTGCGACTTGGTCCTGCGCGTGGCGGCTGCGCTGTGCATGGACTCCAAGCACACCGTGTCCGCCGCGATTGTGCGGGCGGACCGGGAGGCTCGGGATGCCGCGGGCAATGCCGGAGAGGACGGGGCCGGTGGCCTGCCCGCGGTGTTGCCGGTTTCCAATGCCAGCATTAGTGCGGATGGAACATTCTCCGGCCAGGTCCAGTTGCCCGGGGCCGTCGTCGGCCGTCCCCAACGCTCTGGCGGAACCGGGCCCTCCGGCGCAGCCCAGCCCGCCAGTGCCAGCGCTCCCCGGAAAGTGCGCGCGAGCGTGTGGCGACCGCGAGATATGGGGGAGCTGAGGGACCACCGCCTCGCAGACGCTGCCCTGTCTGGTGGCAGCCCGGTGGTGGTGAGCTGGCAAGGGATGGACCGTGGCGTGATCACCCTGACGGACAGCTTCAAGGCGGACGCTTCGGATGCTGTAGATGCTCTGGAGGACATGGGGATTGAGACCCACATGATGTCCCGGGACCCGTACCCCGTGGCCCGCCGGATCGCCGACTCCTTGGGAATCTCCACAGTGTTGGCGGGCATCGCACCCAACCGCAAGGAAGCTACGGTGCGGGGTGTTCACGCCCAAGGTTCGCGCGTGGCGATGGTGGGCGACGCCGATATTTTGCCTGCCCTGCGGGTAGCCGATGTAGGCATTTTGATGGGGGATTTGGGCCGCTCGGGTCAACGGGGATTGGCCAGCCCGGACGGCGTGGACCGGGTAGATGCGGACGTCGTGATGATCCGCCGGGACGTCAGCAGTATTCCAGAGGTCGTCAACCTCGTCCGCCATGTGCGAAACACGGTGGACTGGAACATCTGGTTGTCCTGGGCCTACAATGCGATTGCCCTGCTTGGAGCGGTTTCGGGAGTGCTCAATCCGTTGCTGGCCACGGCGGCGATGCTGGCTAGTTCCGCGCTCATCGAGCGGCGCAGTGCCCGCATCATTTCCCCGCACTACGTGGATCGGCGGATGCGGCACACCCATACGTGGGAGGGCTGGTGGCAGCGCTTGCGCCAGGACCGGGAAAAGCGGCGCCTGAAGGAGATGCAGCCGTCCGGTCGACCGTAGGTTCTGCGCCAGACCTCGGCCGGACCCCGGCCCCGGGCCTGGCACCCGCCGGACCCGTGCCCATCATTCGCGCCTAGAGTGTGGAGCATGTCCTCGCAATCCGCTGACCGTCCCTTGTCCTCGTCCGCCTCCTCCCCCGCCGCCCCAGGCGCAACTACGAGGGGGCTTTCCCACGACCGCTCCCGGCGGGCGATGGCCCATGCGGAGGAATTGATCCCCGGGGGCGTGAATTCCCCCGTCCGGGCGTTCGGGTCTGTGGGCGGCACGCCGCCGTTCATCACCCGCGCGAAGGGGTCCCAGCTCATCGACGAGGACGGGAACTCCTACGTGGACCTGTTCTGCTCCTGGGGGCCGATGATCCACGGGCATGCCCATCCCCAGATCGTGGAGGCCGTGCAGGAGGCCGCGAGCCGGGGCCTGTCCTACGGTGCCCCCACGGAGCGGGAGGTGGAGCTCGTTAAGGTCATTCGGGAGCGCACCAGCATCGAAAAGGCGCGGCTGGTGAATTCCGGTACGGAGGCCACGATGTCCGCTGTGCGCCTGGCTCGGGGGTTCACTGGCCGGGACAAGATCCTGAAGTTCGAGGGTTGTTACCACGGCCACGTCGACTCGCTACTGGTCGCGGCGGGATCCGGTGTGGCCACTTTGGGCCTGCCCGATTCCCCGGGGATCACCCAGGCGGCGGCGAAGGACACGATTGTGGTGCCCTATCGCGATATCGCGGCGGTACGGGAAGCCTTTGAGCGGTGTGGGGATGAGATCGCCGCGATCATCGTGGAGGGAGCCGCAGGCAACATGGGCGCGGTGAACCCGCACGGTTTCAATGCCGAGCTCAAGGAGGTCGCCCACGCCCACGGCGCTTTACTCATCATCGACGAGGTGATGACGGGTTTCCGGGTGTCCCGGCAGGGATGGTATGGGCTCGATGGGGTTGCGGGGGATCTGACGACTTTCGGCAAGGTGGTCTCCGGCGGGTTGCCGGCTGCGGCTTTTGGGGGGCGTGCGGAGATCATGGACCACTTGGCTCCAGTCGGGCCGGTGTATCAGGCGGGGACGTTGTCGGGGAATCCGGTGGCCGTGGCTGCGGGGTTGGCGTCCTTAAAATTGGCGGACGACGCCACCTACCGGGCGCTGGACAACAATGCCGACAAGCTGGCGGATATCCTTTCTTCTGCGCTGTCCGAGGAGTCGGTGGTTCATCACATCCAGCGGGCGGGCAATATGCTGTCCGTTCGCTTTGCCGAGGGGGAGGGCGCCAACTTCGCGGATATGCAGGCCGCGGATACTTTCCGTTTCCCCGCGTTTTTCCACGCAATGCTGGATAACGGAGTCTTTGCCCCGCCGAGCGTGTTTGAAACGTGGTTTGTGTCTACCGCGCTGACGGACGCCGATTTCGAGCGCATCGAAGTCGCTGCACGGGCGGGTGCTAAAGCGGCCAAACAGGCGCAGGGGCCGGGGGCCTAAGAAGGGGTGGGAATAGGTCGGCTGGGTCAGAGGGGGGGCCTGGGCCGATTGTGTCTAAGCTGGGCGCTATGTCACAGGATGCGCAGACATCAGATCAGGCCGACCAGATTGACGAGCTGAACAAGATCATTGAGGACGTCGGGGTGGCAATGGTTACCACTCACGATTCCGAACACGAGGGCCGCTTGATCAGCCGCCCGTTTTCCACCCAGCGGGCAGAGGACAGCGGGGACGTGGTGTTCCTCACCACGAAGGACAATTCCTTTACTCGGGATGTGCGACAGAATCCCCACGTCAATATCGCTTATGCCTCGAAGAAGGCGTGGGTTTCCTTCGCGGGCACTGCGGAAATCGTCGAGGATAACGCACTGGTGGAGCAGCTATGGTCCCGAGCTTCCGGCATGTTCATGGAGGGCGGGCCGGAGAACCCGAACAACGTTGCTGTTCGGGTGCATGGTGATACCGCAGAGCTGTGGGGTGGGGGCTCCCTGGTGGGGACGGCGATCAAGACGGTGAAGGCGATGACCGGGGATACGCAGGAGGAGAAGGAGGATGACGGGACGAAGGTCATCGATCTGAAGTAGCGGGCTTTACCGGAGGTTCACCCAGCGGGCCCCCGTAGTACACCTTTTGCTAACCCCGGTGTAGGGCGGGAAGGGTGGGGGTAGTTATATTGGAGCCATGAGAATCGTGGCTCCTGGCCGCGCTTTTGCGCAGCGTGCGAATAGTTTTCTGGCTGCTTCGGCGGTTGCGGTGACTTTCACCGTGGGCGGCGGGGGCGTGGCACTTGCTGGGGATGCCACGACCGCCCGTGGCACCGGACAAGCCGCCTCGGCCGTGCGTGAGGACGGGTTCCACTGGGGTGTGGCGACGAGCGCGTTTCAAGTGGAGGGCAGCAATGCCGACAGCAACTGGTCACGCTATGCGGCGGGGGACCGCGAGGAACCGGGCGGTTTGCCGGGAACCACAAAGCACTTCGACGGCGTGCGCAATGCCGTTGACTTTCGGCATAGGTACAAAGAGGACATAGCTAATGCCGCCTCCCTGGGGATCAACACTTTCCGGTTGAGCGTGGACTGGGCCCGTCTGGAGCCCCGGCCGGGCTATTTCGATCCTGCGGAAGTCGCCTACTACGACGATGTCATGGCGGAGATTCGTAGCCATGGCATGATCCCCATGATCACCATGCTGCACTACGTCTATCCGGGATGGGTCGTGGACGGGGGAGGGATCAGCGGCGACTTGGCTCGCGCGGAATTTACCCGCTTTTCTGAATTCATCACGAAGCGTTGGGGTGGTGCAGGCAGCGGCACGATGTGGGTGACTTTGAACGAGCCCTTCGTGTTTTTCAACCACGACGTGGAGATTGGGCTCGCCCAGATTGGGGATCTGCCCCGATACCTAAACACCATGGCAGAGCTGCACGAGATTGGGTACCGGGCGGCTCACGCGGCTAACCCGGGAGCTCAGGTCACGACGAACTTCGCCTTCATGCCCACTGTGACACCCGGGCAGTACCAGATTTTCCAAAAGCGCCTGGAACCTTTCTTGGACTATGTGGGCATCGACTACTACTACAACGTGTCGCTGGGAAACCTCTCCGCGACGTACGCGGCATTCGGGGACTTCGCCAAGGTGACGCCGGAAGCCGACGGGATCTACTACGCCCTGCGGCAATATCAACAGCTCTTTCCGGGTAAGCCGTTGTACATCGTGGAGAACGGCGTGCCCACCGACAACGGGGCGCCCCGTGCAGATGGGTACGCTCCAGAGGACTACCTGCAGGATGTTGCTTACTGGTTGCAGCGTGCTAAGGCTGATGGCATCCCCGTAATCGGGTATAACCACTGGTCATTGGTAGATAACTACGAGTGGGGCGATTACAGCCCGCGGTTCGGTTTGTGGCGGGTTGACGTTAAAGAGGACCCGTCGCTGACCCGGCGGGAGACCCCGAGCGTTCCGGCGTATCGGGACGTTGTGCGGCAGGGGGGTATGCCCGAGGGGTATCGGCCGCATCGACCGGCGGCGTTCTGCTCGCTGGCTGCGGGAGTGGACTCTTGTTCGCGTCCTGCACCGTCGGACGGGCCGACGGTGGCACTGCGCTGAGGCGGGGGACGTAAGACGCCATATCGCGGCCGCGGGCAACAAGCCTTCACCTCCACCGCACCGAGTTTAGGGGCCCCGGCGCTACACTGATCAACCATGACCACAATCGTCCACCTCGTCCGCCACGGGGAAGTGCACAACCCCGAGAAGATCCTCTACGGGCGCCTCCCCGGTTACCGGATCTCCGAACGAGGACGGAACATGGCCCACGCTGCCGCTGCGGACCTCGCGGATCACAGGGTTACCTACCTGGCCTCCTCCCCGTTGCAGCGAGCTCAGGAAACCGCCCGCCCCTTCGCCGCCAAGCTGGGCCTTGAGGTCAAGACCGATAAGCGCCTGCTGGAGGCCGGAAACCTGCTGGAGGGCCGCCACATTAAGGGGGTTCGATCCGCTCTGTGGAACCCAAGGCTCTGGCCGTTGCTGCGCGATCCCTCCCAGCCCAGTTGGGGGGAGCCCTACACCGACATCCTGTCCCGGATGTTGGACGCCATTGACAGCGCGCGCGAAGTAGCTCGAGGCCGTGAGGCTGTACTGGTCAGCCACCAACTACCGATAGTCATGGTTCAGCGCCATGCGAAAGGCCAACCGCTTGCGCATAACCCCGCGGCACGCCGCTGTGAATTGGCGTCCATAACCTCCCTCATCTTCGACGGTAATGACCTCGCTGACGTGCACTACGCCGAACCCGCACAACACATCTGATGAACAATATGAACCCCACCCACCGCACCACGCCGCTCTCGACCCGCCGCCCCAATACCGGAGATACCCATACGCCCCCCGATAGCGCCCACAGCGTCTCTCCTGTCGGCGGTATTGGCCACAAGAGGAGGGTTCGGACATTCCTTGCCGGTCTTGCCGCCGCCACGATGGTCCTGGGCGGGGCCACAGCATGCGGCGACAACAACACCGCGGGGAAAGACGCGGTACGACAAGGGGGAACCTTCAAGTTCGTATCGCCCGGGGGCCAAACCAGCATCTCTTACCCGGAAAACGAAAGAAAACCGGTAGGTGACATTAAGGGACAGGCGCTCGTTGGGGATAAGCAAATCAGCCTGGATGACTACCAAGGGCAGATAGTTGTCCTTAACTCCTGGGGTCAGTGGTGCGGGCCGTGCCGGAGCGAATCGGATGACCTGCAAGGGGTGCACGAAAAACTCACCACCCAGAAGCGAGGCACCGTTCTCGGGATCAATGTCAAAGATCCGTCCAAGGATAAAGCGGCAGACTTCGTTCGGGACAACGGTATTACCTATCCCTCCATCTACGACCCGCCATTTAAATCCGCACTGGCGCTAGGTGGCGTGCCCGCATCCGTTATCCCCACCACCATCGTGTTGGACAAACAGCACCGCCCGGCCCACATCTTTCTGCAGGAAGTCACTGAGGATCAATTGTGGAAGGTCGTGGAGCCGCTGACCAAGGAGCAGGGGCCGCAATAGTGCCGCACGCCACCATCACCCTTGCTCAGTCCTGGGGGGAACACTTCGCCAACACGGTGACTAGCGGGCCGCTGCTCCTGGGTCTGCTGGCCGCTGCCGTTGCCGGTCTAGTCTCCTTCGCATCCCCCTGCGTGATTCCCCTGGTACCCGGGTACATTTCCTACCTTGCCGGGGTGGTTGGCGCGGAAACGCAGTTCACGGGGGAGGGGGCCAAGGTCACGGCCCGGCGCGGACGGGTTGTCACCGCCGCCCTTCTGTTCGTAGTGGGGTTCACCGTTGTGTTCGTTCTCGCGTCCGGGACCGTTTTTGGGCTACTCAGTGTGCTAACACTCAACCAGCAGCTGCTCATGCGCATCGGCGGGGTAGTGACCATTCTCATGGGGGTGGTGTTCATGGGGTTTATCCGCCCGCTGCAGGCGGAGCGGCGGATGGCGCCGAAAAGGTGGACCACCATCGCCGGTGCCCCGCTGCTGGGGGCCGTGTTCGCGCTGGGGTGGACCCCATGCTTAGGCCCGACGCTTGCGGCGATTGTGTCGGTGTCTGCGGGAACGCAGGGGATGACGGCGTTGCGGGGGGTCGCCCTGATCGTCGCCTACTGTCTGGGGTTGGGGGCGCCGTTCATCTTGGCAGCACTGGGATCGTCCAAGATTTTGGCTGGTGTGGGGTGGCTGCGGCGGCATTCGCGACTCATTCAGATGATCGGTGGTGCCTCTCTGGTGATCGTGGGCATCTTGCTGGTCACCGGTCAGTGGGCGATGATGGTCGAATGGCTACGGGCCGTCTTCGTCTCCGACACCACCTTGCCGGTCTAGTGGCCGGGCGGACAACCGGGGACGCCGCAGGGCCCGCCCGCAACCAACAGTGTGTAGCCGCAGGACTTACGGATCTCCTCCGGAAAGGCAGTACGTGTTAAAAACCATCGCAAGCCTGCCCCGCAAAGGGTGGCAATGGTTAACCAGGATGAAGACCGCCCTCGTTCTCCTGTTTCTCCTTTCCATTGCCGCCATCCCCGGAGCCCTACTGCCGCAGCGCTCCCTCAACGAGTCCAAGGTGCTGGACTACATCAAGGCCAACGGTAAGACGGCGGAGATTTTCGACCGTATCGGGTTGTTCGACGTGTTCAGCTCGCCCTGGTTCGCCGCGATCTACATTCTGCTGTTCGTTTCCCTCGTCGGGTGCATTCTGCCGCGCTCCTGGGATCACTACAAGGCTTTACGCTCCACCCCGCCCAGGGCTCCCAAGGTGTTGTCCCGCATGCCGAGCTACGCCGTGGGGGATGTAGAGGCCTCTCCGGAGGTGGTCAAGGAGCGCCTGCGCAAGGAGTTCAAAGGGTGGCAGAAAGGTGAATACGAGCCGGCGGAGGACCGGGGGAACCAGTGGTCCATGTCCGCCGAGAAGGGGTATCTCCGCGAGTTCGCCAACCTGATCTTCCACCTTGCCCTCGTCGGGCTGATGATAGCTGTCGCCGCAGGGCGGATGGTCTACTACGAGGGCCAGGTCATCGTGGTGGCGGGGACCCAGCAATCGCAGTTTTGCAATTCGGCGGTCTCCAACTTCGATTCCTTCCGCAACGGCCCCTTGTTCGATGGCACGGGCCTCAACCCGTACTGCGTGAATGTCAAGGATTTCACGGCCGACTACCTTCCCAACGGCCAGGCCACGAAGTTCAGCTCCAATATCGATTACGCCACCGGGGATACGGTGTACCAGGACACGCGGGACTGGCCCAAAACGCAGTTGCGGGTCAACCATCCCCTGCGCCTGAACGGTGACAGGGTGTATCTGCAAGGGCACGGGTACGCCCCGACGTTCACCATCACCTGGCCCAACGGGGAAAAGCGAACCGAAACAATCCAGTTCCGCCCGGACGACCCCGTGAATTTCCTGTCCTCCGGTGCGGTGCGCTGGGATCCGCCGGCTGGCCTGTACAAGGACCTGCTAGACCGCCGTCAGCACCAAATTTCGCTGCAAGGATTGTTTGCCCCATCCGCAGAGTTCTCGGGGAAGAATAATGCGCTGCTCATGTCCAATTACCCGGCATTGCGGGACCCTGCGGTGGCGATCGATATTTATCGGGGTGACACGGGGCTAGACGCGGGTCGGAGCCAAAACATCTTCAGCTTGGACCCTCAGCAGTTGCACAGTGGCGCGATGCAGAAACTGGACCGCGTCAATCTGCGCCAGGGGCAATCGGTTCGGCTAGACGATGGAACGCAAATCAGCTTTGACGGCGCCAAGGAATTTGCAAACTTGCAGATCTCGCATGACCCCTCGGTGCGCTGGGTGCTGGCGTCCGCACTGCTCATGCTCGTTGGCCTGGTCGGATCCCTCCGCATCAAACGGCGCCGATTCTGGGTCCGGTTGATCCCCATCGAGGACTCCGGTGGCACGAGAGTGGAGATCGCCGGTTTGTCCCGCACGGATTCCGCTGGATGGGGTGCCGAGTTCAACCGCCGTGCCGAGCGCATCCTGGGGCTTGGCGAGGAAGACCTTGACGAGGACCTCGACAGTGGGAATATGGACTGGAACGAGAAGTTCGGCGACGGCCTGGACGAGGCACTCGGCGAGCGGGACTAGACCGCGCGGATCTGATGTCGGTTCTTTGGGGCTGTTCGTCAGTCGGTCTAGAAAATTCGCTGCTTGAGCGCTGCTCCATTCCAAAAGGAGTTAGTTATCATGGCCGAACCACTGCCACGCCTCCGGTGGCAGCTGGTCGCCCTCCCACATCCGCGGGAACGTGTGGAAGCTGGAGATTTTCCATCTACCCTCTGCCCAGTGCAGAGACATTGGCCGGCCGAAGAACCCGACCGACCCGTCCGCTTTCTGCCCCCGCTCGTAGATCATCACCTCGGCTCGATCTGCGGCGACGAGAGCGACGCGAGCGCCTTCCGAGGCGGGGTAGTAGCCGGCGACGGAACGCTCCTTCATCTCCGCGTCGCCCGCCATGCGATCACTGTGTTGCCGCGCGCTGCGGCGGTCCGCATCCGTCGCATCCTCGACAACCTTCTCCACCAGGTCCCCATATCCCTGCCCCGTGGGGGCCGTCATATAAGCCTGCGCTGCCAGGGCAGCCCCCGCCGCCGACTGGGTGTACCCAACGGGCACGAGGCCGTCGAAACCCGTCGGACCATCAGAGGTGGAAAAAGCTACCGGATGTATTCCGCCCAAGTCCGTGATCTGAAAGATGATGTTCTCTGGCCGGGATTCGCGAGCCTGGGTCGAGCCCGGGTCGTAGGTGCGCGTAGCTGTAGACAAAACTTGCCCGCGGCCTTCCCCGGCCGGGGGAGCATAAACCTCAACTCCGTGGGGATCCGGTGCCTTAGCGGACCACTGGAAGCGCTGCTCCGGGGGACGTCGATCCTCCTCGGAGGCCGAGCCGGCGCTGTCGGCGCCATCGCCTCTCTCCGGCGATGTCCCGCACGCGGCTGCGCCGCCAAGCCCCAACAAAGCTGCGGCGATCACCGCTCCCAGCGTCCGCACATTGCGCCTGGTTGCCACCATCGAAGCCCGCCTTCCGCTGCGTTGCCTAGCCCGCAGTATTGAGTTGCGCCGCACAACAGTTCTACATTGGGCCTAAGGTAAACAAGTCCGCAGGGCGCGCGCGGGCAAATTGCGAAAAGCGTCCCGGCTTACAGGAAGACCAAACATATGATTATCGATCAGGATCTGGCGCAGTTCTCGGACGTCGCGTTCAAGACGGCCGTTGTGCTCTACCTGCTGGCCCTGGCGGTCTCGCTGGTGTACTACGGCATGGTCCGCACCGCCACCGAAGCTCGGCGCGAACGCGCGGCACTGCTGGGTGCGCAAACCCCGGCCGCTTCAGCCGAGGCTCGTCTCGGCGCCCCGGAGAAGGTTCTGGTGGGAAGTGGTGGGGGTGGCGTCCACAATGAAACGAACACGGAGCCACCGGCAGCCGACACCGTTTCCGCACTTGCCAGCCCGACGGAGGAGAGCGCCCTTCCCGCCCGGCTACAGGCGGATGCGATCCTAAGAAAGATCGGTCGCGCCGACCGCCTCGGTGGCGTAACGCAAGCCCTCGTGCTCCTGGCCATCGCCGTCCACGCTGCACACCTCATCCTGCGCGGCGTGTCAGCCCAGCGCTTCCCCTGGGGCAATCTCTTTGAGTACGTCTCCGTGGTCAGCTTGTTCGCCATGATCGTGTCCACCATCGTGCTGCGCCGCAAGGCCATGCGGGTGATGTGGCCGTGGATTCTCACACCGATCGTGGCGCTGCTGTTCTACGGCGGCGCGAAACTCTACGCACAGACGGCGCCGGTGGTGCCCGCCCTGCAGTCCCACTGGTTCGTCGTCCACGTGTCCACGGTCTCCATCGGCGCTAGTATCGGCCTGGTTTCCGGGATGGCTTCGATCATGTACCTCGTCCGCAAGGCGCAGCCACGGGGACAGGAAAAGGGGCTGCTGGGCGTGATCGCCGGGCCCCTGCCAGACGCCGCCAAGCTGGACGCCCTGGCCTACCGCTCAGCCGTGTGGGCCCTGCCCATCTTCGGACTGGGAGTGGTGTTCGGCGCGATCTGGGCGGAGGCCGCTTGGAGCCGGTTCTGGGGGTGGGACCCGAAAGAGACCGTGTCCTTCATTACCTGGATCCTCTATGCCGCCTATCTCCACGCCCGGGCTACGCCGGGATGGCGCGGGTCGAGATCTGCATGGATCAACGTCCTGGCCTTTGCCACGATGGTCTTCAATCTCTTCTTTATCAACATGGTGGTCTCTGGCCTGCACTCCTACGCCGGCCTGAATTAGGCCACCAGGCTGCGCGCTCTGGCCTGGACCGGGTTACCGGGCTGCGAGCTCCGGCTGTCGTCGTCGATTCCCCGCCCGCTAGCCTGGACCACATGACCGACACGCCCGCCACCCCGGCCCCGGGGCGCACCCACAGCGACCCCCGCAGCTTTTCGACCCTCATCGTCACTGGAGGGGCGGGGTTTATCGGTTCCAATTTCGTGCATCGGTCCCTGCGGCAGCGTCCTGACCTGCGGATTCATATTGTGGACGCCATGACCTACGCGTCCAATCCCGCAAACCTCTGCGCAGATAACGGCGCCCCGCTGGCCGAGGTGTATGGGCGACGGGTCGGTTTCACTCGCGCAGATGTTGCCGACAGCCACGCCGTCGACGATATCGTCGCCGCGGAGGTGGAGCGCGCGGATGGTCCGGTGGGCATCGTCCACTTCGCCGCCGAAAGTCACAACGACAACTCCCTGCGGGACCCAGCAATTTTCGCGCGGAGCAATGTGGAGGGCACTGTCAACGTCGCTCGGGCCGCAGTGGCCCACGGGGTGCACCTGCATCACATCTCCACCGATGAAGTTTTTGGGGACTTGGCTCTAGACGACCCCCAACGATTCACCCCAGACACCCCCTATCGACCCTCCTCCCCGTATTCCGCTTCCAAAGCTTCGGCCGACCACTTCGTGCGGGCATTCGTGCGCTCCCTGGGATTGAGCGCGACGATTTCCAACTGCTCCAACAATTACGGCCCCCGGCAGCACCCGGAGAAATTCATTCCCCGGCAGATCACCGGGCTTATCGACGGGGAGAAGCCGCGCCTGTATGGGGCTGGCCATAACGTCCGGGATTGGATCCACGTGGATGACCACAACGATGCGGTGTGGGCCATTCTGGAAAGGGGAGCGGCGGGGAGGACGTACCTCATCGGCGCCGACGGCGAGCGCAGCAACCGTCAGGTCGTTGGGGACCTGCTTGAAGCGTTCGGCAAGGACCCCAGGGACTTTGTTCACGTCACCGATCGGTCGGGCCACGACCGCCGCTACGCAATCGACCCATCCAGTGTCCGCGAGCTTGGGTGGGTACCCCGATACAATGATTTCGCGGCGGGGCTCGCCGAGACTATTCGGTGGTACCGCGAACACGAGCAATGGTGGCGAGAGGCGCGGCGCGCCGCCGAGGCAGGTTATCGGCACCACGAGAAGGTGTTGGCACAGGGCGGGGCATGAGCCTGTGAAAGGGGGTGGCCCGTGCCCGGTGGGTCGGGCCGAAGAGAGGGGGGAGAGAAAGGGAAGGGGGAGAGAAGGGAAAGGGGGCGGAGAGGGGGCTAGAGGGCGGAGCGCTCTATGCTGCGCGGCGTGGCGAGAAGGGCGGCAGCCGAGACTGCGGACATGACCATGAGGTAGATCGCGATGGACCAGGTGCCGTGGGTCTTGTTCAGCAGCAGCTGGGCAATCATCGGGGCGAAGGCGCCACCGAGGATGGAACCCAGGGCGTAGCTCACGGACAGGCCGGAGTAGCGGATTCGGCGGGGGAACATCTCGGCGTAAAGCGCAGGCTGGGGGCCGTAGCTGAGACCAAGCCCGAGGGTCAGGATTGCCAGGGCGAAGGCGAAGAGGGTGATATCCGCCTTATCGATGAGGATCCAGGCGGGCCAGGCAGTGACGAAGAGCAGGCCGTAACCCACGAGGAACGTATTAATCCGGCCGAAGCGATCCGACAGGTAACCGGACCAAAGGGTCACCGCCGTCCAGATGACAGCGCCGATTGCCACGGCCGCGTACACCTGCGTTTGCGGCAGCTTCAGCGTCTTGGCGGCATAGGAACCCATGAAGGCGATCAGCATATAACCTGCGGCGTTGTTACCGGCGAAGATCAACGCGGCTCGCAACACTACGGGGCTGTGGCCCTTGAGCAAGACACCCAGTGGTGCGCTGGATTCGCTGGCCCGGTGCCGGATTTCCTCAAAGACCGGAGATTCGGCTACCCGGGATCGGACCACCAGTCCCACCGCCACCAGAACGAAGCTCAGTAGGAATGGAATGCGCCATCCCCAATCCTGGTAGGCAGATTGTCCGAAGATGGCGCTGAGCGCCAGCAGGACTGTGGTTGCCACAGCGAGTCCCAGGGGAACTCCGATCTGGGGGTATGCGCCGAAGACCCCGCGGCGGCGCGCTGGCGCGTGCTCCACGGCAAGCAGGGCGGCTCCGCCCCATTCGCCCCCGGCGGAGAAGCCTTGCAGAATGCGCAGCAGAATGAGCAGGACGGGCGCCGCAGCCCCAATGGTGGCGTAGGTCGGGAGAACGCCGATCAGCGCGGTGGCCAGGCCCATGAGGATGAGGGTGCCCGCCAGTACCATCTTGCGCCCATAGCGGTCGCCCAAATGGCCCGCGATGGCCGCCCCCAGAGGTCGAAATAGGAAGCTGATGCCCAGTGTGGCCCAAGAAACGATTTGCGCCAGAGTGCCATCGCGTCCAAGGGGCTTGAAGAACTGGTCCGCAAAAATGAGCCCGGCAGCCTGGGCATAGATGAAGAAGTCGTACCATTCAATAGTGCTGCCAACTAGTGTGGCACCCAGAATACGACGTTGGTCAGGGATGCGCGTGGAGCGGGTTTCCGCTGCTGATACCGTAGTTTCCATTGGGGGAGAACTTATCAGGATTTACGGCCAAGAGGATATGCCTATCCGAAAACCGCCCGACCGTCCCACGGTCAGCCTGCCCACCCGGCCGTGCAAGGCGCTCCCGGCAGCCGCGAGGTTCACCTAGCTAGAGTGTTGAGCATGACTAATGGTGGCCAGCAGCTAGAACTGCCCGAACTGCGCCGTGCGGGAGGGATTACCGAGCTCCCCATCGCCGGCGCTTGGGTCTTTAGCCCGCGCATACACGGCGACGAGCGCGGTAGCTTCGCCGAGTGGTTTCGGGCCGATGAATGCGCCGAGAAACTGGGGTATCCATTCGAGATAGCGCAGGCCAACATTTCCCATTCCAAGCGGGCGGTCGTGCGGGGAATACACCTGGCCGAGGTTCCCCCGGGTCAAGCCAAATTCGTTACCTGCGTGGCCGGGGAAGTCAACGACGTCTTAGTGGACGTTCGTCGAGGTTCGCCCACCTACGGCAAGCACATTTCCATTCCATTGTCCGCCGCTACCGTTCGCGCGGTCTTTGTACCGGTCGGCGTGGGGCACGGGTTCACGGCTATCTCAGACACCGCGACCGTCACCTATCTGGTCAATGAGGCGTACAACCCCCGGCGAGAATTCGAGATCAATGCCTTCGATGCCGCCTTGGGGATCGAATGGGGGGTGGATGCCGCCGACGCGGTCCGCTCCGACAAAGACGTCAACGCACCTTTGCTCGCAGAAGTGACCCAGCGCTTGCCTCAGTGGCGGGAATGCCGCGGTTGGGAGCAGCAATTACGCAGCGAATGGGAGGATGCTCTGGCCCATGCGGACGCCTATGAGGGGGAGCCGGAAGGTGGCGTGGGCCGATGAGGGGCATCATCCTTGCCGGGGGGACCGGCAGCAGGCTGTGGCCTATCACGTTCTCCGTCTCCAAGCAGCTAGTGCCGGTTTATGACAAGCCCATGATCTACTACCCCTTGTCCACACTCATGCTGGCCGGGATCCGGGACATCCTCGTGATCACCACACCCCAGGACGCTCCCGCCTTCCGCACACTCTTGGGTGATGGCAGCCGTTTTGGGGTAGACATTTCCTACGCGGAGCAAGACGAACCCCGCGGCCTCGCCGAAGCCTTCATCATTGGGGCCGACTTTATTGCTAACGAATCCGTCGCCCTGGTCCTGGGCGATAACATCTTCTACGGGTCCGGTCTGGGCACGCAATTACGCCGGTTCAATGACCCCGATGGCGGGGTGATTTTCGGTTACCGAGTGGCCGACCCAAGCGCTTACGGCGTGGTCCAATTCACTGCAGAGG
Source organism: Corynebacterium heidelbergense (assembly GCF_028609845.1). Taxonomy (NCBI): domain Bacteria; kingdom Bacillati; phylum Actinomycetota; class Actinomycetes; order Mycobacteriales; family Corynebacteriaceae; genus Corynebacterium; species Corynebacterium heidelbergense. The sequence continues at coordinate 2,047,853 of NZ_CP063191.1, read as the reverse complement.
GGCGGGCCGTAAGTATCGAGGAGAAACCGAAGCAGCCAAAATCCCCTTATGCTGTGCCGGGCCTGTATTTCTACTCCTGCGATGTGGTGGAAGTCGCCCAGTCCATCACCCCGTCGGCCAGGGGCGAGCTGGAAATTACCGACATCAACCGCAGGTATATGGGGGAAGGGCGTTTGCACGTGGAGGTTTTGCCGCGCGGTACGGCGTGGCTGGACACCGGAACGGTGGACGACCTCAACGCGGCGAGCGATTTCGTGCGGGCCATCGAAAAACGGCAGGGGCTGAAGGTGTCGTGCCCGGAGGAGGTGGCCTGGCGAATGGGGTGGATCGACGAAGGCACCCTGCTCGGCGCGGCCGATTCCTTGGGCTCCAGCCCCTATGGTGCCTACCTGCGCGCACTTCCGCCCAGAGATGAGGAGCCGCCGTCATGCTGAGCATCGACGACCTGACTGTGGAAACGCTACCTGATCTCGTCAGCCTGACCTGGCGGGATCTCATGTGGGAAAGCGTGCGCGTGCCGATCCAAGGCATGGATCACGCCGTGGTCATTTTGGAGGGCGTGCAGTCCACCGAGTTCGAGTTTCAGGGCATGCTGCCGGACTCCCTGGTGGCCCGGGCAGCCTACACGAATGCCTATCGCAAGCACGCAGCGCTGGAGACCGGGGTGGTGGGGGCCCTGGGGCGCCGACTCGCCGAGCTCCCCAACCCGGAGGATGCGATGCGCCTGCCGGAGACGCTGCGCCAGGCGCATGTGCCGGGCACAGCCGGGGGCCCGCAGCGCATCCGAATTACCCTGTTATCGGAAATCCCGGGCAAACAGTTGGACAGTCAGTTGTGGAGAACCCTCGCCGAGCACCAGCGGCAGCGCGCGATAGCGCAGCTCGGCGGCCTCCTGGCGGCGATGCATACCCTGAACCCCCAACTACCCCCGGTAAACCGGCTGGAAAGCTGGTGGGGCCCCGGGCAATCGGAGCTCAACGAGACCGAGCGCACCCTGCCGGGCAAGCACGCGCTGATGAAGTCCCGAGTCCAGCGTTACCTAGAGCCCAATCTGGAACCGGCTGAGCTCGAAGCGGCCCGTCGCGCTCTGGAAAAGATGGATTCCCTGCTGGCGGCGTCCGGCCGCTACCGCTGCCTGACGCACGGGGAGGTAGCCCCGGTGCATCTGCGGTGGGATCCCCGGCTGGGGTTGGGGGCCATCGATTTTTCGGATGTGACGGTCGGCGATCCGGCGATCGACTACGCCCATCTGCATCGCATTGACCCGGAATTGCCAGCCCAGGTGTTCGCCATGGTGCAGGAGATCGCGCCGGAGATGGCGGATCCAGATGTGGACCCCGATGATCCCGGCGTGCTTCGCCGAGCGGAAATTTACCGGCAGTGGGATGACGTGTTCCTCACCATCGATCACTTCCGCACCGGGCGCAGCCCCCGCCTCCCCCTGACCTAGCGCGACGGCCCAGACGGACCCGACGGCCCAAGGGAACCATCGGTGCCCTCATCTGGACGCTCGTGACCTTCAATGCCGTCCGTCGGCCGCGGGTCCTCGGTCCCAGGGGTGGGCCCCGCTGCGCCAGTCTCGTCCGTACCCGTCCGCTTCTGCCCAGCCTCCCCCGACCCGGCCCGTTCCTGCCCGGTCTCCTCCTGCTGGCGCCGCTCGGCCTCCCGGCGCTGCTTGAAACGCTCCTTCTTGAGGTTCCACAGGAACTCTTCATCGTCGTCCGGCCCCCGCGGCGGCATCGTCTGGCGGGGCTGAGTGTTGCGGTTCGCCCAGGTCTTGGGTCCGAAGGCTTTCCACAAGAGGATGACTGTCGCCACAATGAGGACGAGTAGAACAAGGCGAGCCACGAGTGTTCCTCCCTGCGCCGGCGGGTGTCGATGTGGCCTCATTGTCGCACATGGGGCCGACTGATCATTGTCCGGCTGGGGCGCGAAAGTAGGGTGGGTGTTGTGACCGAGAAATCCGACACTCCCCTGGCCGCAGAACCCGCGTCCCTGCCGAACACCCCGAAGCTTTCGGGCAAGGCGTGGCGCGACATCGCCCTCTACGGGCTGCTGCGCCTGCTGCTGTTCATCGCGTTGACGGTCGTCATCCATTCGATCGTCATCCTGGCGGGGATGGCCAACTACTTCCCGTTGCTGATCAGCGCCATGTTGGCCCTGATCCTGGCGTTGCCGTTGTCTATGTTGTTGTTCCGCAAGCTGCGGCTGCGGGTCACCGAGCAGATGGCGCAGTGGGACGCCAATCGCCGCGCGCACAAGGAAACGATCCGCCAGCAGTTGCAGGAGCGCCTGGATACCTAGCGGGCCATCGTGGTGATGAGCGCGGCGAGGAAGGCGAGGACGGACCACAGCAGCATCCCCCGCCCGGTCAGCCCCAGCACGGGGACGAGGTGCTTACCGGTTGCCCCGCTGCGCACCGGGCGGGACGCACAGTAGAGTATCGGAGCTGCCACCAGCGCCAGCAGCACAGCGGGGGCGCTCAGCGCGGCAAACGCGGTGGCTACCATGGCCGCAGCGTTGAGGACCACCCACAGAGTGCGGGTGCGGGCGTCCCCCAAGCGAACCGCGAGGGTGATCTTCCCGGCGGCGGAGTCCGTTGGGATATCCCTCAGGTTGTTCACCAGGTTCACGCTGCTGGACATGGCCCCCACCGCGATGGCGAACAGTACCCCGCGGCCGCTGACCGCCCCGCTTTGGGTGAACTCGGTGCCCAGCACGGCCACGAGGCCGAAGAAGACGAACACCGCCACTTCCCCCAGGCCCCGGTAGCCATAGGGGTTCTTGCCCCCGGTGTAGAACCAGGCAGCGGCAATGCAGGCTGCGCCGACGGGGATGAGCCACCAAGCGCTCAGCAGGCTCAGCGCGGCGCCGGCCACAGCCCCCACGCCGAAGCTGAGGAAAGCGGCCCGCTTAACAGCGGCGGGGGGCACCAAGCCAGAGCCAGTCAGCCGAAGCGGGCCGGAACGATCGTCATCGGTGCCGCGGATGCCGTCTGAATAGTCGTTGGCGTAATTCACCCCGATGATGAAGGCGAGCGCCACGGTGGCCGCGAGCACTGCCCGCACCGCATCGCCGTGCCCGGTGAAAATAGCGGCGGCGGTTCCCGCGAGGACCGGGGCCACGGCATTGGCCCACGTGTGGGGGCGGGAACCTTCCAGCCACTGCGCGGGGGTTGTCGTTGAGGTGTGGGTGGTGTTCACGGGTGGGGGAGCGTCCTTTCCGGGCCGGCACATCGGTTGAGTGCCTTCACCTTATCGGCCCGCGCCTCAGGGGCTTACCGTTGCGCGTCCCGTAGTAGACGGCCCACCGCCTGCCGGTCGACTTTGCCCGGGCCGGTGACGGGGAGGCGGGGGAGACTTCGGAGGCAGCGGGGCCGAACATAGGCTGGCACCCCTGCGGCGGCGAGGGCTTGCCGGACTGCGGCGGTAAGACTGGCGCTGGGGTAGGTGGCGTCCGGCTGCAGAACAACGCCCGCCGCAACGGCCTGGCCGAATTCGGGATCCGGGATGCCCACCGCGCAGGCCTCCGCAATCCCCGGCAGCGCAGTGAGTGCGCGTTCCACATCCTCCGGCAGCACCTTCATCCCGCCGGTGTTGATCACGGCATCCATGCGCCCGAGCACGTGCAGGCTCCCCTGTGTGTCGAGGCGCCCCAGATCGCTGGTTCGGAAAACGCCGGGCTGGGGGAAGGCCGCCTGCGGTCCGTTGCGATAGCCAGCGGAGACCATCGGCCCGGACAAGATGATGCGGCCGGTGCCCTGGTTGTCTGGGGTATCGATGTCGGCTGTCACGCCGGGGAGGGGGTGGCCGTTGTAGATCACCCCGCCGGCTGTCTCGCTGGAGCCGTAGGTCAGGGCCAGGTGGGCCCCTTCGTTGCGCAGTTTTTCAACGACGCCAGGCTCCGCAGCCGCGCCCCCCACCAGCACACCGGCGTATTGCGCAAGCGCGGCAATGCCCCCCGGGCTGGCGGCCAGGCGGTTCAACTGCGTGGGCACGATGGAGGTGTAGAGGTCCACGCCGGGGAAGGTCTGCATAAGTCGGCGGGTGTCCGCGGCAAAACCGGGCGCGCTGAAAGATTCCCCGGTGCCAAGGTGCCGCGCCGCGACCGGGGAGTATCCGGCGTGGAGGCTGCGCAGGCACACCTGGAGGCCGGCGATGTGGTGTGCGGGCACGGTCAACAACCACGCGCCGGGGTGGGCGGCGAAGGCCCGGGCCATAAAGGCTTCGGTGGCGGCGGCGGAGGCGCGGAGGTTTGCCGCGGTGAGGAGGGCGCCCTTGGGGGTGCCCGTGGAACCGGAGGTGCAGGCCACGAGGGTGCCGGGGGTTACCGGTTCGCCGACCCGCAGGGAGGGGTGGGGGGAGGATCCGGGAGCCAGGGGGACAAAAGAGGCCCGACCTGCAAAAAGTGATTCAAGGAGGCGCTGGATGTGGGGGGTATCTGCGGGATCCAGGTGATGGGCGGCCAGGGGGATAGCGGGGCCGGGATCGGTTGCTGGGGTACTGCTCACCGGGCCTAGGGTACGGGTTAGGCGAGCAATCCAAAATCGCTGACCCGGCGGGTGATGAGGCCCAGTTCCCCGGGGCCGGGGAGGCGGTCGTGGATGGCCACGAAGGCCTCCTGAATGTCCAGCGAGCGGGCCGGGGTGCGCCCCATGTCTACGAGGTAGGAGATGATGTCCAGGTAGGAGGGGCTGCGGCGGTCCAGGGCGTTGAGGCCAGGGGTGGCCAGATCCTGCTGGCTGTCCAGGTAGGCGGTGATCTGGGTGGGGGTCAGGCCCGCGTCCTTGTTGGTCGCGGAGGTGCCGGGGGCGGGCGCGCGGTGGGTGGTACCAAGGGTGGGCATGGTGCTGCTGATCTTGCGGACCAGGGAGGAAATGAGGTTGCTCATGATGCTGGCGCTTCCTTGGGGCGTTGGTGCTGTTGTGGGGGAAGGCCGCTGCTGGTGGTGTTGCGCGAGTTGGCGTGCTCTAGAAGAAGGCCCTCCCTAACGATGTAAACGAGTGTACGGAAAAATAGTGGAGAAAGTCAAGCATTTATATTTACGACGATCTGATAGAACCAACCAATATGTACTATGAGGGGAAACCTACACATGGGCCGCAACCCCCGGCCCCCAGTGCCCAGCCCCCAGACCCACTAGTAGTAGTACGGGAACTCTGACCAGTTGGGGGGCCGTTTCTGCAGGAAGGCATCCCGCCCCTCTACGGCCTCGTCCGTCATGTAGGCCAAGCGGGTGGCCTCGCCCGCGAAGACCTGCTGCCCCATGAGGCCATCGTCGGTGAGGTTGAACGCGAACTTCAGCATGCGTTGTGCCGTCGGCGACTTGCCGTTGATCTCCCGGGCCCACTGCACCGCCGTGCGCTCCAGCTCGGGGTGATCCGCAACACAGTTGACAGCCCCCATCCGCTGCATCGTTTCCGCGTCGTAGCTGCGGCCCAGGAAGAAAATCTCCCGGGCGAACTTCTGCCCCACCTGTTTGGCCAGGTAAGCGGACCCATAACCCGCGTCGAAGGAGCCCACGTCCGCGTCCGTTTGCTTGAACTTGCCGTGCTGCCGGGATGCAATGGTCAGGTCGCACACCACGTGCAGGGAGTGCCCCCCACCCGCCGCCCATCCGTTGACCACGGCAATGACGACCTTCGGCATGGTCCGGATGAGCCGCTGCACCTCCAGGATGTGCAGCCGTCCGCCCTCGGCGGCGGGAACGTCCACCGCATTCCCCTCGGCGTACTCGTACCCGGACCGACCGCGAATGCGCTGATCCCCCCCGGAGCAGAACGCCCACCCGCCGTCCTTGGGACTGGGCCCATTGCCCGTGAGCAGCACCGTTCCCACATCCGGGCTACGCCGCGCGTGATCCACGGCGCGGTAGAGCTCGTCCACCGTGTGGGGCCGAAAGGCGTTGCGCACCTCTGGGCGGTCGAAGGCGATGCGCACAATCCCGTCCTCCCGGCCCTCCCCACGGTGCCGGTGGTAGGTGATGTCCGTGAAGTGGAAACCGGGAACCTCGCGCCACTGGTCCGGTTCGAAGGGGTTCAGCTCAGATGCGTTCATGGCCAGCCAGTCTAGGGCCAGCCCGGTGGGCGCCGGTAGCGTTGACGGTTGTGATCCACGCCCCAGCTCCCCTCGCCGAGCTCCTGGAAGCCCTCACCGCCACAGCCCGGGTGGTTCGCCTCCCGCTGCGGGTGCCCTTCCGGGGACTGAGCCACCGCGAGGTCCTGCTCAGCAAAACCCCCGGCGGTTGGGTGGAATTCTCCCCATTCCTGGAATATGACCCGCAGGAATCGGCCCGGTGGCTGCGGTCCACCCTCACTCTTATTCAGGACGCCAACCCCGACCTCCGCGGCCCCTTCCCCCCATTGCCGCACGTTTCCCCCGGCCACAGGGTGGAAGTGAACGCCACCATCCCGGCAGTGGATGTCTCGGCGGACCCGCAGGCCATCGACACGCTGATGGCGCGCTACCCGGGGTGCACAACCGTAAAAATCAAAGTGGCCGAGCGCGGCGGGGGCCAGCCCTTCCCGGAACAATTGGGCGCTGACCTGCGGCGCGTCGCTGCCGTCCGGCAGCACTACGCGGAGCGCGGCGTGAGTAACCCCCGCATCCGCGTGGACGCGAACGCCGGGTGGAGCGTGGACCAGGCCTGCACCGCGCTGAGTGCCCTGGCCGAACAGGGGCCCCTGGACTACGCAGAGCAGCCCTGCGGCACCACGGCGGAACTCGCGGAGCTTCGCGCCCGCCTGGCCCGGCGGCAGGTTCCGGTGCGCATCGCTGCCGACGAGCTGATCCGCAAAGCCGCGGACCCCTATGCCGTGGTCCGGGCAGGGGCGTGCGACGTGGCTGTTGTGAAGGTGGCCCCGCTGGGCGGGGTGGACCAGGTCTGCCGTATCGCGCAGGGCATCGCGGAGTACGGCGTGGACCTCACCGTCAGCTCCGCCTTGGAAACCGCCGTGGGCATGACCGCAGGGCTGCGCGCCGCCGCCGCAATCGGTTCCGCGGCGGCGGGTCTGGCCACCGGGTCTCTCTTCTGCCGCGACGTTGCAGCCCGCCCGATCTGCGACGGTTCGCTGCCCCTGGAAAGCGGCGCTGTGGATATGGGCGTCATCAATAAATATGAGGCCTCCCCGAACCGCCTGACCTGGTGGCTGAACCGGGTGCGCGCCGCCGCCGAACACGTTCGCATCGACACCGAATGACCCCCGCCGACCGGCACCGCTAGGTTTAAGCAGTGTGAATACCCCGCAGGAGACCGACCAGACCCCGCCGAGCCCGGCGATGTACACGGCCGCCGTCGTCGTCGACGAGCTCATCCGCTGCGGCGTGCGCGAAGCGGTGGTCTGCCCCGGATCCCGCTCCGCCCCGCTGGCCCTGGCCTTCACCGAAGCCGCCCGCACCTACAGGCTGCGCCTGCACGTCCGCACGGACGAGCGGACTGGATCCTTCCTGGCCCTGGGGCTCGCGCAGTACTCCCGCCGCCCGGTTCCCATCGTCATGACCTCCGGCTCGGCCGTGGCCCAGTGCCTGCCCGCCATGGTGGAGGCCAGCCTCAGCCACATCCCGCTGCTCGTGCTCTCCGCCAACCGGCCCTGGTCCTACCTGGGGTCCGGTGCTAACCAAACCATCGACCAGCGCGACATCTTCGGCGCCCATGCCGTGGCCGCGGAGGGCTTGGATGCCGCCACCGCAGCCCGGGGGGAGAACCTGGATGCCGCCCAGCGCCACGCCCGAGCGGTAGTGGACCGCCTGCTGGGGGCGGCAACGGACCCTGCCCGCGGCGGGGGCGCGCACCTGGACATCCCCCTCGACGACGGGCTGGTCCCGCACAGCACAACGGAAATGAGCATGCTCGCCCGCCGCGTCGCCGAGCAGGGCAATGCCGCACAACCCCAGCGCAGCTACCGAGCCCCCGCCCGGGAACCCTACGGCGAGCTCCAGGTGGACATCTCCGCCCCAACGCTGGTGGTGGCCGGGGCGGTGAGCCAGCGGCCCTGGGCCCGGGCAGTCTTGGAGGCGCTGGCCCCGCTGCCGGTGCTGGCAGAACCCATGAGCCCCAGCCCCGAATTTCCCGTGCACTCCGGGGCGGCCCACTTGTTCACCAAAACGGTCAATAGGGGAGACCTGGACCTTCGGCCGGAACAGATCATCGTGGTGGGGCGGCCCACGTTGCACCGCAGCGTTTCCACACTGCTGGCGGACCCCAGTATTCGGGTGGTCGTTCTGACGGACACCACAACTATCCCCGACGTGGCCCATACCGTTCGAGAAGTCGGTAGCTCCGTTTGCCTGGTGGGCACAAGCCCGCAGCAGTGGATCCGTGCCTGCCGGGCGATCAGCGACATTGGCGTGGAGGCCGTGCGGGAATCCCTGGCAGAGGGCGGGGAGTGGCCCGATTTCACTGGGGTGCATGCCATGGCCGCCGTCGCCGATTCCCTCCGGGATGGGGATGCCTGTGTCATCGGGGCTTCCTCCACCATCCGGGACGCCTCCCGCGCCGGGTTGCCCTTCGCGGGGGTGGAGACCTTTTCCAGCCGGGGGGCGGCGGGAATCGATGGGACCGTCTCCACGGCCATCGGGGTGGCCCTGTGCCACGAAGCCGGTCATCCCGATGCGGTTCGGGCGCCGCGGACGGTGGCGGTGATGGGGGACCTGACATTCATTCACGACGCCACCGGCCTGTCCATCGGGCCCTTGGAACCCGCGCCGGAGAATCTCCTCCTCGTGGTGATCAACGATGATGGGGGCGCGATCTTCGAGGGATTGGAGCCGGGCGCCGAGGACCTGCGGGCATTCGCCGACGGGACGGCGGCCTTCGAGCGGGTGTTCGGCACGCCCACGGGCTATCGGATCGCTGGCGCCTGCGCGGCGGCGGGGGTGGCCTACCACCGGGCGGAGACACTGGCCGAGCTAGAGGACCTGCTTCACCGGCACAATGAGGGGGAGCTGTACGACCCCGAGCAGCGGCACCCGGGGATGGTTCTGGTGGAGGCGTGTGTGGATCGGCACGGTCGGCGAGCCCTGGAGCAGGCCATTGCGGCTCGGGGAGGGAAGAGCTAATGGACGCCAACAACCCCGGCGTGGCCCGGCCGGTATCCGAAACCTACGTTCTCCCGCTGCGGTTCCGGAGGGCGGCGCAGGCCATTGTGGCCTTTGGGATCTTCGCCATCCTTGTGTGCAGCGGCTTGGTGATCTCCAGCGGCATCGACGATGCCCGCATCGCCCGGGATCGGGCCCGGGCGGTGGCGACGGTCGTGAGTGCGGACGGGACCCGCACGACGGTGCGTTTCCGCGACGCGAACGGTAATTACTACCAGCCGGACACGGGGCTGAAGTACCCCGTGGGCCTGCAGACCGGGCAGCGGGTGCGCGTGGAGTACCAGGCCTCCGATCCGAAGAACGTCAAGGTGGAGGGGCGTAGCTGGCTGCTGGCCTTTCGCCCGGCGCTCTCCTCGCTGGCGCTCGCACTGGTGATCGCGGCTGTGCTAGCGGCCGTACTACGGTGGCGCAAGAAGCGCTGGGTGGAAAACCATGGGAGCCCACCTGCGGGGACGTGAAGGCAGGTGTGTTTCTTAACCTAACGTTTGTTAACTTTTGGCACGGCCGTAACGCCATATCCACGGCGTTGTGGCTTCCACCAGAGAGGCTGTCCGGTATGCGAGTCGCTATTGTTGCCGAGAGCTTTCTGCCCAACGTCAACGGCGTGGTCAATTCCGTTCTCCGGGTCCTGGAACACCTCCGCCGCCACGGTCACGAAGCCCTGGTCATCGCCCCCGGCGCTCGCTACCGCCAGGAAGAGATTTTCCAGTACGCCGGGTACCGCATCGCCCGCGTGCCCACGGTGGAGATCCCCGGCATTAACTCGTTGCCCATCGGTGTTCCCCTGCCGCGTGTGCTCATGGAGCTCAAGCAGTTCAACCCGGACGTGGTGCACCTCGCCAGCCCCTTCGTGCTCGGCGGTGCCGGAGCTCTCGCCGCCCGCGCCCTCGGCCTGCCCTGCGTGGCGGTCTACCAGACGGACGTGGCCGGGTTTGCCAACAACTACAAGGCCAAGGCTCTGTCCACGATGGCCTGGCAGTGGACACGCGGTCTACACAACAGTTGCACCCTGACGCTCGCCCCCAGCTCCGTGACGATCGACGAGCTGGAGGAGCACAACGTGCGCAACATCTACCACTGGGGTAGAGGGGTAGACGCAGCGCGATTCCAGCCCTCCAAACGGGACCTCGCCCTCCGCCGCCAGTGGCTGTTCGCCGGGGAACGCCAGCGGGTCCGCGCCGGGCTGGGGGAAAACCCCGTCGCGCAGCATAAGCGCGTCATCGTTGGGTTCGTCGGGCGGTTGGCTGCGGAGAAGTCCGTGGAACGCATGGCAGCGCTCAACGGGATGGACAACGTGCAGATCGTCATCATCGGCGGTGGCCCCGAACACTGCCAGCTACAGAAGCTCATGCCCACCGCCGTGTTCACCGGGGAGCTGCACGGGGAGGAGTTGGCCCGCGGCTACGCCAGCCTGGACGTGTTCGTCCACACCGGGGAGTTCGAGACCTTCTGCCAGGCCATTCAGGAGGCTCAGGCCTCCGGGCTGCCGACCATCGCCCCCGCGGCGGGTGGTCCGATCGACCTCATCCAACCCGGCAGCAATGGGCACCTGCTTAGCGTGCGCGGGTTCACCGCAGAACTGCCCCTCGCCGTGGAGCGCATCATCGAGGAGGGCATCGAAAGCTACCGGGCCAACGCGCTCGCCGGCATCAAGGGCAAGACCTGGCCGGACCTATGCGAACAGTTGGTGGGGTACTACGAACGCGCGGTGTACCAGCACGCCGCCGGCCTTGGGGCGAACGCCAAGCCCGTGAACCGGCGGGCCGCCTTCGCCTCGGCGCAGGCTGGTGGCCGGCGCGGTGGCTCCCGGCGTCCAGAAGAAAAGACCGTAGTGCCCACCGCAGCCCCCGCAGCATCCGCCACCGCCGAAAACCCCCATTCCCAACGGCGCCCACACATCGAGGTCGGGGCGCAGCAGCAACAGGCCGCGGCCGAGCTGGCCAGCTAACCCGGCACCTTACCGCGTGGGTGACTCGCAGGCGGATGACGTCGGCTGGACGTAGCCCGGACGTTCGCCCCGCCCCTGCCCGACCCGGTGCGTAGAATGAGCAACCGTGTCCCGCGCCAGCCTTGAAAAAAAACCCCACGACGTGGCGACGATGTTCGACGCCGTGGGTAAAAACTACGACCTCACCAACACGGTCCTCAGCTTCGGCCAGGACCGCCACTGGCGCAGGGAAACCAGGCGGCGCCTTGACCTCAAGCCCACCGACGTCGTGCTCGACCTCGCCGCTGGGACTGCGGTGTCCACCGAGGAACTCGCCCGCACCGGGGCCTACTGCATCGCCTGCGACTTCTCCTACGGCATGCTCGCCGCCGGATCCCATCGCGACGTGCCCAAACTTTGCGCCGACGGCACCCAACTGCCCTTCGCGGACAACACTTTCGACGCTGTGACCATTAGCTATGGGCTGCGCAACATCGTAGACTTCCGTGCCGGGCTGCGCGAAATGGCCCGCGTTACCAAGCGCGGCGGCAAGCTGGCCATCGCGGAATTCTCCACGCCGGTGATTCCCGTGTTCTCCGAGGTGTACAAGAACTACCTCATGCGCGCCCTGCCCGCGGTCGCGCGGGTGGTTAGCTCTAACGCGGAGGCCTACGAATACCTCGCCGAATCGATCCGCGCGTGGCCAGACCAGCAGACCCTCGCCGCAGAGATCCAGGCCAATGGGTGGGCCAACGTCACCTGGCGCAACCTCACCGCAGGCATCGTGGCGCTGCACACTGCGGTCAAGGCCTAGCGGGCGGGGCCCTGGCCGACCACCCGGCGAACCGGCTACCCGAACAACGGCCGGGACTCGGCTGCTGCCACCCGGTCCCACACCCCGCTAACGCGGCCCGCCGCCCGAAACACCCGGGCCGCAACATCCCGGTCTTCTGCCGTGACGAGGTTGCCCATGAACCGCACCGCCACGCCCATTACCGGGGCAGCAGTGGGGCCCCGCATGGCCAGAGGGCCAAAGGAGGGCAGCAGGCCAGGCACCGCGATGAGCAAGGCCAGGCGCCGGGCGATGCTGAAGGCGTGGCCGTACTCACTGCGCAAGAGATCGGGCCAGAGCCGACTGAGGCTGCCTCCCGCTCCCCGTCGCCCGGCGGGACCGGCCTCCCCAATGGCCTGGGCCACTAAGCGTCCACTCTCCAGGGCATAGTCGATGCCTTCCCCGTTCAGCGGGTTCACTAGCGCCGCGGTATCCCCAAGTGCCGCCCAGTTGGCCCCGGCCACCCGGGTGACCGCCCCACCCATCGGCAGTAGGGCACTGGTGATGTCCGTGGGCCCCGAATGGTGCCAATAACCCTGCACCTGCTCCGCGTAGGTGTGCAGCAACCTCTTCGTGCCCACCTGCACCGGGTAGCGGTCAGTCGCCAGGGCGCCACAGCCCAGATTTGCCCGGTCGCCCCCCAGCGGGAAGACCCAACCGTAACCCGGTTGGACCTGGTCTTGTCCGTCGCGCAGCTCCACGTCCGTATGAATCCACGGTTCCCCGCCCCGCGGGGTGCGAATGTAGCTGCGCGCTGCCACCCCGTGCACCATGCCTCGCAGCCAGTACACCCCGAGCTGGCGGGCAATGCGGCTGCGTACCCCCTCGGCGAGCAGGACCCAACGAGCCCGGATATCCACCGGGTGCTCCCCGACCAGCGTGTCCACGCATCGAACGTTGGTAACAGAGGATGGCTGGAGCTTATTGGTGTGGGCAGCCACGGCGCGCAGGCCGCCGCGGAACCGAGCCCCGGAAGCCACAGCGTGGGCCAGCAGGGCCGTATCGAGTTCCGTTCGGGCGATGGCGCTGCCCTGTGGGGCGAACCTGTTCTGTTTCGGCCAGGGGACTGTGACGGATCCGCCGAAACCGTGCAGCTTGAGCCCCTCGATGGCGGGGCGGTGGGCCAGGATGTGCCCCGCCCCCATGTCCTGCAGCGCCGTAACGGCCCGTGGGGTTAACCCGTCCCCGCACGTTTTGTCCCGGGGGTGTTCCAGCATGTCCGCGAAGTCCACCACCAGGGTGTCCAACCCTTGGGCGGCGCAGTGGCAGGCGGCGGAGGAGCCTGCGGGTCCCCCACCGATGATGAGGACATCGGCGGTGAGCTGCTCGGCGGATCTCGGTTTTGGGGCGCGCGGCTGGGTGGGGTGTGCGGACGGGACTGACTTGGGCATCGTCGTCGATTGTTGCACGCGAGGGGGCCCCGGCGGGGGAGGTCCGCTACTGTATCGTGGGAACGGACTTGGGGCCCTGCCACGGCGGGGCGCGGAAACCAAAGGATGAGGGCAACGCAGGACATGGTTACACGCGAGGCAGGCGGCGCTGCGAATCCGCCGGTAGCGCCGGACCTTGGGGATGCCCATCTCAACGCCACCATCTCCGCCGGGCTGGCCCGGGCGGAAGAACGCCTGACCGCTGTTCTCGTGCAGGGGGAGGATTTCCTCACGGATAAGATCAGCCACCTCGCCCGGGCAGGGGGCAAGCGCTTCCGCGTGGTCTTCGCACTCATTGCGGCGCAATTCGGGCCGCGGGCGGAAAGTGCCGAGGTCGTGGATGCCGCTGTGGTGGTGGAGCTCACCCACCTGGCCACCCTCTATCACGACGATGTGATGGACGAGGCGGATCGACGGCGGGGCGCGAAATCCGCTAATGCCCGCTGGAATAATTCGATCGCCATCCTTGCGGGGGATTACCTCTTCGCCGTCGCTTCAGACATGATGGCGGATCTTGGGGTGGAGACGGTCCGCCACTCCGCGCGCACTTTCCGCGAGCTCGTCACCGGGCAGATGCGGGAGACCGTTGGCGCAGCTCCCGGTGTGGATCCGGTGGACCACTACATGGAAGTGATCCAGGAGAAGACGGGTGTGCTCATCGCCTCCGCCGGGTACCTCGGCAGTAAGCACGCCGGAGCTACCGAGGAGGAGTCCCGCGCTCTGCAGCAGTTTGGCCGCTATCTGGGGCAGGTCTTCCAGATTGTGGATGACATCATCGATGTGTGGTCCCCGTCGGAGGAATCGGGGAAGACGCCAGGAACCGATTTACGGGAGGGGGTGTTCACTCTGCCCGTGCTTTACGCCCTGCAGGAGGACAGCCCGGGCGGGGCTCGGTTGCGGGAAATCCTGACGGGCCCCGTGTCCGACGATGCCCTGGTGGCCGAGGCCCTCGAGTTGATTCGGGCGTCCGCCGGCCGGGAGCGGGCGGAACACACCGTGGAGCGATACCGGCAATTGGGGGAGGAGCAACTGGCTAAGCTTCCTGCCGGTCCAGCGGCGGACGGTTTGCGCCATCTCATGGATTTCGCGCTGCGTCGACTGGGCTAACGAGGGGGGGTAGCTGCTAGAAAAACCGCCGTTTCCCCAGCGCCGCGGCCCGGTTAGGTAAACGATCACCGCCCGTAGTAAGGTACCTACCGCACCGAGAGGTGTTCGCCAGATTGCCCGAGCGGCCAAAGGGAGCGGATTGTAAATCCGTCGGCTCTGCCTACGTTGGTTCGAATCCATCATCTGGCACCACGGTCGTACTGCGGCCAATCCAGGAGGAGGGAACCCTCCGAGATTCGCTCGACGCGGACTCGGTTGGTTCCCTCCTCCTTTGTTGTGCCATCGGATCGGGGCGAGGTTCCGACGATTGGTGCTGGAAAACCCCGTGGAACAGCCGATTTGTAGATCAAGCCGCCGGGTGGTTATGCTTTCTCAGGCTTCAACGGCCCTCAGGTGTGAACTTGCTGGCCCGTGTGGAGTGATGCCCCCTTAGCTCAGTCGGCAGAGCGTTTCCATGGTAAGGAAAAGGTCGACGGTTCGATTCCGTCAGGGGGCTCTGTCATTTCCGGTGGCTACCGCGCGCTCCTGCGCGACAGCGCTCGATCGTCGGATGCCAAAGGTGATGATGACCGTGGCGGTGTAGCTCAGCTGGTTAGAGCGCACGACTCATAATCGTGAGGTCGGGGGATCGAGTCCCCCCACCGCTACCAATAACGAAGGCCCCGCTTTCGTCTCTCCCCGTTGACTTTCGGGGTGGTGCGAGGGCGGGGTTTTCCGCGCGCTGGCGCGATGGCTTCCGATCTCCGACAACGGTCCCCCGCACCGTCGGCCGCGGGCGCGCCCCGCCACGGGCCGCTGCAATTTCCCCCGCCCCCGCCGGGCTGCTAGACTCCTTGCGTGTTGCGCCGGGAACACGCCATATCGCATGCGTCCCCGGCACTTCCTTAGTTCGAAGGGGCGTAGCTCAATTGGCAGAGCAGCGGTCTCCAAAACCGCAGGTTGCAGGTTCAAGTCCTGTCGCCCCTGCAAGGTTCCCCGGGAAGTGCTGCCGAACTTCGGTTAGCATCTTCAGTGGGACAACGAACCCCCACCTCGCGTGGAAGTATCGCGAATGAACCCCGTCTCGAGGAGGCGTATCTGTGAGCGACGAGAGCAAGAAGACCCCGTCTCGCCGGGGTGCTACTCGAACCGCCAGCTTGCGCCCAGAGGGGAAGCGGCAGGTCGCGGGGGTTTCCGAAGGTGCTCCCTCCACGGCCAAAGTGCCTGCACGCACTGCCCGCAAGTCCCCGGACGTCGTCAAGACCCGTCGCAACCCCTTTGCGGCGATCGTGGACTACGTCAAGGGCGTGTTCCGCGAAATGTCCAAGGTCATCTGGCCTACGGGTCGGGAGATGGTGACCTACACCATCGTGGTCCTTGTCTTCCTGGCCCTCATGACGGCCCTCGTGGCGGGCGTGGATTACGTGGCAAACCTCGCCCTCAAGTTCATTTTCGACGTTTAAGCGTGCTACACTCGCACGCATAACAAGCCGCCTCCACCGCTTCCGGGGAGGCGGATTTTTCGTGAGGCTATCGGGTGCTGCCTCTCTTACCGGCGCACCTTCCCCCGGAGGTCATCCTGAACCTCCCGGTCGAGACCTTTGCTAGCCGGAGGCACCCGAAGAAAGGACCATCAACCGCTATGTCCGAAGACAACCACGCCGCAGAAACCCAGATAGAAGCAGCTCAAACCACCGAAACCCAGCCGGAGCAGCTCACCGCTGAAACCCTTGCCGCCGCCGCCCAGGAGGACGTGCAGCGGGAAGTGGCGGAAAAGCGGGCGGATGTCACCGCCGCCCAGCAGTTGGGTGATCACGATGGCCACGAGGGGGACCCCGCTACGGCCGACGGCGGCGCTTCCCTAACGGCCGATACCTCTCAATCTGCCGCGGACTCCTCCTCCGGTGCCGCGGCGTCCGCCGACTCCGGTGCGGCTGAACTTGGAGCCGACCCCGCAGCAGCCCAGCAGGATTTGGAAGATGCCGCGATGCAGGCCTACAAGACCCGCCTCCGCGAATTCATGCGCGCGCTGAAGAAGCTCCCCGGCGATTGGTACATCATCCAGTGCTACTCCGGTTACGAGAACAAAGTGAAGACCAACCTGGAGATGCGTGCGCAGACCCTCGGGGTAGACGAGCTGATCCATGAGGTCGTCGTGCCCATCGAGGAAGTCACGGAGCTGCGGGATGGCAAGCGCAAGCAGGTGAAGCGGAAGCTGCTGCCCGGCTACGTCCTGGTGCGCATGTCCCTGGAGGATGCCTCCTGGTCCGTGGTGCGGGATACCCCGGGCGTGACCAGCTTCGTCGGCAACGAGGGCAAGCCCACCCCGGTGAAGGTTCGCGAGGTCGCTAAGTTCCTCCTGCCCCCGGAGACCGCCACCGCAGCGGCCAAGCCGGAGGGCGAGGACGGGGAGGTTGCCGGGGCGGTGGACGTGTCCTCCACCGGCATCGCCACCCCGCCGAAGCCCGCAGGCGACGAGGTTGTTGTCGATTACGAGGTCGGCGAGTCCGTGACGATCTTGTCCGGCCCCTTCGCTTCTGTGTCGGCCACGATCTCCGAGATCGACACATCCACCAACCGGCTGAAGGCCATGGTCTCCATCTTCGGCCGCGAGACCCCGGTGGAGCTGGAATTTGATCAGGTAGAGAAGCTGAACTAGGGTTAGCCCGGTTCTATACACATTCCGGTGGCTGGTGAAAATCCGGCATCCGGTCGGGATCCCCCGCTCCCACCAGCATTGTTGTCCCCCTCGGTGGCCATCACTGGGGGTAGCGCCGGGTTGGTGGCGTCCTCAATCTCATGTTCTGTTTTCTTGCGGACGCCACCCACCTCGCGCGGGCATCACGGGCGCATGGGGGGCCCGATAACAGAAAGAAGGTAATTGATGGCACCGAAGAAGAAAAAGAAGGTCTCCGGCCTCATTAAGCTGCAGATCCCCGCTGGTCAGGCCACCCCGGCACCGCCGGTCGGCCCGGCCCTGGGTGCCCACGGCGTGAACATCATGGAGTTCACCAAGGCCTACAACGCCGCTACCGAGTCCCAGCGCGGCAACATCGTGCCGGTGGAGATTACGGTCTACGAGGACCGCACCTTCACCTTCAAGCTGAAGACTCCCCCCGCAGCCAAGCTCCTGCTCAAGGCAGCCGGCCTGCAAAAGGGCTCCGGCGTGCCGCACACCGATAAGGTCGGCTCCGTGACCTGGGAGCAGTGCAAGGAAATCGCTGCGACCAAGAAGGAAGACATGAACGCCAACGACGTGGAAATGGGTGCCCGGTCTATCGCCGGTACCGCTCGTTCCATGGGCATCACCGTGGAGGGAATGCCCGCCTAGCGGACACCCCCACCACAAGGCGAAGAGCACATACAGGAACAACCGTGGCAGGGCCCAATCTTGCTGGCCCGCGAGGGAACTTCGCGCCCACGAGACCACAACTTCCGCTACACCAAGCGGTCCGCCCCCGCTTTCTGTCCGCCCTCCTTCCGTGAACTTCTACCATCGGCCCCGCTCGGAGCGCAGGTGGTTGGTCAAGCGGAAGGAGGGATACCGAACGCGGCGGCGACCGATGACATACGAATGGGAGCTCCAATGAGCAAGACGTCCAAGGCCTACCGCGCCGCCCTGGAAAAGATCGACAAGAACCGCACCTACCGTCCGCTGGACGCCATCAAGCTGGTGAAGGAAATCGCCCCCACCAGCTACGACCCGACCATCGACGTGGCCATCCGCCTCGGCGTGGATCCCCGCAAGGCGGACCAGCTCGTCCGCGGCACCGTCTCCCTGCCCAACGGCACGGGTAAGACCGTGCGGGTCGTCGTGTTCGCGGAGGGGCCGAACGCCACCGCCGCCGAGGAGGCAGGCGCAGACGTGGTGGGCACCTCCGAGCTCATCGAGCGCATCCAGGGCGGCTGGACGGACTTTGATGCCGCCATCGCCACCCCCGACCAGATGGCCAAGGTTGGCCGGGTCGCCCGAGTCCTGGGCCCGCGCGGCCTCATGCCGAACCCCAAGACGGGCACCGTGACCACCGACGTGGCCAAGGCTGTCCGCGAGATCAAGGGCGGCAAGATCTCCTTCCGCGTGGACAAGGCCTCCAACCTGCACGCCATTATCGGCAAGGCCTCCTTCACCGAGGAACAGCTCGCCGGGAACTACGGTGCGCTCATCGACGAGCTGCTGCGTATCAAGCCCTCGGCCGCGAAGGGCAAGTACCTCAAGCGCGTGACCTTCTCCGCCACCAACAGCCCGTCTGTTCACGTGGACGAGACCGTGGTGAAGGACTTCACCGTCGAGGCGTAAGTCCCCTTTCGCTCCGAGGGGGAGGTCCCCTTCCGAAGGGGGAGGGGACCGGGGGGAACTACGCCTACTTGCGGCGCAGCACTTGCCGCCACGGAACCTTGGGCAGAGACCCGAGGAAAGGCAAAACCGTGCCGGTGACGTGGGGGTGGCCCGACCGGTAGCTTTCCTCCCCTTCCAGGGCCTCGAGAACGAGGTCCAGCACTTTCGGCGAGTACAGCACGGCCATGTGGTCGGAGAAATCCTTCACGTTGCCGGTCTGCACCAGCAGGTTGCGGACCGTAGCGCCGGGCCCCGCCTCTAGGCGTTGAGTGCGCCAGGGGGTGACGATCTGGTCGTAGCGGGAGCAGATCATTGTGTAGTCCACGCCCGGAACGGTATCGCCGTGGCGGTTGAGGTGGGCCACCGTGTCCGAGCCAAGCCGCTGATCCAGCGCCGAAGACCCCAGTACGCGGCGGATGGGATCGTCCAGGATGCCGGTGCGATCCAGGAACTTTCCGAAAGAGGCAACGCCAGACAGGGTGGTGCCGTGGTTGCAGCCACTGATGCCCACCAGCTTGCGAACCTTGTTCTGCTCTGGGTGCTCCGGGTTCGCGCCCCCGGAATCCGTGAGGTAAAGGCGAGCCTGGGCAACACCCTGGGAGTGGCCAATTAGATCCACCTGCCGAGCGCCGGTGCGCTCAAGTACCTCGTCGATGAAGGCGGCCACCTCCTTCTGGCTCTCTAGGATGCTCGCGGTGCCGTACACCGCCTTGGGCTTACCCGTTAGCGAGTAGGTATCCCGGCCGTAGTTGAAGGCGAAAACACGGTAGCCCGCATGCTCGAGTTGGGGGGCCAGGTAGGACCACGTGTTGAAGGCGTTGAGCCAGGTGCCGTGGATGAGCACGACGGGTACCTGCCCCTCGGCAACAGGCGAGAAGTCGTTTACTCCCTTGGGCTTGAGGGTGGGCTTGGCCAGGGAGACGAGAAAAGCGGGCAGGAAACCGAGGTTGGTTCCGACCTGTTCGCCGGACTGCGTGGAGTCGGTTGCATCGGATGGGTTCTGGGGCATCGTTCTTCGGTCTCCTGGGGGGTAGCTATCGATTGCGGAAAAGGCGGGGGTTGCCAAGGTGGACGGTTACCAGTATTCCCGGTGAGCGGGCACAAGGGGCGGATTTTGTGGTTCGACCCCAGCGCGGCTAACATGCTGCGAGGAAGTTTGACTACGTTCAAGTTTTCACCCAAGACCGTCGGTCACCACATAGTTGCGGTACATCGACCGCAGCGTGGGGTTGAAGGATCATCATCACGATGACGGCCTACGCAGGTAACACAAGAGACGTACAGCGAACACCGGGAATGTTCTCGACACATCTCCCCCAGACCCCGCCGCTAGAGCGGGATCCCGCTACGGCGGGGTCCTCCGGTAAGGGGAGCGCGGGGTTGAGGTGGAAAGCTGACCCCAGCCCTCCGGTGTCCACGTTGCGCCCTGTGCCTCACCTGCAGGCATAGGGCGCATCGTCGTTGTGGCTAGTGTTTCCTTCGCATGATCGCCGGTGCACGTACAGACGTACACCGAAAAATACGAGGAAGGAGGCGAGAGTATGGCAAACCAGAAGAACACCGCATCCGTGGCAGAGCTCACCGAGCGTTTCTCCAAGGCAGACGCCGCAGTGCTCACCGAGTACCGTGGCCTCTCCGTGGCAGAGACCACCGAGCTGCGCCGGGCCCTGGGTTCTGATGTGACCTACTCCGTCGCCAAGAACACCTTGATCAAGCTGGCTGCTCGAGATGCCGGCATGGAGCTCGACGAGACCCTGCTGACTGGCCCGACCGCCGTCGCGTTCATCCACGGGGAAGCTGTGGATGCCGCGAAGGCCATGAAGGACTTCGGTAAGGATCACAAGAACTTCGTGATCAAGGGCGGCTACATGGATGGTGGCGCGCTGTCCGCAGCTCAGGTCGATGCGATCGCAGAGCTGGACAACCGCGAGACCACGCTGGCCAAGCTGGCTGGTGCCATGCAAGGTTCCTTGGCAAAGGCTGCCGGACTGTTCAACGCTCCTGCTTCCCAGGTCGCCCGCCTGGCTGCTGCCCTGCAGGAGAAAAAGGACTAGTTCCGCTCCGGGCGTGCAGGAACGCCCACCACAAAGCAACAACACACGAAAGGACAAGCCACTATGGCTAAGTACACCAACGATGAGCTCATCGAGGCCTTCAAGGAGATGACCCTCATCGAGCTCTCCGAGTTCGTCAAGCTGTTCGAGGACACCTTCGACGTCACCGCCGCTGCTCCCGTCGCGGCTGTTGCCGCCGCCCCGGGTGCTGAGGGCGCTGCCGCTGCCGAGGAGAAGGACGAGTTCGACGTCGTCCTGGAGGATGCCGGCGCCAAGAAGATCGGCGTCATCAAGGTCGTCCGCGAGATCGTCTCCGGCCTGGGCCTGAAGGAAGCCAAGGACCTCGTGGAGTCCGCTCCCAAGGCTCTCCTGGAGGGCGCAAGCAAGGAGGACGCCGAGGCTGCCAAGACCAAGCTCGAAGAGGCTGGCGCCAAGGTTTCCCTCAAGTAGGTTCCGGAGCGGCTTCGCTCTCTCCTATGAGTTTGACCCAACTCCCCGGTTGGCGGCAGGATTGCCGCCGGTCGGGGTTTTGCCGTTGGGGCCTTTGTGATATAGGATTGCTGTTTGCGCTGGCTTAGATCACGTGTGCATTGCGGCAGACAGGTGAACTGATGAGGCACATCATCACACATCGGCCTTGGCAATGAGCGGGGTTGGTAGCCGATTGTGGGCATTCGAGGGTCGTCCACACGGTTCCACAATCGCGATTTGACAAGGTCATTTAGCTGTTCCTACGCACGCTACGTGCGCGGGCGATCTTAAGCCACAACAACGACCATCACAATCACCGTGCGCTCATGCAAGGGTAAGTGACGGCGGCCGGATAGCACGCTGCGGCGTGCGGTTTGGGGCCCGTCGTTCCCGCCCGAGGTGCTGGAAGGACCCATCTTGGCAGTCTCCCGCCAGACTAGTTCAGTCGCCGGAATTCCCGGAGCTTCTCAGCGATTCTCTTTCGCGAAGATCGACTCCCCCATTGAGGTTCCTGGCCTCCTCGACCTGCAACGTGAATCCTTCGCTTGGCTCGTCGGCACGTCTGAGTGGCGTGCCCGCCAACAGGCCAAGGTCGGCGAAGGCGCCCGCGTTACCAGCGGGCTGGAGGACATCCTCGAGGAGCTCTCTCCCATCGAGGATTACTCGGAGAACATGTCGCTGACGCTCTCCGAGCCGCGCTTCGACGAGGTGAAGACCACCATCGACGAAGCCAAGGATAAGGACATCAACTACGCGGCTCCGCTGTACGTCACGGCCGAGTTCACCAACAACATGTCCGGTGAGATCAAGTCCCAGACGGTATTCATCGGTGACTTCCCGATGATGACGGACAAGGGCACCTTCATCATCAACGGCACCGAGCGCGTCGTGGTGTCTCAGCTCGTCCGGTCCCCGGGCGTGTACTTCGATTCGTCTATCGACGCATCCACCGAGCGCCCGTTGCACGCCGTGAAGGTGATCCCTTCCCGCGGCGCGTGGCTGGAGTTCGACGTGGATAAGCGGGACACGGTTGGTGTCCGCATCGACCGTAAGCGGCGCCAGCCGGTCACCGTCCTGCTGAAAGCCCTGGGTCTCACTACCCAAGAAATTACCGACCGTTTTGGCTTCTCCGAGATCATGATGTCCACCCTGGAAAAGGACGGGGTGGCCAACACGGATGAGGCGTTGTTGGAGATTTACCGCAAGCAGCGCCCGGGCGAGTCTCCTACCCGCGATTCCGCGCAGGCTTTGCTGGAGAACTCCTTCTTCAAGGCCAAGCGCTACGACCTGGCGAAGGTGGGGCGTTACAAAGTCAACCGGAAGCTCGGCCTCGGTGGGGACAACGAGGGCACCATGACCCTCACGGAGGAAGACATCCTCACCACCATCGAGTACCTGGTGCGGCTGCACGCGGGGGAGAAGTCCATGACTTCCCCGGAGGGCGTGGAAGTCCCGATCGGTGTGGACGACATCGACCACTTCGGCAACCGCCGCCTGCGCACCGTGGGTGAGCTCATCCAGAACCAGGTGCGGGTGGGCCTGTCCCGGATGGAGCGTGTGGTTCGCGAGCGGATGACGACGCAGGACGCCGAGTCCATCACTCCCACCTCGCTGATCAATGTGCGCCCGGTCTCCGCGGCTATCCGCGAGTTCTTTGGCACCTCTCAGCTGTCCCAGTTCATGGACCAGAACAACTCCCTGTCTGGTCTAACGCACAAGCGCCGCCTGTCCGCCCTGGGCCCCGGCGGCCTGTCCCGCGAGCGGGCCGGCCTGGAGGTGCGCGACGTTCACCCGTCCCACTACGGGCGCATGTGCCCCATCGAGACTCCGGAGGGGCCGAACATCGGCCTGATCGGCTCCCTGTCCTCCTACGCCCGGGTGAATCCCTTTGGGTTCATCGAGACGCCATACCGGCGCGTGGTTGATGGCCAGATCACCGATGAGGTGCACTACTTCACCGCCGATGAGGAAGATCGGCACATCATCGCCCAGGCCAACACCCCCTTCGACGAGAACCACCGGTTCACGGAGGAGACGATCGAGGTGCGCCTGCGCGGCGGCGACGTGGAGGTTGTGCCCGCCTCCGAGGTGGACTACATGGACGTGTCCCCGCGGCAGATGGTCTCCGTGGCAACGGCCATGATTCCCTTCCTCGAGCACGACGACGCCAACCGTGCCCTCATGGGCGCGAACATGCAGCGCCAGGCCGTGCCACTGCTGCGTTCCGAGGCCCCCTTCGTGGGCACCGGTATGGAGCTGCGCGCCGCCTATGACGCGGGGGACGTCATCATCGCCCCTAAGGCGGGCGTTGTGGAGTACGTGTCTGCGGACTACATCACCGTCATGGATGACGAGGGTGTTCGCGACACCTTCATGCTGCGCAAGTTCGAGCGCACCAATCAGGGCACCTGCTACAACCAGAAGCCGCTGGTAGACGAGGGTGATCGCGTTGAGGCGGGCCAGGTCATTGCCGACGGCCCGGGCACGGACAACGGCGAGATGGCTCTGGGCAAGAACCTCCTCGTGGCGTTCATGCCGTGGGAGGGTCACAACTACGAGGACGCCATCATCCTCAACCAGCGCATGGTGGAGGAGGACATCCTCACCTCCATCCACATCGAGGAGCACGAGATCGATGCTCGCGATACCAAGCTGGGGCCGGAGGAAATCACCCGGGATATCCCCAACGTGGGTGAGGACGTGCTCGCCGATCTGGACGACCGCGGCATCGTGCGCATCGGTGCAGATGTTCGCGACGGCGACATCCTCGTGGGCAAGGTAACCCCCAAGGGTGAAACCGAGCTGACCCCGGAGGAGCGCCTGCTGCGCGCCATCTTCGGCGAAAAGGCCCGAGAGGTTCGCGATACCTCCATGAAGGTTCCTCACGGGGAGACCGGCAAGGTCATCGGCGTGCGGGTCTTCTCCCGCGAGGACGACGACGACCTGGCTCCCGGGGTCAACGAGATGGTTCGCGTCTACGTTGCCCAGAAGCGCAAGATCCAGGACGGCGATAAGCTGGCCGGCCGCCACGGCAACAAGGGCGTGGTGGGCAAGATCCTGCCCCAGGAAGACATGCCCTTCCTGCCGGACGGAACCCCGGTGGACATCATCCTCAACACCCACGGTGTGCCCCGCCGTATGAACATCGGCCAGGTGCTTGAAGTCCACCTGGGCTGGCTGGCCAAGGCCGGCTGGGCCGTGGACCTAGACTCCCAGGACCCGAAGATTCAGCAGATGCTGAAGACTCTTCCCCAGGGGCTCTACGACGTGCCCGCCGATTCCCTGACGGCCACGCCGGTGTTCGATGGTGCCTCCAACGCGGAGCTGTCCGGCCTGCTGCGCTCCTCCCGGCCCAACCGGGATGGCGAGCGGATGGTCGATGATTTCGGCAAGGCCCAGTTAATGGATGGTCGCTCCGGCGAGCCCTTCGAGCATCCGATCTCCGTGGGCTACATGTACATGCTCAAGTTGCACCACCTGGTGGACGAGAAGATCCACGCTCGTTCCACGGGCCCCTACTCCATGATTACGCAGCAGCCGCTGGGCGGTAAGGCCCAGTTCGGTGGCCAGCGCTTCGGCGAGATGGAGGTGTGGGCAATGCAGGCCTATGGCGCCGCCTACACGCTGCAGGAACTGCTGACCATCAAGTCCGACGACGTGGTGGGCCGCGTGAAGGTGTACGAGGCCATCGTCAAGGGCGAGAACATCCCTGATCCGGGAATTCCCGAGTCCTTCAAGGTGCTACTCAAGGAGCTGCAGTCGCTGTGCCTCAACGTCGAGGTCCTCGCGGCCGACGGCACCCCGATGGAGCTGTCCAGCGATGACGACGACGAATTGGACTCCGCCAACGCCGCCTTGGGTATCAACCTGTCCCGCGATGAACGCCCCGATGCAGATCTAGACGTCGGATAGGGGTGGGCGGCCTCCACCGCCGCCCATACCCCCAACCGACCACAGACACAAGCACCGCGAAAAATGAAGCCCTCCGCGTAACGGAGGGGAAAGGAAGTCCACGTGCTGGACGTCAATTTCTTCGATGAGCTCCGCATCGGGCTCGCCACTGCCGATGACATCCGCCGCTGGTCCCGGGGCGAGGTTAAAAAGCCGGAGACCATCAACTACCGCACGCTGAAGCCGGAAAAGGACGGTCTCTTCTGCGAGCGGATCTTCGGGCCCACTCGCGACTGGGAGTGTGCCTGCGGCAAGTACAAGCGCGTTCGTTACAAGGGCATTATCTGCGAGCGCTGCGGCGTGGAAGTGACCAAGTCCAAGGTGCGCCGTGAGCGGATGGGCCACATCGAGCTGGCCGCTCCGGTCACGCACATCTGGTACTTCAAGGGCGTGCCCTCCCGCCTGGGCTACCTGCTGGACCTGGCTCCGAAGGATCTGGAGAAGATCATCTACTTCGCCGCCAACATCATCACCACCGTGGACGAAGAGGGTCGCCACAACGACCAGTCCACCCTTGAGGCGGAGATGCTGCTGGAGAAGAAGGAAGTGGAGGTCGACCGCGATAACGAGTTGGCCGAGCGTTCCAAAAAGCTCGAGGCTGACCTCGCCGAGCTGGAGGCTGCGGGCGCTAAGAACGATGCCAAGCGCAAGGTGCAGACTGCGGCCGAGCGCGAGATGCGCCACATCCGCGAGCGCGCCGAGCGCGAAGTGGACCGCCTGGACGAGATCTGGAACACCTTCGTCAAGCTGGCCCCCAAGCAGATGATCGTGGATGAGAACATCTATAACGAGCTTGTCGACCGCTACGAGGATTACTTCACCGGCGGCATGGGCGCCGAGTCCATCCAGAAGCTCATCCGCAGCTTCGATCTGGAGGCCGAGGCGGACAACCTCCGCGAGATCATCCGTGACGGTAAGGGCCAGAAGAAGCTGCGCGCCCTCAAGCGCCTCAAGGTCGTGGCCGCCTTCCTGCGCTCCGGAAACGATCCCGCGGGTATGGTCCTGGACTCCATCCCCGTCATTCCGCCGGAGCTGCGGCCGATGGTCCAGCTCGACGGTGGACGCTTCGCCACCAGCGACCTCAACGACCTGTACCGCCGCGTCATCAACCGGAACAACCGGCTCAAGCGCATGCTGGACCTCGGGGCCCCCGAAATCATCGTGAACAACGAGAAGCGCATGCTGCAGGAGTCCGTGGACGCGCTGTTCGACAACGGCCGCCGGGGCCGCCCCGTCACGGGTCCCGGTAACCGTCCCCTGAAGTCCCTGTCCGACCTGCTCAAGGGCAAGCAGGGCCGCTTCCGCCAGAACCTGCTGGGTAAGCGCGTGGACTACTCCGGGCGTTCCGTGATCATCGTCGGCCCCCAGCTCAAGCTGCACCAGTGTGGTCTGCCGAAACTCATGGCCCTGGAGCTGTTCAAGCCGTTCGTGATGAAGCGACTGGTGGAGAAGAGCTACGCCCAGAACATCAAGTCCGCCAAGCGGATGGTGGAGCGCCAGCGCCCCGAGGTGTGGGACGTGCTGGAGGAGGCCATCGCCGAACACCCGGTGATGCTCAACCGTGCACCAACCCTGCACCGCCTGGGCATCCAGGCCTTCGAGCCCATTCTCGTGGAGGGCAAGGCCATCCAGTTGCACCCGCTGGCCTGTGAGGCATTCAACGCGGACTTCGACGGCGACCAGATGGCCGTGCACCTGCCGCTGTCTGCCGAAGCACAGGCCGAGGCGCGCGTATTGATGTTGGCGTCCAACAATATTTTGTCCCCCGCATCGGGCAAGCCGCTGGCCATGCCGCGCCTGGACATGGTGACCGGCCTGTACTACCTGACGTTGGTCAAGGGGCGCAACGAAGTTGGCGGCCAGGGTGCCTACAGCCCGGCCACGCAGGAGGCTCCGGCGCAGGGCGTGTACTCCTCCTTGGCGGAGGCCATCATGGCCTACGACCGAGGCGTGCTGGGGCTGCAGGCACCGATCAAGGTGCGGATCAGCCACCTGCGCCCGTCTGCGGATGTTGAGGCCGAACTGTTCCCCGATGGGTGGGAGCGCGGCCAGACGTGGTTGGCCGATACCACCCTCGGCCGGGTCCTGTTCAACGAGCTGCTGCCGTGGAACTACCCCTACGTGGAGGGCGTGATGGCCAAGAAGCCGCAGGCTGCCGTCATCAACGACCTCGCCGCGAAGTACCCCATGATCACCGTGGCGCAGACCGTGGACAAGATGAAGGACGCCGGCTTCTACTGGGCCACCCGCTCTGGCGTGACCATCACCATGCACGACGTGCTCGTGCTGCCCAACAAGGCAGAGGTGCTGGACAGCTACGAGGCCAAGGCCCGCGTCATTGAGAAGAAGCTAGCCCGCGGCAAGATCAACGAGGCCGAGCGCTACCAGTCCCTCGTGGACCTGTGGAAGGAAGCGACGGACTTCGTTGGCCAGTCCGTGGAGGATCTGTACCCGGACGACAACCCGATCCCCATGATCGTGAAGTCCGGTGCGGCCGGTAACATGCGCCAGATCTGGACCCTGGCCGGCATGAAGGGCATGGTGACGAACTCCCGCGGTGAGTACATCACCCGCCCGGTGAAGACCTCCTTCCGCGAGGGCCTGTCCGTGCTCGAGTATTTCAACAACTCCCACGGCTCCCGCAAGGGCCTGGCCGACACGGCGCTGCGTACCGCAGACTCCGGTTACCTGACCCGCCGCCTCGTGGATGTGGCCCAGGACGTCATCGTTCGCGAGGACGACTGCGGCACCTCCCAGGGCGTTGTGCTGCCGGTCTCCACCGCGGTGACGGACGCCGAGGGCAAGCCCACTGGCACCTTCGTGCGGGCCGACTTCGTGGAGACCTCCGTGGTCGGCCGCTACCTCGCTGCCGATGCCAAGGACCTGGCTGGCGACGTGGTACTACCGGCCGGCAACGTGGTGGGCGAGGTTGAGCTGGAAGAGCTCATCGCCCGCGGGGTGCCGGAGGTGAAGGTTCGCTCCGTGCTGACCTGCGCCACCGCCACCGGCGTATGCTCCACCTGCTACGGCAAGTCCATGGCGACCGGCAAGAAGGTCGAGATCGGTGAGGCCGTGGGCATCGTGGCCGCCCAGTCCATCGGCGAGCCCGGTACCCAGTTGACGATGCGTACCTTCCACCTCGGTGGCGTTGGTGGCGACATCACCGGCGGTCTGCCCCGTGTGCAGGAGCTGTTCGAGGCCCGCGTGCCCAAGGCGAAGTCCCCGATCGCTTCCGTGGACGGCACCGTCAAGCTGGAGGACGACGAGCACTTCTACACGCTGACGATCCAGCCCGACGACGGCTCGGACGACGTCGTGTACGAAAAGCTCTCCAAGCGCCAGGGCCTGGCCTCGCTGGGCACCGGTGGCGTGGAGCGCCCGATCCGCAATGGCGACCACATCAAGATGGGCCAGCAGCTCCTCAAGGGCGCCGCGGACCCCCACGAGGTTCTGCGCGTCCTCGGCCGCCGCGGGGTGCAGCAGCACCTCATCGGCGAGGTCCAGAAGGTCTACCGGGACCAGGGTGTGGCTATTCACGACAAGCACATCGAGATCATCGTGCGCCAGATGCTGCGCCGCGTGACGGTCATCGACTCCGGCTCCACGGAGTTCCTGCCGGGCTCCCTGGTGGAGCACGCGGATGCCGTGGCCGCCTCCAAGGAGGCCGTGAAGACCGGTGGCCGCCCGGTGGAGGTGCGTGCCGAGATCATGGGCATCACCAAGGCCTCCCTGGCTACCGAGTCCTGGCTGTCCGCCGCCTCCTTCCAGGAGACGACGCGTGTGCTCACGGATGCCGCCATCAACAAGCGCTCCGATAAGCTCATCGGCCTGAAGGAGAACGTGATCATCGGTAAGTTGATCCCGGCTGGCACGGGTATCTCCCGCTACCGCAACATCACGGTGGAGCCGACGGAGGAGGCGCGCGCCGCTGCCTACTCCCTGCCGAACAGCTTCGGCGACGGCTTCTACAGCGACGATGGCTACGGCGAGTTCACCGGTGCCGCAGTGCCCCTGGATGACATGGGCATGTAGCCCGCCGCGGAGCCCAGCAAACGGTAGGGCGTAACAGGCCGCGGAGCGCAAGCAAGCGGGGACGGTCCACTCTCTCCTGGCGAAGGGGAGAGGGGGCCGTCCCCCCTTTTTTGTGTCCCTGTTGAGCTTCCATCAGATAAGTCGAACAGTCGCCCATCGCCGCCAGCCTCACGGGGCCCGGCGCAAACCAGGTAGCCTCCGTGGTATGAGTTGCCCTTCCCCATCCTTGCTGGACCGGTATAACGCAATGTCCATCCGGGCGGCGGGGCGTGTCATTTCTTCCTATTCCAGCAGTTTTTCCCTGGCGACGAACCTCCTTCCATCGGCCATGCGCCGGGATATAGCGAACCTCTATGCCATGGTCCGCATCGCCGACGAGATCGTCGATGGCACTGCCGAGGAAGCCGGGCTGACCGCCGAGCAAGTCGCCCGGGCCCTCGACAACTACGAGCGCGCGGTATTAGCAGCGCCCGACCTGCACTTTCACGTGGATCCCGTCCTGCACGCCTACGCGGAAACGGCCCGACGCTGCCGCTTCAATCCGGATCACGTCCGGGCGTTCTTCCGTTCCATGCGAATGGATCTCTCCCAGGCCACCCACGATCCGGAGAGCCTGGGGGAATACATCTACGGTTCAGCGGAAGTCATCGGGTTGTTGTGCGTTTCGGTTTTTCTCTCGGGTGAGGACGCCACTCCCGGCGCGCGGGCCGAACTGGATCGAGGTGCCCGAGCCCTGGGCGCGGCTTTCCAGAAGGTGAACTTCCTGCGGGACTTCGCCCAGGACGAGGGACATCTGGGGCGGGTGTACTTCCCGGAGATTCAGCAGCGGGGACTTACGGAGGAGACGAAAGCCCACCTGGTCCGGGACATTCAGCAGGATCTGCGGGTCGCGCGCGCTGCCCTGCCGGGGCTGCCCAGTGGGGCCCAGGTCGGGGTGGCCGCGGCGGCGGGGTTGTTCGAGGAGCTTAACAACCGCATTGACCGAATGCCGGCCGAGGCTGTGCGGGCTGGGAGGGTCAGCGTTCCCGGTCCAGTGAAGCTGAGAATCGCAGCCAAGGAGGCCGCTCAGGTAGCGCGCCGCTCCTGGCGTCCAGAATGAATTTGGAGCACCGGGCCGACCTTCGGTAGTCTTAGCAGCTAGTCCCAGCCAATGTGGACAATCCCGGTGCTAAAACACCGTGTGACCTGTGGTCACAATAAGGATTCTCACTCTCACCCCGTAGGCCAGCGAAAGCGGCTGAGGGGTTTGCGCACGTTTAAAAACCGTTGCATTGGCTGACCGAGGCTACCCCCGCCTCCCAGCGAGGTACGCCGCCAGAGAAAGCCCAACCGAGTCCGCACCGTAGATCCAGAAAGTCGGTACATGCCTACAATCCAGCAGCTGGTCCGCAAGGGCCGCCACGACAAGACGGCGAAAGTGAAGACCGCCGCACTGAAGGGTTCCCCCCAGCGCCGCGGCGTGTGCACCCGCGTGTACACCACCACGCCGAAGAAGCCGAACTCCGCCCTCCGTAAGGTCGCCCGTGTTCGGCTGACCTCCGGTATCGAGGTTTCCGCCTACATCCCCGGCGAGGGCCACAACCTCCAGGAGCACTCCATGGTCCTCGTGCGCGGCGGCCGTGTGAAGGACCTCCCCGGTGTTCGCTACAAGATCATCCGCGGCTCCCTGGATACCCAGGGCGTGAAGGATCGCAAGCAGGCACGTTCCCGCTACGGCGCGAAGAAGGAGAAGTAAACAATGCCACGTAAGGGCCCCGCACCCGCCCGTCCGCTGCCCAAGGATCCGGTCTACGGGGACGTCCTCGTCTCCCAGCTGGTCAACAAGGTGCTGTTGGACGGCAAGAAGTCCACTGCAGAGCGCATCGTCTACGGCGCCCTGGAGCAGTGCCGCGAGAAGACCGGAACCGACCCGGTACTGACCCTCAAGAAGGCTCTGGACAACGTCAAGCCCGCACTTGAGGTTCGCTCCCGCCGCGTCGGCGGCGCCACCTACCAGGTGCCTATCGAGGTCCGCCCCGGTCGTTCCACCACCCTTGCTTTGCGCTGGTTGGTGACCTTCACCCGGCAACGCCGCGAGAACACGATGACCGAGCGCCTGGCAAACGAGATCCTGGATGCCTCCAACGGCTTGGGTGCATCCGTCAAGCGTCGCGAGGATACCCACAAGATGGCCGAGGCTAACCGTGCCTTCGCCCACTACCGCTGGTAACTTCCTCGCCGCGACGAAACCGCCAGACACTGGCACAATAGATCGAGTACATAAACGCCTGCGGCTCGTTCGGCCTTAACACTTCGCGCAGAATCCTTAAGGTCCGGGTCGCTCAAACACGAAAGCATGAGCGGGGTTACCCACAGTGGCACTTGAAGCGCTGACTGACCTTAAGAAGGTCCGCAACATCGGCATCATGGCACACATCGATGCCGGTAAGACCACCACCACCGAACGCATCCTCTTCTACACCGGCATTAACCGTAAGGTCGGTGAGACCCACGACGGTGCGTCCACGATGGACTGGATGGAGCAGGAGAAGGAACGCGGCATCACCATCACCTCCGCCGCGACTACCTGTTTCTGGCACGAAAACCAGATCAACATCATCGACACGCCGGGGCACGTGGACTTCACCGTGGAGGTGGAGCGTTCCCTGCGCGTGCTGGACGGTGCGGTGGCAGTGTTCGACGCCAAGGAAGGTGTGGAGCCGCAGTCCGAGCAGGTGTGGCGCCAGGCCGACAAGTACGACGTCCCGCGTATCTGCTTCGTCAACAAGATGGACAAGCTGGGCGCTGACTTCTACTTCACCGTGGACACCATCATCAACCGCCTCGGCGCGAAGCCGCTGGTGATGGAGCTCCCCATTGGTGCTGAGGACGACTTCGACGGCGTGGTTGACCTGCTCCAGATGAAGGCCCTGATGTGGCCCGGCGTCACCGAGATCGGCACCGAGCCGACCATCGAGGACATTCCGGCTGACCTGCAGGATAAGGCCGAGGAATACCGCGAGAGGCTCATTGAGACGGTGGCCGAATCCGACGAGGAGCTCATGGAGCGCTACTTTGCCGGTGAAGAGATTACTATCGACGAGCTGAAGACCCAGATTCGCAAGCTGACCATCAACTCTGAGGTCTACCCGGTCTATTGTGGCTCCGCTTACAAGAACAAGGGTGTGCAGCCGATGCTGGACGCCGTCATCGACTTCCTGCCCAACCCGATGGACGTTGGTTCCATCAAGGGCCACGATGTCAAGGACCCCGAGAAGGAGCTCATCCGCAAGCCTTCCCGCGATGAACCCTTCTCCGCACTGGCTTTCAAGGTCGCAGTGCACCCGTTCTTCGGCAAGCTGACCTACGTCCGCGTGTACTCGGGCTCCGTGGAGTCCGGCGCCCAGGTCTCCAACTCCACCAAGGGCAAGAAGGAGCGCGTCGGCAAGCTCTTCCAGATGCACTCCAACAAGGAGCAGCCGGTGGAGAAGGCCTCGGCGGGTCACATCTACGCCTTCATCGGCCTGAAGGACACCACCACCGGTGACACCCTCTGCGACCTACAGAACCCGATCATCCTGGAATCCATGGACTTCCCGGACCCCGTGATCGAGGTGGCCATCGAGCCGAAGACCAAGTCCGACCAGGAGAAGCTGGGTACCGCCATCCAGAAGCTCGCCGAAGAGGACCCGACCTTCACGGTGAAGCTGGACGAAGAGACCGGCCAGACCGTCATCGGCGGGATGGGCGAGCTCCACCTAGACGTGCTGGTGGACCGCATGAAGCGCGAGTTCAAGGTGGAAGCCAACGTGGGGGCCCCCCAGGTGGCTTACCGCGAGACCATCCGCAAGCCGGTGGAGAAGCTGGAATACACCCACAAGAAGCAGACCGGTGGTTCCGGCCAGTTCGCCCGCGTCATCATCGCCATCGAGCCCTACGAGCCGGAGGAAGGTAGCGAGGAGAACTACGTGTTCGAGAACGCTGTCACCGGTGGCCGCGTGCCCAAGGAGTACATCCCCTCCGTGGACGCCGGTATCCAGGACGCCATGCAGTACGGCTACCTCGCCGGGTTCCCGCTGGTGAACATTAAGGCCACCATCCTCGATGGTGCCTACCACGAGGTGGACTCCTCCGAAATGGCCTTCAAGCTCGCCGGTTCGCAGGCGCTGAAGGAGGCCGTGGCCAAGGCTAAGCCCGTGCTGCTGGAGCCCATGATGGCTGTGGAGGTCATCACCCCCGAGGAGTACATGGGTGAAGTGATCGGCGACGTGAACTCCCGCCGTGGGCAGGTTTCCTCTATGGAGGACCGCTCCGGAGCGAAGGTCGTCAAGGCACGGGTGCCGCTGTCCCAGATGTTCGGCTACGTGGGCGATCTGCGGTCCAAGACCCAGGGTCGCGCCAACTACACTATGATCTTCGACTCCTACGCGGAGGTGCCTACCAACGTGGCCCAGGAGATCATCGCCGAGCGCACTGGCGGTAACGCCTAAAGACCGCCGTTCCCCTTGCGCATCGGAAGGAGGCGGACGTTGCGTTCACCTTCTCCAAATGTGCGAAATCCGACGCTCGCCCAGCGGGCGCCGGAGGGTAGGGGCCAGCTCGGGGCATACCACCGACAAGAGCTGCAGTGCAGTTCCCACACCGGGGGAGCTTTTTCGCTCCCGCCCACCGTAGCGTAGTATGCGTTGTGCTGGCCGTTACCCAGTCCATGTGTCAATGGGTGAAAGAGCATCAGCGGTAACCTGCCGTGCCCAGCCCAGAGATGCACACAACATGCTGTAACCGGCAACAAAGAAAGCCCGGAGATACCGAGGCCCGCGACCTCAGAACCATAAGGACAGCGGGCGGGAAGAACTCCGGACTGACGATAAAGCAATGTGGCTGCGAGAGTCGTAGCCACCGAGGAAGTCCAGGAGGACACACAGTGGCGAAGGCTAAGTTCGAGCGTACTAAGCCGCACGTTAACATCGGCACCATCGGTCACGTCGACCACGGCAAGACCACCACGACTGCCGCTATCACCAAGGTTCTCGCCGACAAGTTCCCGGACGAGAACAAGTCCTTCGCTTTCGACGCCATCGACAAGGCGCCGGAAGAGAAGGAGCGCGGCATCACCATCAACATCTCCCACGTGGAGTACCAGACGGAGAAGCGCCACTACGCACACGTGGACGCTCCGGGCCACGCCGACTACATCAAGAACATGATCACCGGCGCTGCTCAGATGGACGGCGCAATCCTCGTCGTTGCCGCCACCGACGGCCCCATGCCGCAGACCCGCGAGCACGTGCTGCTCGCCCGTCAGGTGGGCGTGCCCTACATCCTCGTTGCCCTGAACAAGTGCGACATGGTTGACGACGAGGAGCTTTTGGAGCTCGTCGAGATGGAGGTTCGCGAGCTGCTCGCCGACCAGGAGTACGACGAGGAAGCCCCCGTTGTGCACATTTCCGCTCTGAAGGCCCTTGAGGGCGACGCTGAGTGGACCGAGAAGATCGTCGAGCTCATGCAGGCTTGCGACGACTCCATCCCGGATCCGGTTCGCGAAACCGACAAGCCCTTCCTGATGCCGATCGAGGACATCTTCACCATCACCGGCCGCGGCACCGTGGTTACCGGTCGTGTGGAGCGTGGCCAGCTCAGCCTCAACGAAGAGGTGGAGATCCTGGGTATCCGCGAGAAGTCCCAGAAGACCACGGTGACCTCCATCGAGATGTTCAACAAGCTGCTGGACTCCGCCGAGGCCGGCGACAACGCCGCCCTGCTGCTGCGTGGTCTCAAGCGCGAGGACGTCGAGCGTGGCCAGATCGTAGCTAAGCCCGGCGCCTACACCCCCCACACCGAGTTCGAGGGCTCCGTCTACATCCTGTCCAAGGATGAGGGCGGCCGCCACACCCCGTTCTTCGACAACTACCGCCCGCAGTTCTACTTCCGTACCACGGACGTGACCGGTGTGGTGAAGCTGCCGGAGGGCACCGACATGGTCATGCCTGGCGACAACGTCGACATGTCCGTCACCCTGATTCAGCCGGTCGCGATGGACGAGGGCCTGCGCTTCGCCATCCGCGAAGGTGGCCGCACCGTCGGCGCCGGCCGCGTCACCAAGATCACCAAGTAAAAGGTTGATCCCCGCTCCTCCCCCTCGGGGAGGAACTGTCCTTACCTCGAAGAGGGAAGGACAGTTCAAGCCCCGCAACAGGGTCTCTGCCCCTGTTGCGGGGATTTTGCCGTGCGTGCTACCTGCTGCGGGGGCTGCACGCGAGGACCCCTAGCCATTCTTCTTTCGGCGAGCCCGCCGACGCAGGCGCTCAGCCGCGATCCCGGAGGCGCGACTCGAAACCCGAACCGCGGCGCGCCCCACGTCACCCGGGCTCAGATCGCGGAGTTTGTCCCGCTGCACCCAGGCCGAACGAGCTTGTTGCCGAACGTCACCGGCGCGACGGTTCAAGCCCGCAGCGCGCTGCTGCATCCCCGCGGCGATATCCTCGGCCGTATTGACGGCCTGCAAAGCCACCTCGCGGGAGATGAATGGGGGGCGCAACTGCTCTACCTGATGCCGCAAGTAAGACTTTCGGGACCACTGCTCGTCCAATTCCCGCAATGCCCGCACTAACGCCTCGTCTGAGCCGCCACGGTCGGGGTGGTAGCGCCGGATAATGGCACGCCTCCGGCGGATGTACTCTGGGTCCTCGCGGAAATGACCAGAATGGCCCGTGGTGGCTGGCATCGTTGAACTCACACTCTCTTTCAGCAATCTAGGGCTCGGCTGACGGGTGAACCCCCAACAGGAGCCTCCCTCATAGCTTACGGCTGCGACACGCCGAGGGCTGCGCGCGGTGGGGGCCCGGAATTTGGGCGGATGCCCGGGCCTGTGGTTGAATACTCAGCGTTGCTTTGACACGTCAGTCGCAGCCGACCGAATCTGAAGAACAGTTCAACTAGGCCGTACCGGAACCAGTTGACGCCGGCGGACGGCCACGCGGCTGACGATGGTAAAGCGAGCATGATCCCTCGCAGCGGTTCATCGCCCACATACAGTGGGTGGGAATTGGTGTGCGGTTATGCGCAGAACGGGCGTGACACGCCCGACTGCGGGTGCCGGAGTGGAGCATGTCAAATGAACAGCGTTAAACACTAGCCCGTGGTGCGAAAACCTCCGCGCCCCGGCCCGATCGCCAACGCGGGCCCCAGGTAGACCAGCAGAAACTGCCTGGGGACACCGAAATGCCTGCGCGATGGTCGAGTTGGAACACGGTCTAGCCCACTTTCCTCGTTCATGAGACCCCTGCTCGAACAACACACTGGCACGTCTGATGAACTTGGAACCAACGAACACGTTCCTGGCGTCCACCATGAAAACCCCACGACGGGGACGATGGCGGGCGCACCACAGGACGAGACAAGAAGCGCGCCACACGGCCACCGCGGCTAGACCGGACCGGTCCCTAGAACTCCCCGCGCAACCCCGACGATTCGCCGGGGAGAGCATCAAGGGGGAGGGGAACTAGGTACTCAAAGACCGGAAACCTTCGGGCTAGCCCATCCGGCCGGGCGGGGCGCTGAGGAAAAGGAAAAGCGTGGCGGGACAGAAGATCCGCATCAGGCTCAAGGCCTACGACCATGAGGCAATCGACGCTTCCGCGAAGAAGATCGTCGAGACGGTGACTCGTACCGGTGCCCGCGTCGTCGGTCCCGTGCCGTTGCCCACCGAAAAGAACGTGTACTGCGTCATCCGTTCGCCCCACAAGTACAAGGACTCGCGCGAGCACTTCGAGATGCGCACCCACAAGCGTCTGATCGACATCCTCGACCCCACGCCGAAGACGGTGGACGCGCTTATGCGCATCGACCTGCCGGCGAGCGTCGACGTCAACATTCAGTAAGCCCAGGGCCGAGAATCAACACAGCACTTGAGGCCTAAGGCACTCGAGGCAGCGGAGAACAAAGAATGAGTGAAACTGAGATCAAGGGCATCCTGGGCAAGAAGCTCGGCATGACCCAGATCTTCGACGAGGACAACCGGGTCGTTCCGGTCACCGTCGTGGAAGCTGGGCCGTGCGTGGTCACCCAGGTGCGCACCAACGAAACCGATGGCTATGAAGCCGTCCAGATCGCCTACGGCGAGATTGACCCCCGCAAGGTCAACAAGCCGGCGACGGGCCACTTCAAGAAGGCCGGGGTCACCCCGCGCCGCCACGTGGCCGAGATCCGCCTGGAGGACGCCTCCGGCTACCAGGTGGGCCAGGACATCACCGTGGACATCTTCAACGATGTGAAGTTCGTGGACGTCACGGGCATTTCCAAGGGCAAGGGTTACGCCGGTGGCATGAAGCGCCACGGCTTCGCCGGCCAGGGTGCCGGGCACGGTAACCAGGCCGCCCACCGCCGCGTTGGCTCCATCGGCCAGGCCGCTACCCCCGGACGTGTGTTCAAAGGCAAGCGCATGGCAGGCCGCATGGGCAGCAACAAGGTGACCCTCCAGAACCTGAAGGTCGCCAAGATCGACGCAGAATCCAACCTGCTGCTGATCAAGGGGGCCATCCCCGGCAATAACGGCGGCATCGTCGTCGTCAAGACCGCAGTGAAGGGTGGTGCACACGCATGAGTAACCTCACGCTCGATGTCCATACCGCCGACGGCGCAACCAACGGCACCGTAGAGCTGCCCGCTTCCATCTTCGATAAGGAAGCCAGCATTGCTCTCATGCACCAGGTAGTCAATGCGCAGTTGGCAGCCAAGCGCCAGGGCACGCACGCCACGAAGACCCGCGGCCAGGTCCGCGGCGGTGGCCGCAAGCCCTTCCGCCAGAAGGGGACCGGCCGGGCCCGTCAGGGTTCCATCCGCGCGCCGCACTTCACCGGCGGTGGCATTGTCCACGGGCCGCAACCCCGCGACTACTCCCAGCGGACCCCGAAGAAGATGAAGGCCGCCGCTCTGCGCGGTGCCCTTACCGACCGGGCCCGTCACGCACGGATCCATGTCGTGGAAGAGCTGGTCCCCGGCCAGGTACCCTCCACCAAGGCCGCCCGCGCCTTCCTGGAGCGCCTGAGCAACCGCAAGCGCCAGTTGGTGGTGCTGACCCGCGAGGACATCACTGCGCGCAAGTCCATCAACAACCTGCCGAACGTGCACTACCTGGTGTTCGATCAGCTGAACACCTACGACGTGCTCAACGCCGACGACGTGGTGTTCTCCGTAGAGGCGCTGAAGGCATTCATCGATTTCGCCGACCGGAGCAAGAAGGATGTTGTGGACGCCACGGACCACAGCGTTCCCGCTACCGGCGCCGAATCCGCAGCCGCCCCGGCTGAAACCCAGAAGGAGGAGGCACTGTGAGCACCATCGCCGATCCCCGCGACATCATCATCGCTCCGGTTGTGTCTGAAAAGTCCTACGGCCTGATGGAGCAGAACGTCTACACGTTCCTGGTGAACCCGAACTCCAACAAGACCCAGATCAAGATTGCCGTCGAGCAGATCTTTGGCGTGAAGGTGGCCAGCGTGAACACCGTCAACCGGGAGGGCAAGCGCAAGCGCTCTCGCTCCGGTTACGGCCAGCGTAAGGCAACGAAGCGCGCCATGGTGACCCTGGTCGCCGGCAGCGATCCGATCGACATCTTTGGTGGTACCGCCGCCTAGTGCGGACGGTGAAAACCGAGAGGTAATAAGGAAGCACAAGTATGGCTATTCGCAAGTACAAGCCGACTACGCCGGGTCGCCGCCAGAGCTCCGTCTCCAAGTTCGACGAGATCACTCGTTCGACGCCCGAGAAGTCTCTGCTGCGCCCGTTGCCGAAGAGCGGCGGCCGTAACGTTCACGGCCACATCACCACCCGTCACAAGGGTGGCGGCCACAAGCGCCGCTACCGCGTTATCGATTTCCGTCGCAATGACAAAGACGGCATCGTGGCGAAGGTCGCTCACATCGAGTACGACCCGAACCGCACCGCCAACATCGCTTTGCTGCACTACCGGGACGGCGAGAAGCGCTATATCATCGCCCCCCGCGGCCTGCAGCAGGGTGCCCTGCTCGAGTCCGGCGCCGAGGCCGACATCAAGGTGGGCAACAACCTGCCGCTGCGCAACATCCCCACCGGTACGACAATCCACGCCGTGGAGCTGAAGCCGGGCGGCGGCGCCAAGCTGGCCCGCTCTGCCGGAATGTCCATCCAGTTGTTGGGTAAGGAAGGCAAGTACGCCATCCTGCGTATGCCCTCCTCCGAGATCCGCCGCGTGGACATCCGTTGCCGCGCCACCGTGGGTGAGGTCGGCAACGCCGACCAGATCAACATCCGCTGGGGCAAGGCCGGCCGGATGCGCTGGAAGGGCGTTCGCCCGACGGTGCGCGGTGTGGTCATGAACCCCGTGGACCACCCGCACGGTGGTGGTGAGGGTAAGACCTCCGGTGGTCGTCACCCGGTTTCCCCGTGGGGCCAGCCTGAGGGCCGCACCCGCAAGCCCAACCGCCCGAGCGACCGGATGATCGTCCGCCGTCGCCGCACCAACAAGAACAAGAAGCGCTAAGAGGAGGTAGTAGAGAATGCCACGCAGCCTGAAGAAGGGCCCATTCGTCGACGAGCACCTCCTAGCGAAGGTGGACGCGCAGAACGAAAAGGGCACCAAGCAGGTCATCAAGACCTGGTCCCGTCGCTCGACCATTCTCCCGGATTTCATTGGGCACACCTTTGCTGTGCACGATGGCCGCAAGCATGTTCCCGTCTTCATCGACGACTCGATGGTGGGACACAAGCTGGGCGAATTCGCACCGACGAAGACCTTTAAGGGTCACGTCAAGGACGACAAGAAGGGTCGTCGATAGAACATGACTGAGACCATTAACTCCGCTCGCGCCACCGCACGCTACGTGCGTGTGACGCCGATGAAGGCCCGCCGTGTCATCGACACGATCCGGGGCAAGTCCGTGGAGGACGCCCTCGCCATCCTGAAGTACGCCCCGCAGGCTGCTTCCGAGCCGGTGAGCAAGGTAGTCGCCTCCGCAGCGGCCAACGCCGAGAACAATTTCGGCCTGGACCCCCGCACCCTCGTGGTGAGCGCAGCTTACGCTGACGAGGGTCCGACGATGCGCCGCTTCCGTCCCCGCGCTCAGGGTCGTGCCTTCCACGTCCGCAAGCGCACCAGCCACATCACCGTGGTCGTCGAGAGCCAGAAGGGAAGTGCTCAGTAGTGGGCCAGAAAATCCATCCCCACGGCCTCCGGCTGGGCATCACGTCCGAGTGGCGCTCCCGCTGGTACGCCGATAAGCAGTACGCCGATTACCTCGCCGAGGACATCAAGATCCGGGAGTTCCTGTCCAAGGGCCTGGATCGGGCCGGTATCGCCGATGTTGTCATCGAGCGCACCCACGACCGTGTCCGCGTCGACATTCACACCGCCCGCCCGGGCATTGTCATCGGGCGCCGGGGTTCCGAGGCCGACCGCATCCGCGGTGCCCTGGAGAAGCTGACCGGTAAGCAGGTTCAGCTCAACATCCTCGAGGTGAAGAACATCGACGCGAACGCCCAGTTGGTGGCCCAGTCCATCGCTGAGCAGTTGACGAACCGCGTCGCCTTCCGTCGCGCCATGCGCAAGGCCATCCAGGGCGCTATGCGCCAGCCGCAGGTCAAGGGCATCAAGGTTGTGTGCTCTGGCCGCCTGGGCGGTGCCGAGATGGGTCGCACCGAGCGCTACCACGAGGGTCGCGTCCCGCTGCACACCCTACGCGCCGAGATCGACTACGGCACCTACGAGGCCCACACCACCTTCGGCCGCATTGGCGTGAAGGTGTGGATCTACAAGGGTGACGTTGTCGGTGGCCGCCGTGAGTCCCTGATGAACGCCCGCGATGACCGCCAGTCCCGTGGCGGCCGCCGCGAGCGCCCGCGCCGCGGTGGTGCCCGCCGCCAGCGCGCTGAGCAGAAGCAGGAGGGCTAAGAACTAATGCTTATCCCGAAGCGCGTTAAGTACCGCCGCCAGCACCGCCCGACCCGTCGTGGCGTGTCCAAGGGTGGCAACCGCGTGACGTTCGGCGACTACGGCCTGCAGGCCCTGGAGCCGACCTACATCACCAACCGTCAGATCGAGTCCGCTCGTATCGCCATCAACCGCCACGTCAAGCGCGGCGGCAAGGTGTGGATCAACATCTTCCCGGATCGTCCCCTGACCCAGAAGCCGCTCGGCGTGCGCATGGGTTCCGGTAAGGGCCCCGTGGAGAAGTGGGTGGCCAACGTCAAGCCGGGCCGCATCTTGTTCGAGATTTCCTACCCGAACGAGGCGATGGCCTTGGAGGCCCTGCGCCGTGCGGGCAACAAGCTGCCCTGCAAGGTCCGCATCGTGAAGAAGGAGGATCAGTTCTAAATGGCTACCGGAACTCCGGCACACGAACTCCGCGACCTCAGCAATGACGAGCTCACCGCTCGTCTGAGCGAGTCCAAGGAGGAGCTGTTCAACCTCCGCTTCCAGATGGCCACCGGCCAGCTGAGCAATAACCGTCGACTGGGCGTGGTCAAGAAGGACATCGCCCGTATCTACACCGTCCTGCGCGAGCGCGAGCTCGGACTTTCTACGAGCCCGGGTGGTGACGCTGCATGAGCGACGTAAACGGAGCAACTGTGAACCAACCAAAGACCAAGGCCGAGGCCGCTGCGGCGCGCACGAAGGGTGCCCGCAAGGTCCGCACCGGCTACGTGGTGTCCGACAAGATGAGCAAGACCATCGTGGTTGAGCTCGAGGACCGCAAGCGCCACGCCCTGTACGGCAAGATCATGCGTACCAACACCCGCGTGAAGGCGCACGACGAAAACGAGATCGCGGGCGTGGGTGACCGCGTCCGCATCGAGGAGACCCGGCCGCTGTCCAAGGACAAGCACTTCCGCCTGGTCACCATCGTGGAGAAGGCCAAGTAGTTTCCCGTCCTGCCAGGCTGTTCTATGGCCGGGCACGGCTGAAGGCGCTCTGGCTCGCTCTCGATACCTACAACCCCCGGTTCTCCTGGCTGTACTGCCGGGAGAATGGGGGTTTCGGTGTGTCTGTGGCTGCTCGCCGGTGCAATCGCCCGGTTAACGCGGGTCTGGGTAGAAGATGTCCTCGATGGGGAGCTGGAACTCTGCAGCTATTTG
The DNA here is from genome assembly GCF_028609845.1 of Corynebacterium heidelbergense. Classification (NCBI taxonomy): domain Bacteria; kingdom Bacillati; phylum Actinomycetota; class Actinomycetes; order Mycobacteriales; family Corynebacteriaceae; genus Corynebacterium; species Corynebacterium heidelbergense. The sequence continues at coordinate 2,005,550 of NZ_CP063191.1, read as the reverse complement.
AAATGCTAGGGGCAGGGACGGGCAAAACCGGCCCTTCTCGATGGAGATGACGGTCTGTCGCGTCACCCCTAGGCGCTCCGCCAATCCCTGCTGCGAAAACCTGTGCTGGCGGCGCAGCTCGGAGACTCGGTTCCTCATGAGCCTCTAGCGGGCTTTCCGCACGGTGTAGCTTATGCCGAAGGTCAGAGCGGCGGCTCCGAACACGGCGGAGAGCGTCAAGGCGATGGTAGGGCGATGCCAGAACATGGCCATGTATGCGCCGAGTCCAGTGGCGGCTAGCAGGATGTGGAAAGCATCGGACGCCGCAGAGGCGTACCACGTGCTCTCGACGGCCTCTTCGGGTTTGGCTACGGCGCCGGGGAGAGATCCTCGGTCCACAAGTGCCACCCATGCCAACGCCGTAGCGGCGGGTGTGACAGCCATGCCCCAAACTAGCGTGCTCAGCCACGGTGAGGACCCGTCGGAGGTGACGGCGAGATTCACACACGCCAGCACCGCCGAAACCAGAAGGCCGAGGGGAAGGGCTGCAGGCAGCGCTGGCACGTTGCGTGTGCCGCGGACGAGGCCATAGCGGTAGTTGGTGGGTGGGTGCTGGGTGTTCGGCATGGTCCCTTCCTCCAAAGATGCCTGTGGGTCGTAACCGAGCCTAAGTAAAAGAAGCTTTACAGTCAAACAAATTTGACATGGGGTGCGGGATGCTTCGGGCTGGGCGAGGCCTGTTCGCGGGGTGGTGAGAGCAGCCGCTGGCGTCAGGGAGGTCGGACTCTGTCGGGTCGAGAGCCGGCGCTAGGGACGTCGCCGTACGTGACCGTTCGGTCCGTGTGCTGGCCGAACCCATGGGTAAGGCTAGCCTTGCTTTAAATAGGCTAGCCTTGCTACATTCACCTCTTATCGAAACTAAGTAGCAACGTTAAAGAGGCACGCATGACAACATCTCTAGTTCCCCTAACTCACGGTGGAACCCACCGCGAAGCGTCGTCGGACTCGCCGCCCGCGGGTGCCGCGCCGTCCCACCGCGGTCGACGCACCCGGCTCAAGGCACTCGCCGCCACCATTGTGGCCGCCGGGCTGGTGTCGGCGGGATGCGCTAAGGGGAACGTGGATGGGTCGGACCAGGCCGGCACCCAGGGCACCAACGAGCGTGTTGCCTCCCTGGGGCTGGGTGATTCTGACACGCTCCTGGCTCTTGGCGTCGCCCCCGTAACAATCGCCGCATGGGGGCAGAAGGGCGACGTGGACGCCTCCGGTGTGGGCCCCTGGGCCAAAGACCTGCTGGGGGACAAAAAACCGAGTGTGATCTACGACGTGGCCCGCGGCTTCACCCCGCAGGTCATCGAGGAGGTCACCAAGGCGGACCCCACCAAGATCATTGCCGTCAACCAGGCCGTGGATAAGCAGGCCGCCGACTCGTTGAACAAAATCGCGCCCACCACCCTTAAACCCGAGGGCACCCAGGACTGGCAAATCCCGTGGCAGGACCAGGTAAAGACCATTGCTGGGGCCGTCGACAAGAAGGACAAGGGGGAGGACCTCATTGGGCGCACAAACAAGGCCTTCGAAGAGTTCCGTAAGAACCACCCCGAACTACAGGGCAAAAAGGCCGCGGTGGTGATGCCCTACCAGGGCAAGTTGGGGTTGTACACCTCCGGCGACGGTCGCGGTGCCTTCATCGAATCCCTCGGCTTTGACATCCCCAAGGAACTCGAGGGCGACGGCAAAACCTTCTACCGCGATATCGCCCCGGAGAACTACGATCAGCTCAACTCCGTGGACTACCTGTTCGTCCTGGACTACCAGGGTGCCGTGGATGCCGTGCGCAAGGAACCGACCTTCAACAACCTCGACGTGGTACGGCAGGGCAAGGTGCGCTTCCTGTCGGAGGACACGGGGAATGCGATGAGCATGCCCAACCCGGTGACCATCCCCTGGGCCATTGAGCAGCTGAAATCCTCCCTGTGAGCGTAGCTGTGCGCGGTGAGATGCGCCGCCCGAACGCCTCTGCAGCGCTGGTGTTGGCCGGGTTAGTTCTGGTCGCCACGGCCGTCGGCTCCCTGTTCCTCGGTTCTCACGGGGCGGGGGCCGGGGAGGTTGTGCGGGCGCTGCTGGCTGGGCCGGGGCAGGTGCAGCGGGGAAGTACCGGGGAGTTCGCCGCGCTGCACGATGTGGTGTGGCAGCTGCGCGCGCCCAGGGCCCTGCTGGCGATGGCGGTCGGTGCTGCGCTGGCGATCGCCGGGGCGATAGCGCAGGTCTGGACGGGCAATCCCCTGGCGGATCCCGGAATCCTGGGGGTTAATGCGGGAGCCGGGTGCGCCGTGGCCGCAGGGGCGACCGTGGGGTGGGCGGCGACGGCGGCGGGTCGGACTGGCTTGGCCCTTGCGGGCGCTGCGCTGGCGGCCGCCGTGGTCCTATTGGTGGCCCGGGGGGCGCGGGAGCCCATGACGATGGTGCTTGTCGGCATTGGAGTGATGCTGTGCTTCCAGGCGGTGATGAACGTGCTGAGTTTGTACACCGGCGCGGCGCTCAACGGGGTGCGGATGTGGGCGGTGGGTTCCACCTCGGGCCGGGGCATGGGCGATGTCGCACTGGCCGCGGCGGGCCTGGCGGCCGGGGGCGTGTTGGCCGCGGTGGTGGCCAGGCCGCTGGATCTCGTTGCCATGGGGGAGGAGGCTGCCGCGAGCCTGGGGGTGAGCGCTGGCCGGGTGCGGCTCTTGGCGGCGGTCGCGATTGTCGTGCTCGCGGGCACGGCGACGGCGTCTGTGGGGATGGTCCTGTTCGTCGGTTTCGCGGCGCCGCACGTGGTGCGGTGGGCGACGGGGCCCGCCCTGACCCGTCTGCTGCCCGCCTGCGCGGTGGTGGGGGCGCAGATGGCCCTGGTTGCGGACGTGCTCGGGCGGTTCGTCATGCGCCCGGGTGAGTTGGAAATGTCCGTTGTGCTGGCCATCGTCGGGGCTCCCTTGATGATCGCAGTGGTCCGGCGCCGGGGACCGCGGCGCAATCGTCGGCGGTGGGCAGGTCGGCGGCGGGCGGTCGCCGTCCCGGCATTGATGCCTCTTGAGGACGCCAAAAGCCGCGCGCCCGAACCAAAGGCCGTCGCGTGATGGTCACAACCGACCCGGCCCAGCGGGTCCACGCTGTCCACGCTCGTCGACTGCGCCGCGAGCTGCTCACGGCGGTGGGCTTCAGCGCCCTGGCCGCTGCCGCCTACTGCGTGATGTTGGGGCAGGGCCCGGTGGAGCTGAGCCCGCTGCAGGTGCTGGACGTACTCACGGGGGGCGGATCCACACGGGCGATTACCGTGGTGTGGGAGCTGAGGTTGCCGGTGGCCGTGGCCACCGTTGTGGCAGGCGCCGCCCTGGGCGCGGCGGGATCCTGGACCCAGGTCATGGCCCGCAACCCGTTGGCTTCCCCGGACATTCTCGGGGTTTCCGGGGGAGCGGCGGTGTGTGTGGTGTGGGGGACTGTCCTGCTCCGCCCGGAGTGGGCCCAGCAGGTACCACTGTTCTGGTGGCGAGCGGGCCTGGGATTGCTGGGGGCTGCAATAGTAGTTGGGCTGCTGTTTGCACTGGCCGGGTTCAGTTCGGCGCAACGGGTCGTGCTGGTGGGGCTCGCACTGTCCCTGTTGGCCAACGCCCTGGTCTACTACGCCTTGGCCCGGGCGGACATGCACCGAGCTGCGGACGCCCAGACCTGGCTTGCGGGATCCACGGCCTTCGTGCGCATAGAGGCGCTGCTGCCGCTGTGCTTGGGGCTTGCGCCATTCCTCCTGATCGGCCTGTGGGCGCAGCGACAGATCGGCCTGCTGGCCCACGATGACGCGACGGCAACCACCCTCGGGGTGGACGTGCGGCGCACCCGGGCCTGTGTACTTCTGGCCGCCACCGGGGTGGTTGCAGTAGTCGTCTCCCTGGTGGGGCCCATCGGGTTTGTCGCGCTCATGGCACCCCAGGTCGCGCGGATCGTGTCTGGGGCACCTACGCCTCAGCTCCTGTCCTCAGCGGCCGCGGGCGCAGCCGTGCTCGCAGGATGTGGAGTGCTGGCCGGATTCCTCCCCTTCGCCGCACCCGTGGGGTTGACCAGCGCCATTGTCGGCGGGCCGGTGTTGGTGTGGTTGGTATGGCGTGGCGTGCAAAAGAACGGAAGGGTGGCGTGATGGCAGTTCAGGGCATCAGCGTGGAGAACCTCTCGGTCGGGTATGGCGCCGGGGCCGTGGTGGAGGAGGTGACCGTGCGCGCCGAACCGGGGACGGTGACCACGCTGCTCGGCCCCAATGGATGCGGCAAATCCACCCTGCTGAAAACCATGAGCCGGGTGCTCAACCCCATGGCCGGATCGGTGTGGGTGGGCGAGGACAACCTGCACCGGCTCAAAGCGGCGGCCGCGGCCCGTAGGGTGGCCCTGCTGCCCCAACACCCGGTGTGCCCAGAGGGGCTGACGGTGGGGGAACTGGTGGCTCGGGGCCGCCACCCTCACCGAGGTCTTTTGCACCGCGATACAGCGCAGGACAGGCGGGCGCTGTGCCGTGCGTTGGAACTGACGCATACGCAAGACTTGGTGGACCACCAGGTGCAGCAACTTTCTGGCGGGCAGCGGCAACGGGTGTGGATGGCAATGGTGGTGGCGCAGGATGCTCCCGTGGTTCTTCTCGACGAACCCACTACTTTCCTGGACCCGGCCCACGCGTTGGAGGTGCTGGAACTCACCCGTCAACTTGCGGGGGAGGGCAAGACGGTAGTGATGGTTCTGCACGATCTCATGTCGGCAGCCGGGGTGAGCGATCAGATCGTCGTGCTCAAGGAGGGCAGGGTATTCACCCGCGGCACACCCGAAGAGACCCTCACCCCGCAGGTGTTGGCCGATGTGTATCGGCTCCAAGCTGAGGTGTGGGCGGAGCCAAGAAACGGGGGAAACTTGGTCATCGCCCCCCGCGGCTTCACCGCAGACTAGGCTCTGCCTCGGCTCGGTACAGCGGATTATCGATCCGGCCGGCGTACACCAGGGAAGCATTCTGATCGCCGAGGTCCACCATGGAAGTCGGATTTCGAAGCTGTAGGCGGTTAAGGCAGGAGTGCGGGAAGTCCGGGGCCAACAGGGGCAGCCGCTCCTCGATTCCCGGGAAATCCCGGGCATATTCCAGGACACATTCGCGCACCAGGTGCCAAAAGTCCTCGGCGGCTAGGAGGTTGTTGGCGTCCATAATGGCACATAAATGCCGCAGGACCCCATCGAGAACGTCCGTTTGCACGGATAATGCCCGCTCCTCATCCGTCATGGTGCCCCGCTTGTCCTCCCGGATTCGTTCGCATTCCTCCGGGAGGGGATAATCCGCCCGCAACACGGCGACCTCTTCCCCGAGGTCTTTGAAGAAGCTCCCAACTGGAAAACCATCGCGCAGTTCCAGGATGACGTTTTCGCTATGGGGCATGAAGGCGAGCGCATATTCATCCAGCGCTCGGATGGTGGGCCGCAAGTAGACCCGCAGCATGGCCGCCACCCACTCCCGGGCGTTCCGGCCGGAGCGCTCGATCCACGCCCCGACCAGCGGGAAGCCGTGATCGTCGCAGTGGAGAATGCCCGCCAGGGTGGCTGCTACACAGCCCTCGGACAGCAAGGGAATCGGCGACTCCCGCCACAACCCAGCCAACATCTTCTGGTAGGCGGTTTTCTCCCCAGATTCCGCCGTCTGGCCACCGTGATAGACATCGCCGACATATCCCACCGTCGCCACCTCCCGCAACAGGCGCACATTATGGGCAGTGAAATCGTGATCCGCAGCCACGGTATTCTGCAGCCAATCGTTAATGGTCGGAGTATTGCTCATGTATGCAGGGGAAAGCCCGCGGGTAAATCCCATATTGCGCACAGCTGTGGCCGTCTTGACGTAGGGCAACGTCGGATCGGACATGCTCAACAGGGTACGCAAGCTCTGTTGGGGGCGATAGATTTCCAGGCCGGGTCCGATGTAGATCAGCTTGCCCGCCGCCAGGTCCTGGGCGAAAGCGCTGACTATGCGGTTATCCCATTGCCAGGGGTGAACAGGTAAGGGCGCGAAATCTTCCGGATCGTGGCCCTTGGATCGCAAGGTGTCGCAGAATCGGTGCCACATCGGCGCGCCCATGAGCCGCTGCCCGCAACCGGAAAGGGGGCCGTAGTCGGCGCACGTCTCCGTGACGCAATCGGCGCGGCGGGCGGCCAACCACACCACTTGAAAGGGATCGCCGAGCTCCGGGGCGTAGGCCTCCAACTCGCTTTCGCCCATTCCGCCCCGCCCGGCGTTGGCGACGAAACCGGGGTGCCCCTCCACCATGGAGCCCTCCACAAACTGCAGGTAGGTGGCGCGCTGAACATCAGTGGGCCCCGATTGGGAGGAGGGGCAGGCCCCAAGTGTGGCGGCCGACGGTCGCGGCCGGTGGCTAGCACGGGTGCGGGTGGCCAGGGTGGCCTGCACTTCTGCCAGGTAGGTGTGCAGATAGTCGCCGCCGAGGCCCAATTGGTCGGCACCCGCCGCAATGAGGGTGAGCAGATGCACGGGTTGACCATCCCGTGCGCGGATCGAGTGTGGGTCGATCTTCAGGTGCTCCAGGGGGTAGGGGCGGGCGGTGAAGCGCAGGTGACGGCCCCCAAAGTCCACCTCGTACTCCCGGGGTGCGCCGAAGGTTGACGGCCGATCGCTCAAGCGTTCTTCGGGCTGGTCCTCGTCGTGTTCCTCGTGCCGTTCCGGCGCTATCGGCCGAGCCACGAGTAGCCGCTCGTGGATGAACTCTCGCAGCGCCTTGGCCAGGAGGATGCGATGCATCGCCGCCCCGTGTTCTACGAGGTGCTGGGCCCCCGGGTCCAGCGGGGGCACGGCGTGGTGGGCGGACCGTTGGGCGGCGCCCGCGGGCGCGGTGAACCTCGCGGTGGCGTGGGAGGCCAACGCCGAGGCGTGGAAGCCACCAGCGGAACAAACCTGAACCCGGGCAGTCTTCGTGCCATCCCCGAAGGGGAGGGAAACCGCTGTGAGCCCGGGGACGTCCACAAACCCTGCCGCCGCGTTCTTGGCAATGATGAGGTCGTTGGCCGCGTCCGGCTCCACCACCACATTGTCCGCACCGTGCACATCCACGAGCCAGCGCATGACGGCGGCGAAAATGCAGCTCGTCAGGCCTGGTTCTGGGGCGCCTTCGGGGGGTGCGACGAGAACGTGCATACCTACTGCCGCGCCCGGGATCGTGCCCGCCGCAACGTACTCACCGAGCACGGATTGCCCCGGATCGTAGGTCTCCACGAGGGCTATGGCCGCGCCTGCGCGCTCAACGATCCAGGCCGATTCTTCAGCCGAGGCGTGAATCCGCTCGTACTCCTCGGCTACCTCATGCTCGCTGGCCCCTTGGGCACCCCAGAAGGCCGACTTGGGGTGGGTGACCCAGGCGTGCACATCGGTAATGTCCCCGTCTACCCGCAGGGGCCGGAAGGTGAGCAGCCCTGCGGTAGAGGTGAGGACGTGATCCACGCGTTGCGTTTGCACTAGCACGCCGGCCCCTCCTGTTCGTGGCGCGCCGGAGTATCCGAGCTACAGGGTGGCTGGAAGCTATCGACGGTGCCGAAGGTCTGGAAAGCGATGTGGCGTTCGATTGGGTAGACCTCCCGGCCGGTGATGGCGGCGAGGATGACCGAGTTGCGCCACGGTCCCATTCCCAGATCTGGTGCGGTGAGGGAGTGGGTGTGTTCCTCGGCGTTTTGGACGAACGCGGTGTGGTCCTTATCGACGCTAAAATCCAGGCGCACCGCGAACCGCCCCTTCGGGTCCAATTCGAACTGCTCCTGGGCGGGCTGCAGGAAGGCGGGGAAGGTCGGGCCGCGGTAGCCGGTGGCGAGCACCACGACTTCCGATTCCTGGATGAGCTGGGCACCTGATTCCTCGTGCGTCAGCTCCAGCGTGTGCGCTGCGCTGTTGCCGCTTTCAGCCCAGGCGGCACTCCACCCGGTGCGCAGGGTGGACCGGAAGGGATGGGGCAGGGTCTCGTCGAGGGAGAGCTGATAGTAGGTGTCGTAGATGTCGTTAATGGTCTCCCCTGAAATGCCTTTGTATAAGTTCCGCTGCCTCCGGTTGGTGGCGTCCCGAATATCGGTGGGTAGGGAATGGAAATACCGGGCGTATTCGGGGCTTGTCATTTCCAGCGTCAATTTGGTGTATTCCATCGGGAAGAACCTGGGCGATCGAGTGATCCAATCCAACCGGTGCCCCTTTGCGGCGCTGTGTTCCATGAGGTCCCGGTAGATTTCTGCTGCGGATTGGCCGGATCCAATGATGGTGACGGACTCCGCATCCGCAATGCGGTCCTTGTGGAATAGGTACTCGGCGGAATGGTATACGCCTTCTTCGTCCTCCTTGCCGCGCAGGGCGGGCGGGACGAAGGGTTGCGTTCCCACCCCGGAGACGATGTGTCGCGCCCGAACGGTCTGAGAAGAGCTGTCCTGATCTGCGCTATCCCGGTAGGTGACGGCCCACAAACCCGAGTCCTCTCGGTATACCTCGGTGACTGCGCTCCCCCAGCGCAGGGAGGGCAGTTGGCGGGCCACCCACGCGCAGTAATCCGAGTACTCCCGCCGCAGCGGATAGAAATCCTCCTTGATGAAGAACCGGTGGATGCGCCCCTGCAGCTTGCAGTAGTTCAAAAAGCTAAAGCGACTCGTCGGATCCGCAAGCGTCACCAAATCGGCCATGAAGGGGACCTGAATGGTGGCGCTGGGCAGCAGCATTCCCGGATGCCAGCAAAATTCTGGTTCGCGGTCCAGGAATAGCGCGCTGAGCTCCCCGGAATCGAGCAGGGGTTGGGCGAGGGCGGCGAGCCCCAGATTGAAGGGGCCGATGCCGATGCCCACAATGTCGTAGACATCTTGCTGGGCGTGGTCAGGGTTTTCGGAAAGCAGTTCGGTGGTCCTCATGCGGGGGCATCCTGTTCGACTAAAAGGGACGGGGTAGGGGGGTGGGGGGGAAAGCGCGAGTGGTGGAAGATTAGGTGGCGGCGGGGAAGGGCCGTTGGCGGTCGAGCTGGTCCGACACCGCAGCCAGCACCCCGCGCAGCTCGGCGGGGGTGAGGGCGGGGTCCAGGATGGTCAGCTTGAAGCAGGGGTTGGTCTCTACCACGGTCGTTGCGACGAGTGCGCGCCCCTGTGCCATGAGCTGTTCGCGCACGCTCTCCACGGTCTTCTGGGGGCCCGCTTGCGGATCGGCGGGGGCGAACAGCAGGGTCGATAGTTCCGGGGAGGCGACCAGGCGAAGATTGGGAAACTCCCGAAGCTGCTCGGCGGCGTTGGCGGCCAGCTCGCAGCACCGATCGAAGGCCTCCCCGATGGGCCGGGAGCCGTGGGTCCGCAGGGTCACCCACAGCTTTAGTGCGTCGAAGCGCCGCGTGGTTTGCAGGGAGTAGTCGGCCAGGTTGACCCGGGTGGAGCCCTGGGGGGTGAGGTAGCTGTCCTGCGGATTGAGGTAGTCCGCGTGGTGGGTAACGTGCCCCAGGTCCGCGGGGTTGCGGAAGACCACGGCGCTGCAGGCGACGGGCTGGTAGAAGCCCTTGTGGAAATCGACGGTGACGCTATCGGCCAACTCGATCCCGCGGAGCCGGTGCCGGGCGGTGGGGCTGACCAGGAGGGCCCCGCCGTAGGCCGCGTCCACGTGTAGGTGTGTGGCGTGCTCGGCGCACACGTTGCCAATGGGGAGTAGTGGATCGATGGCGCCGCGATCCGTGGTGCCCGCCGTAGCGACGACGGCGGCTACCGTCAACCCCTCCTTCTCGGCGCGATCGAGGGTCTCCGAGAGGGTCTGCGGGCATATTGTCCCGGGGGCCGTTGGGGGTGCTGGCATGGTGAGAAGCGCTTCGTCACCCAGGCCCAGGAGGCGAACGGCCCGGGCGACGGAATAGTGAGTGTCCTCGCTGGTGAGGAAACGCAGGCGCCCCATCTTTTCCTGGTGGCTCAGGCCCGTGTTGCTCAAGACCCGCAGTGCCTTCTCCCTCGCGATGTAGAGGGCTTGGAGGTTGGATTGGGTGCCTCCAGAGGTGAATACCCCGCGGACCGGTGGGGTCGTTTCGTCGTCTTTGTTCTTGGGGACGCCAGGGCCCTCCCAGCCGATGTGAGCGCAGACCCAATCCAGCAGATGTAGTTCCATGACGGCGGCTGCGCCCGCTTGATCCCAGCTCTCTACGGCGGTGTTGAGGCTGGTGGCGATGGTCTCCCCGGCGACAGCCGAGGCGGCGATGGGGCAGTTCAGGTGGGAGGCGTAATAGGGGTGGTGGTACCAGACGGCGTGGTCGAGCCACAGGGGGCTGAGCTCGGCGAGGGCGGAGGGGAGGTCGCCCGTGGGGTTGTCCAGGTCCACCTCTCGGACGGCCCGGGTGAGTTCGGCTGCGGTGGCGGAACCGCAGGGTTGTGCTGCGGTGCGGAAGTGGTGTTCCAGCAGCTCCTCGGCGGCTGTCAGCGCGTTGCGGAGCGCTGTTGTGTTGTGTGTGAGGAAATCGTTCATAAGTGCGCCCGAGTGTACGGGCTGTGTTCTAACAGCCATGGCGGCATCGTAGCAAGGTAAGGCTAACCTTTATAGGGAGAGCGGTGGGTATCACCTTTGCTGGGCAAATCCTTGCAGACCACAGGTGCTCTATTGGTCGATTACGGGCGGGGGCGTCCGACCAACCAATACGGGCACCACAGAATGCGCTGGCGATCCAGGCCCCATTCCCGGACGGCCATGGCGCGGACTAATTTGCACATGGTCCCCTCGCCGCCGACCCAGACGTATTCCGGGTGAGCTGCCGGATGCCCGGCGGAGCGTAGGGTCGCCATCGCGGTTTCGGCAGCGTCCGCCTGCTCGGACAGCGGAGCCCGAATGATGGAGAGGCTGCCGATGCGGGCAACCCACTCCTTGGTCATTCCCGGTTCGATATCCTCGTCCGATTCAACGATGGCCACGACGTGCATCCGGCTGAGCTGGGTGGGGTTATGGGTGGCCTGGAACTCCAGAATGGAGCGAATGGAGGGCATGGCCGCCGCGTCCGCCACCAGCAACTGGCGCTGGTGGGCGCGGTGCCACAGACCCCGAACCGTCCACACGCCGACTTTGTCCCCCGGGGTCGCGCAGGTGGCCCAGGTCAGGCCGGGGCCCGCCGTCGTTCCCGGGCCGATACTGCGAACGCCGTGGGTAACCACGTCGAAACTCAACCTGCACGAGGCTCGGTCTAATTGGCGGACGGTGTACCACCGCAAATCGGGGCGTTGGGCCTGGGGTACGCGGTTGAGCACGGCGCGCAGATTGCTGCCGGCGGGCACGTGGAGTAGGGCGGAAAGGTCCTCGATCGGTACGCCACTTTGTGGCATGAGGAGGCCGAAAAACTCGTCCGGTCCCGTCATCGTCCACGAGGCGATATCTCTCGCGTGCAGGGTGATGCGGCGCACGTTGCCGGCGATGAGCTCGTTGGACAGCACCTCCGCTGGGAACCAGCGATGTGGGGGCGCGGCGGGTTCGGTTAGCAGCGCGGTATCGCTGAAGGCGCTGGATATTGCTGATGTCACCGCCGCTCCTTTTCAAGGTGGTGCTCGGTTGCGAGGGTGCTCGACGATCGAGGGGGGTGAAAGGTTCGAAGGCGAGCTGGGTTAAGCAAGGCAAGCCTAACGTCTCGGCTAGGTTAGCACTACCTAAACTTGCACAGCAAGCGTCACTTAAACCATAGGGTTTTGCAGGTGGGGGCAGGTGCGTGCCATAATCTTCGGGTTGCCCTGGGCCACGTGTGGCCGTTGCAAGGGCGCAGACCGCGTGCGTGCGGGACGGAAATCCCACGCACATTCGCAAAATCTAGGTCTAACAAGGAGACTCAAGTGATTCAGCAGGAATCGCGTCTGCGAGTTGCCGACAACACCGGCGCCAGGGAAATCCTGGTGATCCGCGTGCTCGGCGGTTCCACCCGACGCTTCGCTGGCATCGGTGATGTCGTTGTAGCCACGGTGAAGGAAGCCACTCCCGGTGGCACCGTGAAGGCTGGCGACGTTGTCAAGGCCGTCATTGTGCGCGCCAAGAAGGAGACCCGCCGCCCGGACGGCTCCTACATTCGCTTCGACGAAAACGCTGCCGTCATCATCAAGGCCAACGACAACGACCCGCGCGGCACCCGCATCTTCGGCCCGGTTGCCCGTGAGCTGCGTGAGAAGAAGTTCATGAAGATCGTCTCTCTTGCTCCGGAGGTGCTGTAAATGAAGATCCGTAAGGGCGATACCGTCCTCGTAATCTCCGGCCCCGACAAGGGAGCCAAGGGCAAGGTCATCGAGGCCTACCCTCAGCGCGACAAGGTGCTCGTGGAGGGTGTCAATCGCATCAAGAAGCATGTGGTCAACTCCGCTCCCGAGCGTGGTGCAGAGTCCGGCGGCATCGTGACCCAGGAGGCTCCGATCCACGTGTCCAACGTCATGATCGTTGATTCCGACGGCAACCCGACCCGTATCGGCTACCGCTTCGACGAGAACGGTAAGAAGATCCGCGTGTCCAAGCGCAACGGGAAGGACATCTAACGATGAGCGACAACTACACCCCCCGTCTAAAGACGCAGTACCGCGGTGAGATCCGCGAGAAGCTGAACTCCGAGTTCGGCTACCAGAACGTCATGCAGATCCCCGGCGTGACCAAGGTCGTGGTGAACATGGGCGTTGGCGATGCTGCTCGCGATTCCAAGCTGATCAACGGCGCCCTCAACGATCTGACCCTCATCACCGGTCAGAAGCCGCAGATCCGCACCGCGAAGAAGGCCATCGCTAACTTCAAGCTGCGCGAAGGTATGCCGATCGGTGCCCGCGTCACGCTGCGCGGTGACCGGATGTGGGAATTCCTGGACCGCCTGCTGACCGTGGCCCTGCCCCGTATTCGCGACTTCCGTGGTCTGTCTGATCGCCAGTTCGACGGTCACGGCAACTACACCTTCGGCCTGTCCGAGCAGTCCATGTTCTACGAAATCGATGTGGACAAGATCGACCGGCCGCGCGGTATGAACATCACTGTCGTGACCAGCGCCACCAACGACGAGGAAGGCCGTGCCTTGTTGCGCGAGCTCGGCTTCCCCTTCAAGAAGAACGACTCCGCAAACTGAAGCGCTTCTTGCGACGGAGGTCGGGGTAATCCTCACGGTCCCCACCTAGTCCTTCGAGTGCGGACGGATCCCGTGCCCTGCCTTTCCCCTCTAGCGAGGGTGGAGGTGGGGCGCGGGATTTTTCGTTTTACCTGGGGATTTGGCTAAGCGGGCGTTAGAACACCACCACCCCTACGATAGCCGCGTTGAGCATATTCACCAGGAAACCGGCCATGAGGGCCAACGGCCCGAGCTTGGCCACCTCCCCACGGCGTTCAGGGCATAGCCCTCCAATCGAGCCAATCTGGATCGCGATGGAGGAGAAGTTCGCGAAGCCCGCAAGTGCGAACGTTGAGATCATCAGGGACTTCTGATCCAGTTTGGGAAGGTTATCGCCCATCGACGTGTAACCGACAAATTCGTTGATCACCGTCTTCTCGCCGATGAAGGAACCCACCAGTGGCGCATGGTCCCACGGAACCCCCATTGCCCAGGCGAGAGGCGCAAACACCCATCCGAACAACCCCTGCAGGGACCAATCCGGGTGGCCAAACCAGCTCCCGATGCCGCCAATGATCGCCGACAGCATGGTGATGATTGCGATGAACGCGATGAGCAGGCAGCCCACGGCCACGGCGATTCGCCCTCCGGCCATGGCGCCAGCCCCGATAGCGTCGATGATGTTTCGCGAATCCTCATCGCGCACGTCCTTAACGGTCGCATCGAGGGTGGATTCCTCCGTCTCCGGCCAAAAGGCCTTGGCCACAATGAGGGAGCCCGGAGCGTTCATCAGCGAAGCCGCCAGGAGATACTCCAGCGGTGCGCCAAGGAGCGAATAGCCGATGACGGTGGAACCTGCGACTGAGGCGAAGCCTCCGGTCATACAGGTGAACAACTCGGATTTCGTGAGCTTCGGCAGGTATGGGCGGATCACCAGGGGTGCTTCGGACTGGCCCAGGAAGATGACCGTCGATGCCCAAACGCTTTCGACTTTGGACGTCCCGAGCAGGCGTTTGAGAGCTCCCCCCAGGTAGTCGACGAAGTACTGGATCACGCGCCAGTAGTACAGCGCCCCGATGATCGCACCGAGGACAATGATGACGGGCAAGACGTTGAGGGCAAAGACGAAACCTTTGCCCTGGGGAAACAATCCCCCGAAGACGAACCTGGTGCCCTCGTTGGTGAATTCGGTGAGTTTTTCCAGCCCGTGCGCTACGGACTTCAGTGCATGAAAGCCAGGTTTCCACTTGAGCACCAGCAAGGCGAACGCGATCTGCAGCAGCAGCCCCACGCCCAGGGTCCGCCACTTGATGTGTTTGCGGTGGCGCGAAAAGATGACCAAGAAGGTGAAGATCAGCGCTATGCCGATCAGGCCTTGGAGCCTATCCATCAGTGGGTCCTTTACAATCCAGCGTGCTCAGTTGGGCCCCTAGACCAGCGCCGACCGGGTCATAGATCGGCGGGGCCGAAAGCGTGGGGAAGAAGATCGGCGAAGTCGATGACAACTGGCCCCTTGGTTTCCTTGTCTTCCACGACGATGGCTCCGCAATCGAACTCGTGGAGAACCTGTCGGCATGCCCGGCACGGATAACAGGGTGCCGCTTTAAGCCCGGCGGTAGCTGCCAGCACGATCTCCGGCCGGGGAGGCGCACTGTCGGCGGAGGGCGGACGGTTGGCACCGGTCTCGATGATCATGCGGCTGATAGCGCCGCGCTCTGCGCACATGCTCAGGCCGTAGGAGGCGTTCTCTACGTTGCAACCGGTGACGACGCTGCCGTCCTGCAGAAGAAGAGCGCATCCAACCGGAAAAGTGGAGTACGGGGCATAGGCGTGAGCGGCGGCTTCGCGGGCCCGATCCAGGAGTGCGTCTGGGGACATGGGGCATCCTTCCTCGTGGCATGTGGCCCAAGTCGAGTCCAAGGCGTGCTCGGTCGGCCAAAGAACGCGAACATCGGTACTCGGACAACCATTAAGCTACACAATGGATATGGCCCCCAGGCACCGTCCGCTCGCTGAATTCAGAACAGGAAGTACCTTTGGCCCGCGACAACGCCCCAGAACCATTCGACGCTGTTGACATCATCCGTCTCAAACGAGACGGCAACCCGCTAAGCGTGGAGCATATTGATTGGATCGTCGACGCTTATACCCGCGGCGTGGTGGGGGACGAGCAGATGGCCGCCCTAGCGATGGCCATCTTTATACGCGGCATGGAACCCGCCGAAGTCTTGCAGCTCACACAGGCGATGATCCGTTCCGGCGAGACACTGGACTTCTCCGGGTTAGGCAAAATCACTGCAGATAAGCACTCCACTGGGGGTGTCGGGGACAAGATCACCCTCCCGCTGGCGCCGCTGGTCGCTTCCTTCGGCGTTGCCGTGCCCCAGCTCTCGGGCCGCGGCCTGGGCCATACCGGCGGCACCCTGGACAAGCTCGAGTCCATCCCCGGTTGGCGCGCCGACATCGCCAACGACGAGCTGATGGAGATTCTCCGGGGTCCGGGCTGCGTCGTCTGCGCGGCCGGATCAGGGTTAGCCCCGGCGGATCGGAAGCTCTACGCGTTGCGCGACATCACCGCCACGGTGGACTGCATCCCCCTTATCGCCTCCTCCATCATGTCCAAGAAGATCGCGGAGGGAACTGCCTCTCTGGTGCTGGACGTCAAAGTGGGGTCTGGCGCGTTCATGAAGGACGAATTGCTGGCCCGGGAGTTGGCGACCACGATGGTGGCCCTCGGCAACGGCGCTGGCTGTACCACCACCGCCCTGCTGACGGATATGGATACCCCCTTGGGCCGGAAAGTTGGCAACGCGCTAGAGGTCGAAGAGTCAGTGGAGGTCCTGGCCGGGGGAGGGCCGGATGACGTCCGGGAACTCACCCTGGCCCTGGCTCGGGAGATGCTCGATGCTGCAGGTCTTTGGGACGCCGATCCCGCGCGAGCCCTGGACAACGGCCAGGCTATGGACACCTGGAGAGGCATGATCTCGGCGCAGGGTGGAGACCCCGATGCGGACTTGCCCACGGCGATGCATACGCACACTGTGACGGCGGATCAGGATGGCTACCTGGCCACCCTGGACGCGCTGGCCGTGGGGGTGGCCTCCTGGCGGCTCGGTGCGGGGCGGGCGCGCAAGGGGGATCCCGTGCAACCCGGCGCCGGCATTGAGCTGCGCAAGAAAATCGGCGAACCCGTTCGCGCCGGGGAAAAACTGTTCACGCTGCACACTGACACTCCAGAGCGCTTTGAGCGCGCCTTGGAAACCCTCGAACCCGGCTGGTCCATCACCGATGCGCCCCCGCGGGCCCGAGAGAGCGTCATTATCGACCGCATTGCTATCGACCGCACTGCTGGTTGAGCCCTAGGCCGAGCAATACTGCGCTTCAAGATGCGCACCCAGCCGATAGCTGGCAGTCTGAGTGCACACGCACTAATGCCACCCGTGCCTCTCCACATGGAGGGCCCCGGCTACATATGTGAGGTCCGCTGATGCTCACTCACCACAACACCACCATCAACATTTCCTGCAATGCCACGGGTCACTTTCGGCTAACCCAGAGGCACGCACTACTCAGTCTCGCGGTGACTGCTGTCGCCCTGCTCCTCGGTGTCCACTTGAGCCCCGTCGCTTGGGCCACGAATACCGGAACCGTCAAGGGAAACCACTCCTCCGAATGCACCCTGGATTGGAATGCCCAGACGGTCATGGACGAGAATTTGAAAAACGACGATCCCACTTATCCCAACCTGATGGTGGGATTGGATGGAAAACCGGTTGACTACTCGAACGGTGGGTACGTTTCCGAGGTCAGTTCTGCAGCGTTCGGCGATCCCGGCGAATTCGAATTGCAGCACTGGCAGGACAGAGGCGGCAAGAAGCAATTCTGGCGAATCCCGATCGCCACGAAACGGCCGGTCTCCAACCTGACTTTCACCTGGACGCCACCGGAGCAGCTCAAGAACGTTACCCCGGTGTTCGACCCCGTGTCGGCGAACGCAAAGATCGCATCGTGGGGGCCGCGCTATGCCCAGTACACGTGGAGCCCGTTGCCCGCTTCTTCCGCTGTGGCCAACCCAGACGGGTCCTGGACGGTGACCATTCCGCAGTTACTGCCGGGACAGGCAACCTTATTCCAGTTCAACTACCAGATGCCCTCGGACTTCAATATGGGCCAGCAGTTCCTGGGGACGGGCCACGTGACCGGCGGCTACCAGGATTCCAAGTGTCAGGGTTATCCCACACAGGCCCCTCAACCCTCCCCCGCCCTCAATACCTGTGAGGTGGAGTTTCTCGGGCGCACGGTGTGGAACATCTTCGATAAGGACATCACCGAACGCAACAAGTACTACAACGGCAGCGAAAGTGTTAACAACGGTGAGGTCAATGCCGACGGGTGGGGCCGGGGGGACACCCCCGCTGCATTCACCGCCGGTGCGGGACGTGACATGCGACTGTACGGTGCCACCAAGATTGCCCTGGAAAACGTGACCTGGGAGGTACTCCCGGTCGAAGGCGCGCAGTTCCTGCCGGGAACCCCCCAAGTCAGTAGCCCGGGATTAGGGCAGTTGCAAAAGAATGGTTACACGAACGCCGTTACGGGCTTCAGCGGCGATATCGCTCCGAGCGGGGCCAAAGGGACGATGGATTCCATGCCTGCGAATTCGTCCTATTCGTTCAACGCCCCCATTCAGCTCACCGGCGATAGCAACTACGTTGTGCTGTTCCATCGTCTCAAGGGCACGAAACCCGGCTGTGTGCCTGCGGCCTCCACCACTCCTTCCACGCCGCCGGAGGTAACCTCTACTCCCACCTCTACGTCGCCCAGCCCGAGCTCCCCGAGTGCCACCCCAACCCCCACCACCACTACGCCTGGCTCGAGCTCCCCGAGTGCCACCCCGACTTCCACTCCCACCTCTACGTCCCCCAGCCCCGGGTCACCCATCTCCACGACAACTGCACCGGGGCAACCGGAGAGCGGCCCTGCTAACCCGTCTGGCCCGGTTGGCACCCCGGCTACCGGTGATCCCGTGGACGGCCCGCAGAATCCGCCAGCTCAGGGTGCCCAACCCCAGGCGTCCAACCAGCAGCCGACCTTGGCGTCCACGGGTGCCCGGATCGCGGTACCGGTAGCGCTCGCCCTCGCGCTGATCGGCCTTGGTCTCGCTGCGGTCCTGAAGGGCAAGCGCCGCCCAGGGAAGGAGTAACCGGCAGAGGAAACCGAAGGGGAGGGGGTGGGTGAGCCTGGGTACCAGGTTCCTTCCTCCCCTCCGGGGCACCGGGCAGTCCCGTGCGCTCGGCCCTCCCTCCCTCGCCCGCCCTCCCTCGGGCCAGCCTTAGGCCAGATCCAGACCCAGGTCGAGGACCGTGGGAGAGTGCGTCAGCGCCCCGACGGCGATGTAATCCACCCCGGTGGCGGCGAATTCTGCGGCATCCTCGATGCTCAGCCCGCCACTGGCTTCCGTACGCACCCCGCCGCGCCGGGCAACGTCTACGGCAGCTCGGGCTGTTTTCGGGCTCATATTGTCCAACAAAATCAACGGGACTCTGGCAGTCACCGCCTCCCGCACTTGCTCCAGAGTGTCGCACTCCACCTCGATGGGGATGTTCGGCGCCTTTTCCCGAACCGCCCGCACAGCCGCGCCAATGGATCCGACTGCGGCGACGTGATTGTCCTTGATCAGCGCGGCGTCCCCCAGTCCCATGCGATGGTTGACGCCCCCACCACAGCGCACGGCATACTTCTGAGCGATGCGCAACCCCGGCTGGGTCTTGCGGGTATCCCGAACCCGCGCGGAGGTGCCGCGCAGCGCCTTTACCCACGCGTCCGTCGCCGTTGCCACGCCCGATAGCTGGGAGAGGATGTTAAGGGCGGTGCGTTCCGCGGTGAGGATGATGTGCAGCGGGCCACTGACGGTCAGCACTGTCGTGATGGGTCGAACGGTGCTCCCGTCCGCCGCCTTGATGTCTACCTGGCAGGCGGTGCTTTCCCCCGGGCTCCCGTCCGGCTGCGCGGGGTTGGGGGCGTCCACAATGATGGGCAGGATTTCGAAGGCCGCAGCGGCGAGAGGGACCCCCGCCAGGCACCCGGATTGCCGACTATTGATCGCCGCGGTTCCGCGTGCGTCCGTGCCGAGGGTGGCGTTTGTGGTGACGTCCGGGCCCCAGGATAGGTCCTCCGTGAGGGTGCTCAGTACGAGCTCGAGGGCGTAGTGCGTAGGTAACCCGAGGTCACGGGCGTTGTCCAGGGCTGTCCTCGTCGCCGTGGACAGGCAGGATAGTGCCGCCTCGAAGAGTGGGGAGGACGGGGTGGTTGGGCCAGTGCCGTCGGCCGAGCGCGCCGGGGATGGCGAGGCGATGTCCACCACCGGCTTACTCACCGCCGCCGGGTTGACCGATGGCGATCATCCGCTCCACGGACCCCCGCGCCCGCTCGGCGATGTCCGCCGGGACCTCCACCTCGTCGGTGCCGTTGCGCAGGCATTCCAGCAGCTTTGGCGGTGTGATCATCTGCATGAATGGGCACGCGGCCTCCGGGTTGACGGCGGTGAACTCGGTGTTGGGGTTCGCCTGACGGAGCTGGTGGAGCATGCCCACTTCGGTGGCGACCAGCACGGCGGAGTTGGTCTCCCCACGGGCCGCGTCCAACATCTGGCCGGTGGACATCACATGGGTGCGTTCTGCGTCGAACTCGCCGCTGCTGGCCATCCACAGGGCGGACGTGGTGCAGCCGCACTCGGGGTGCACGTACAGCTCGGCGTGCGGAGTCTCGCGCACGCGCTGTTCCAAGGAGGTGGGGGAGATGTCCGCGTGGACGTGACATTCGCCCATCCAAATGCGTAGGTTTTCGCGGCCGGTTTCCCGCTGCACATGCGCGCCGAGGAACTGATCGGGGCAGAAGAGGACTTCCCGGTCAGCGGGAATGGAGTTCACCACGTCCACAGCATTGGAGGAGGTGCAGCAGATATCCGTTTCCGCTTTTACCTCTGCGGTGGTGTTGACGTAGGAGACAACAACGGCCCCAGGATGCTCTGCTTTCCAAGCCCGCAGGTCCTCTGCCGTTATGGAATCGGCCAGGGAACATCCGGCATTGGCGTCCGGAATAAGAACCCTCTTCCCGGGGGAGAGGAGCTTCGCGGTCTCGGCCATGAAATGCACACCGCAGAAAACCACGGTATCCGCATCGGTATCGGCGGCAATGCGCGATAGGGCCAGGGAATCACCCACGTGGTGGGCAATGTCCTGAATCTGGGGCAGTTGATAGTTGTGAGCCAGGATGATGGCGTTGTTTTCCTCGGCGAGGCGGCGAACCTCGTGTGTCCAATCGCTCCAACGCTCCTTGCTCCACTGCTCCCAGGGGCGATCCGCCGTGACGGTCGTGGCGGACGCAGTTGTGGGGGCGGCAGTCGTGGGAGAAGCGGTGGAGCAGGAAACTGCCGCTGTGGCGGGAGATGGATGCGGGGATGGGGCCACGGTCATGGACGTTGCTGCCTTCGTCGGGGAGGGGAGGGTGCTTCGGTTTTCTTCTGTTTCCGGACGCCACCAACCGGGGCGCCGGTACAGACCATCGCGGGGAACGGAACGGCCCGGGAAAGGAGGCCGGTGCCCCGCATAGGCCTTTAGCTGGGGTAATGGGCAAAGTTTACATCACTGCCGGCGGGGCGGTTAACCCACGTGGACCCGGGGGCGCTCGGAAGGATTGCTTTCGGCGCGGCGCAATACTTCGTGGGCGACCGCAGCATTTTCTCCTTCGCCGAGGAAGAGGAAGCGGATGAAACTGGCAAAGGGATTGCCCTCGAACCACTCGAAGTAGGCGTCCGGAACAATGCCCGTCATGTCCCTAAGGTGGAGCAGCACGGCGGCCATGGAGTTGCCAATGGATGGTGCCTCCACTTGCAGCACATGATGGCCATAACGCTCCATTCCCTTCACCAGAAGGTCCGTGGAGAACTCCGAGGCATCACGTAGTTGAATTTCCACGAACAGCGGGATGAGGTCCCCGGGCAGGCGGTTGATGCGCCGTTGGACACTTTCCTTTTCCACGTAATCGGCGAAGGAATGGCGATGGGGGTCGTGGGCGATGAGGACAATGCGCTCGCCGCCCCCGGAGCGGACCACATGCTGGACTAATTCCACTGCCTTTTCATCGAAGGCCACGCTGCTGGTGCGCAGTTCGAAGGCCCGCTGGACGCGAGAGATGATGGATACCGCGATGATGGCGAGGATGAACAGCGAAGCCACCTGAACACCCTCGGGGCGTTCGATGATGTTGGTGATGGTGGTGTACAGGAAGACCACGGCCACGGCGGTGAAGCCGATGAATTGCTTCTTCTGAGCTTTCTTGCGGGCGGAGAGTGCCACAGCCACTGCCGCGGAGGTCATGAGCACCAGCACGCCGGTGGCGTACGCGCCGCCCTGGGCGTCCACATCCGCTTTGAAGTAGACCGTGACGGCAACGGCGATGAGACCGAAGACCAGCACCAACGGCCGGGTGAGGCGAGCCCACTCGGGGGCCATGCCGTAGCGGGGCAGGTATCGCGGCACGAGGTTGAGCAGGCCGGCCATTGCGGAGGCCCCGGCGAACCACAGGATGAGGATTGTGGAGATGTCGTAGACGGTGCCGAAACCGTTCCCCAGCCGTTCGTGCGCCAGGTAAGCCAG
The DNA here is from genome assembly GCF_028609845.1 of Corynebacterium heidelbergense. NCBI lineage: Bacteria > Bacillati > Actinomycetota > Actinomycetes > Mycobacteriales > Corynebacteriaceae > Corynebacterium > Corynebacterium heidelbergense. Next base: position 1,983,811 of record NZ_CP063191.1, on the reverse strand, counting down.
GGCGCGGCCATTGGCGCTGCCGCCGGGCTGGAACTCCTCCTGGGGGATGAGCAGGGTGCACACCGCAGAGCTGAGCAGGAGAGCAATGGACATGATCGTTGCGGATGTCGCCAGCAATTTACGGGCGCCGCGGATGCGCTCCTCCAGGTTGCGCGCCCGGATCTGGGGCATCACGGCCACGCCAGTCTCGAAACCGGACATGCCCAAAGCGAGCTTGGGGAAGACGATGAGGGAAATGCCGATCATCGCCGCCCAGTTGCCGCCGTGCTGGCTTTCCGCAAGGTTCCGCCACTCCAGGACGACGTGGGGTTCGGAGAAGATACCCACCACCCCGGTGACCAGGACGATGACATTTAACGTGAGGTAGACAAAGACGAGGATGACGGAAACCCCAATGACCTCCGTGAACCCCTTGAGGAAAACCGCTGCCAGTAACGCGAGCATAGTGAGGGTGACCCATAACGTCGCGCCGTGGAGCCAGTGCGGGGCTAAGGGGTTGGAAACCAAGTGCTCGGCGGCGTCTGCCGCGGACAGGGTCATGGTGATAAGGAAGTCCGTTGCGGCGAAGCCGAGAAGGACCAGGACGAACAGCTTGCCCCACCACCGGGGCATGAGGCGCTCCAGCATGCGGATAGAACCCTCCCCGGTGGGGGATTCCTGGGCCACGCGGCGGTAAACGGGCAGGGCGCCCAACACGGTGAGCAGAACGAGCACGATCGTGGCCAGCGGGGCCAACAGTCCGGCCGCGAGCATCGCGATGCCCGGTTGATAACCGAGGGAGGAGAAGTAGTCCACACCGGTGAGGCACATGACCTGCCACCAGGGGCGACGGTGCTCCTTGTTCGGTGGGGTCCCGTGCGGGCCGGGCAAGGTGTGGGCCGGTTCACCCTCGTCTTCGTTGGGTTTGAGGAGCCACCTTTTGAAACCGCTCGGTTCCTGGGGAGGATCCACCTGAGCCAGGGCGGCCCCCGGGGACTCCTGGTCAGCGGAGGTGGGCTCTGCGCCCATGGGCCGAGCCAGTGACTGGGGGCTCGGGCCATTGCCTGCGTTGGATGAGTTCACAGAGGAAAATGCTACGCCCGTGAAGTGGTTTCTAACCTGCTGCGAGCATCGAATTCCTACGCAGAAGGGGGTGGCAGGTTGGCAGACCCCAAGAGTGGCCGGGACTAGCGTGCTAACT